>JARLIR010000210.1 GCA_031291635.1 Rhizomicrobium sp. | reverse complement strand
GGCCAGCCGCGCTCGCCAATGCAGCTGCACGGTGTTGCCAGGCTGCAGGACAGGCTTCAGTTTGCGCCCGCCGCGCACCAATCCCAGGTGCCGGCCATGGCTGCGGGTGAGGACTTCGAGGATCGTGCTCGACTCGCCATGTTGGCGAACCGATAGAACGAGAGCGTCGTCAGTCCATTCCACGGCTGGCTATTCCTCCGGGAACTCCAGACCCATTTCGCGGTAATGCTCGCGCTTGTCGGCCCAATCCTCGCGCACCTTCACGAACAGAAAGAGATGCACACGGCGGTCGAAAATTTGTTCCAGCTCTTTGCGAGAAGCGGCGCCTATGCCTTTGATCGCGGCGCCATTCTTGCCAAGCACGATGGCCTTCTGACCGTCACGCTGGACGTAGATGATCTGGTCGATTTTGACCGAACCGTCTTTGCGCTCTTCCCACTTTTCGGTCTCGACCGCGCAAGCGTAAGGCAGCTCGTCATGCAGACGCAGATAGAGCTTTTCGCGGGTAATTTCCGAGGCCAGAAGGCGCGAAGGAATGTCGGCGGACTGTTCGGGCGAATAGAGGAAGGGACCTTCCGGCATGCGGGATTCGCACCAGGCGCCTAAGGCTTCCAGGCCATCACCCTTAAGCGCGCTGATCATGAAGATCTGCTCGTAAACGCCTGTGGCATTGAGCTTTTCAGCGAGCGGCAGAAGGTCTTCGACCCTCATGGCATCGATTTTGTTCAGCGCCAGCGCGGCTTTGCGCTGTGTCTTCTGCAAGTTCTCGATAATCGAAGCGGTGTCAGCAGCGGCGTGGCCGTTTGGCTTGGCGGTGACTTCTGAGGCGTCCACAAGATGGATGACGGCATCGGCATCACCTGCCCCGCTCCAAGCGGCCGCCACCATGGCCCGATCCAGACGGCGGCGCGGCTGGAAAATGCCAGGGGTGTCGACAAAGATCAGCTGGGTCTCGCCGCGCATGGCGACGCCGCGCACATTCATGCGGGTGGTCTGCACCTTGGGACTGACGATGGCGACTTTCGAGCCCACCAAGGCATTGACCAAAGTGGACTTGCCCGCATTGGGGGCGCCGATAATGGCCGTGAAACCGCAACGGGTCATACTGTCTTTCCTACGCTGAGAAGCATTTTGCGGGCCGCGTCTTGTTCGGCCTCGCGTTTGGAGGTGCCGGTCCCGGTCTGCGGGTCTTTGCCAGTGACAGAGACCTCCACAGCGAAGACAGGCGCATGATCGGGGCCATCGCGGCCGATGATTTTGTACTCAGGCGGACCCGCTTTGGGGCCACGGCTTTGCGCCCATTCCTGGAGCCGTGTCTTGGGATCGCGCATTTCTTCATTGAGAGCGGCAAAGGTCTGGATCCAATAGCGGTCAATGAAGACTTTGGCGGCTTCGACGCCACCGTCGAGATAGAGGGCGGCAATCACCGCCTCGCAAGCGCCGGAGGTAATGGCGATCTTGCGCCGCCCGCCGCTGCCCAATTCCGAGCGCGCCAGGATCATGTGATCGGCGATACCGGATGCTTCAGCCGCAGCAGCGCAAGCTTCCGCCCGCACGAGATGGTTGAATTTGAGCGCCAGACTGCCTTCGTCATCTTTGGGATAGAGTGCGTGCAGTTTCTCAGCAGCGATCAAGCCCAGCACCCGGTCACCAAGAAACTCCAGCCGCTCATTGGAGCCGGAACCCGAGGCGCTAGCATGGGTCAGCGAACGCTTGAGCAGATGCTTGTCCTTGAAGACATAGCCGAGGCGTTGCTCCAGCTCAGTCAATGGCGCGAAAGATGCGTCCGAAGCGGATGGCTTTGGGCCATTTCCAGAAGGTCCAGACAGTGGTTTTTCGCTCATCGATTGAGAAGAACTTGAGTTGTGCCCTGCCAACCAGGTTTTCAGACGGAACATAGCCCACTATACCGCGGCTGTCGTCCGAATCGTCCCGGTTGTCGCCCAACATGAAATAGTGCGCGGCAGGTACGGTATAAATGGGGGTCGTGTCGTACTCGCCTTCGATCTCCCGGTCCAGTACGTAGTACGATTTGCCGCCTGGCAGGGTTTCGCGATAGCGCAACACATGGTGCAGGTAGCCGTTCTGATCCTCGACATAATCGCTGGCACGGCGGCGCGGCAAAGGCTTGTCGTTAAGATAAACGACGCCGTGCAGCACCTGCACCCGGTCGCCGGGAAGGCCGATAATCCGTTTGACAAAATCGCGTGAGGGCTCGCTGGGTAGGGCAAAGACCGCCACATCACCGCGCTGCGGCGGGCTTGCCCAGACGCGGCCAAATTCCGGCAGCATGCGCCCCCAGGGCAGCGAGTAGCGGCTGTAGCCATAGGCAAACTTCTCGACAAAGAGGAAATCGCCAACCATCAGCGTCTCTTCCATCGAACCGGAAGGGATGTTGTAAGGCTGGAAGAAGAAGGTGCGCTCGATCAGTGCGATCACCAGCGCGTAGAGCAAAATCTTGACGAGATCCCACCAGGAATCCGATGAGGCGGCGGAGACGCGCGTTGTCAGCGGCGGAAGGTCCACGGGATCGGCTTTAGCAGGGGCGTCAATCGGATCACGCATGGTGCGCTGAAGGAAGCCGAAGCCGCCCGGTACGTCAAGGTGGGCTGGGCGGCGCTGGATTGGCTGAGATGATGACGAATGCCTGCGCCAGCGGAAAATCATCGGTGATAGTGAGGTCGATCTGCGCAATCATCCCCGGCGGGGTCATTTCCTCAAGCCGCTGCAAAGCCCCGTTGGTTAGTCGCATTGTAGGCTTACCGCCCGGCAAATTCTCGACCCCCATATCGCGCCAATAGACGCCACGATTGAGTCCGGTACCCAGCGCCTTGGAGCACGCCTCTTTGGCGGCAAAGCGTTTGGCATAGCTGGCGGCCTTGGCCTTCCGCCCCTCCGATTTGGCACGCTCTAGATCGGTGAAGATGCGGGAGAGAAAACGCTCGCCAAAGCGCGCGATGCTCTCCTCCACGCGGCGAATGTCGATCAGATCGGAACCAATGCCGAGGATCATGTTCGCGCTTCGTCCATTAGTTGGCGCATACGGCGGATGGAGGCTTCCAGGCCGATGAAGATGGCTTCACCAATCAGATAATGGCCGATATTGAGTTCGCGAATTTCGCGGATGGCCGCGATGGCTTGCACATTCTCGAAGGTCAGACCGTGGCCCGCGTGAATTTCCAGGCCAATAGAGGTGCCATATTTGGCCGCCACATCCACCTTGTTCAGCAGGGCTTTTTGTTCGACGCCTTTGGCGTTGCTGTAAGCACCCGTGTGGAGCTCCACCACGGGAGCGCCGAGGGCACGCGAGGCATCAAGCTGGCGCTTGTCGGGTTCGATGAACATAGAGACACGAATACCGGCATCAACCAGCTCGGCCACGATGGGTTTTAAGCGGTCGAATTGCCCTGCCGCGTCGATGCCGCCTTCCGTGGTGCGCTCCTCACGGTTCTCCGGCACGATGCAGCAGGCGTGCGGCAGATGCTTGAGGGCGATGGTCTTCATCTCCTCGGTGGCTGCCATTTCCAAATTGAGCGGGATGCGCAGTTCGAGGCGCAGGGATTCGATGTCGTGATCGGAGATATGGCGGCGGTCTTCGCGCAAATGCGCCGTGATGCCATCCGCGCCCGCTGCTGCCGCCATCATCGCCGCCCGCAAAGGACTAGGATGGGAGCCGCCGCGCGCCTGACGCACCGTCGCCACATGATCGATGTTCACACCTAGACGAAGTTTTTGCATTGGGTTTCTCCACGCCCCCCTTCGGCGCTTAGCTGTGCGGGACGACGCTGTCGCTACCCGCTCCCCCCGCAAGCGGAGGACAGAAAACTACATCGACGCGCTGGGTTCTTGCGGCGCTTCGGGTTCGCGGACGCGGTCGACCGCCTCTACCACTTCGGTGACGCGCAAAGAGCCCAAGATGTTCTGCAGATGCACGACATCGCGCACCACCACATCGACCTGAAACTCGAAATAGAGCGGATTGCGGGCAATCGTCTTCATATTGAAAATGTTGCCGCCGGCATTGCCGATGGCGGTCATCGCCGCGCCAAGCGAGCCATTGGTGTTGCGCACCCGCACCTTGAGACGGGCGACGGACGGGCCCATCTCGGCGGCATGGGTGCCCCAGGCCACATCCAGCCACTCGGTGTCCTTGTCACTTTGCGCCCGCTCAAGCTCGGCGCAGTCGATGGTGTGGATCACAGCGCCCTCGCCCGGCGTCATCAACCCGACGATGCGGTCACCGGGAAGCGGATGACAGCAGGTGCCGATACGATAGGCGACACCCTCTGTCAGGCCACGAATGGAGATGCGCTTACCCTCCACAGGCTGTTCCAGCAGAGCGCGCTGGCGTCGCGCCGGGTCCTGCTTCAGTTCGGGATAGACCGCGTCCAGCACGTCGCGGGCGCGAAGGCCCCCATGGCCGATCTGGGCAAAGACGTCTTCCACTTTGGAGAGTCCGAGCTTCTTGGCCACTGTCTCGACCGCTTTGTCGGTGAGCGGCATTTCCTCATCGGCGAAGACTTTTTCGAGAATCTTGCGGCCGAATTTGATGTGCTCTCCACGTTGCTGCTGGCGGATGAATTTGCGGATCTCGGCGCGGGCGCGGCCGGTGACGACGAATTGCTCCCACATCGGCGAGGGGGTTTCGTCTTTGCCAGCGATGATCTCCACCTGATCGCCATTACGCAGCGGGGTGTAGAGCGGCACCGGGATGCTGTTCACCTTGGCACCGAGGGTGCGATGGCCAAGATCGGTGTGGACCTGATAGGCAAAATCGATCGGCGTGGCGCCACGCGGCAAAGGAATAAGATTACCCTTGGGGGTGAAGCAGAAGACCTGATCCTGGAACAGGTTCAGCTTGGACTGCTCCATGAATTCTTCGGCGGTACTGCCCTGCTCCAGCAAATCCACCATTTCGCGCAGCCATTCATAGGCGCGGTTTTCGGTGCCTTCGCCGGGATCGGATTTGAGGTCACGATAGCGCCAATGGGCGGCGATGCCGCGCTCGGCCACGTCGTGCATTTCCTTAGAGCGTATCTGGATTTCGACGCGCTGCTTTTCCGGACCGATCAACGTGGTGTGCAACGATTTGTAGCCGTTGGGCTTCGGCGTCGAGATGAAGTCCTTGAACCGTGCCGGGACCGCTGGCCATGACATATGCAGGACGCCGAGGGCGCGATAGCAATCGCCCTCGTTGCGGACAATGACGCGAAAGGCAAAGACGTCGGACAGCTGCTCGAAATTGATCTTCTTTTCCTGCAGCTTGCGCCAGATCGAGAAGGGGCGCTTGGAACGGCCGGTGACCCAAGCGTCGATATTGCTTTCGGCAAGCTTGCGTTTGACCTGATCGCTAACGCGGTCGATCAGCTTGCCGCGGGTGTTATCGAGGCGCTCGAGCCGGGTGACGATGGATTTACGCGCTTCGGGATAAAGCTCCTGGAAGGACAAATCTTCCAGCTCCTCACGGACATGCTGCATGCCGATACGGCCCGCCAGCGGGGCGTAAACGTCAAAGGTCTCTTGCGCGATGCGGCGGCGCTTTTCCGGCTTTTGGATGAAATGCAGGGTGCGCATGTTGTGCAGACGGTCGGCCAGCTTGACCAGCAGCACCCGGATATCCGCCGACATCGCCAGCATCAGCTTGCGGAAATTCTCCGCCTGCTTGGTGCGCTCGGAAAAGACCTCAAGGCCGGTCAGCTTGGTGACGCCATCGACCAGATCGGCAATTTCCTTGCCGAAATTCTGCTCGATATCCTCGTAGGTAGCGACCGTGTCCTCGATAGTGTCGTGCAACAGCGCGGTGGCGATCGAAGCTTCGTCGAGCTTGAGCTCGGTCAGAATGGCCGCGACTTCGAGGGGATGGGCGAAATAAGGGTCACCCGAGGCGCGGAATTGCTTGCCATGCGCCTTCATGGCGTAAACGTAGGCCTTGTTTAGCAAGGCCTCGTTGGCTTCGGGATCATAGGCTTTGACCCGGTCCACCAACTCGGTCTGGCGCATCAATTTGCGCCGTCCCCTGGGGCGTGGGGGCGTGATCGGGACGATGTTGTCTTTGTCTTCGGGCAACGGAGAAACGGTCATTTCCATAATATAGGCACAGTTCCAGGGAATGCAGAACCAAGGATGTTCGCTGAACCCTAAAAACCTACAAACAGCAGCGCGCACAAAAACAAAGGCCGGGTTTGCACCCGGCCTTGCGCGAATTTCTTTGCGGCAAATCTGCGGCGATTACTCGTCGTAGTCTTCGACCGGCTCCGGCTGCGGCTCGGCGCGGCGCTGGGCCTCGCTGGTGAGGGCGCGCAGCAGCTCTTCTTCCGTCACCTGACGGAATTGCGGATCTTCACGCGCATCGTCGGCGTCGGAACGGGCCTCCTCAGGCTCGTCGACCTCGGCATGCTTCTGCAGCGACTTGATGTGATCTTCGCGCAGATTTTCCGGGGTCAGGACCTGGGCCGCGATCTCGCGCAGCGCCACGACCGGGTTTTTGTCGCGGTCGCGATCGACCAGCGTCTCAGCCCCACCGGATAGCTGGCGGGCCCGGAACGAGGCCGACAGAACCAGATCGAAGCGGTTCGGGATTTTATCAACGCAGTCTTCAACGGTGACGCGTGCCATATCGGTGTCATACCCTAACTGTTTTGGCCCAAGCCGGTTTGGACCCTGCAAAATTTCGGGAGGCCGCGGAACCTAAAGGAAACGCAAGGCCGGGGCAAGACTCTATTTCCGCACGCTATTCCGCGCTTTGCTGGGCTTTTCCCGCGGCGTGGCCGTCGAGCAAGGGCTTGGCCCGCCGCCACGTCTCCCAAGCCTGGGCCGCGACCAACCCCAGGACGAAGATCAAGCCGACCTCCGTATACATAAGGACGGTGGCCGATTGGTGGGTGGCGCCCTGCCCCGGCTGGCCGCCGGTCATGGCGGTGCGCATGGCGAAGCGCAGCGCGAAAAGCCCCAGAAACAGCACGATTCCGACCGGCGACATCTTCGACGTGATGGTGCCGGTAGCCTGATCGATGGTGAGCGTCTGGTGACTGGCCAGGACATAGCCAAAGCCAATTCCGAGCATGGCGGCGACTGCAAACACGGCCAGCGAAAAAGGCGTGATCACAGGCGGGTGGAGGAAGCTCAGCCCCAGGAAAACAACCAGGATGGCGGGCCTGAGCCACAGCATTTGCGGCTTGATCGGACGGCCACCGGCATTGCGATACAACCGCCATGAGACCAGTGCCAACACCAAGACCGGTACAATGTATGGAATCAGCTCTTTCGACATACGCGCCCCCGATGAGTTCGCTTCAGCTTAGCGAAACAGGCGTCAAAAGGAACCGCAAACGCGGCTCACAACCAGCAAGACCGAATCCTGATGGAAGCGCGCTTTATAGGCCGCGCGAATGGCATCGAGCTTGGCGGTGTCGCGGGATGGCAGCACAATTATCAGGTGTTTGGCACCTTCGCGCGTAATCCCGTCGACGCCTTTCCATTGCCCGCGGGCGTCTTCGATGGTCAGGCCATCGGGAAAGCGCGGCGTGATCACTTCATCAGTAAAGCGTTGCCAGTCAGCATCGCTGACCTGCCTACCAACCCCGATGCTGAGGCCAAAGAACAGTTCCGCTTTCGTCATGGGCAGGAGGCCAGAGGGGCAGCGCGTCCCAGCCACAGCCACACCACCCGACAGGCATAACGCCAATATGACCCTTGTGATGCGCACCATCTCGCCCTCTCAACACTAGAAGAGCGGGCCTTGTGTTCTATGGCAAGCGCCAGATCATTCGGCAGGCGGGATCTGTTTGACCGAAAAGCCCTGACCGATGGCCTTGGCGGCCTCGACAAATTCGCTCGGCATCATCACCACGGTCATAGTGTTCTGCTCGGCGCCGATCTCGGTCAGCATCTGCATGCGGCGCAGCTCCAGCGAAGCCGGTGTGCGCATGATCTCGCGACCGGCTTCTTGGAGCAGCTTAGCCGCTTCAAATTCGGCTTCCGCCTTGATGATGCGGGCGCGCTTTTCGCGTAGGGCCTCGGCCTCCTGAGCCATGGCGCGTTGCATCGAGGCCGGGATTTCGATGTTCTTCATCTCGACGTTTTGGACTTCTACGCCCCAAGCCTCCGTTACCTGATCCACGCGGGTCTTGATCAGTAAGGCCATCTTTTCGCGCTCTTTCAAAACATCATCGAGCGGATGTTGGCCGATCACATTACGTAAGGTGGTGAGCGCCACCTGAATCACCGCATCGCGCACGTCTTGAACCTCGATCACTGCGAGGTTGGGTTTGACGATCCGATACCAGATAACGGCGTTGACCTGGATCGGGACGCTGTCACGCGTCATCGCTTCCTGCTTCTCGACGCCATCTGTCAGTACGCGGATGTCAACCTTGCGGGCGAATTCGATGCCAAAAGGAACGATCCAGAACAATCCCGGACCCGCCGTACGGGAATAACGCCCAAAGCGGAAAACCAGCGAGCGCTCATATTGCTGGGCAATACGAAAGCCTGAGATCACGATAACGCTCAGCACAAGAAGCGTGAACCACAGTTCCTTCCAAAGCACAAAGGCCGGTACCGCCACGCCGAACACATCGACAGGCGTGATCCAGGACTGGAAAATCGATTGCAACATGACATCCCCCGCAAGACCTCATCTACAATGTTAAGCACGGTTCCGCGCCGGAAGAAATCGTGCGCCCGTCGGTTTGAATGAGGCTGACTCTCAGCGCATATTTGCTAGGGATTAAGCCGTTTTATCGCGGTTCTCTCGCTTTTTGGCAGCGCCTCCAAGAGCTCTGCAAGTGCCCGGCCGGACAAGGGGTGACGCCAATCCGGCGCGACATCGGCAAGCGGCACCAGGACGAACGCACGCTCGGCGAGGCGCGGATGCGGCAGCAGGGGCCAGCCCTCTTCCACCCCGCCATCATAGTCCAGCAGATCGATATCCAATGTACGTGGTGCGTTGGATCGCGTTCTGAGGCGCCCGAATTGCGCTTCGAGTGCATGCAACGCGGTCAACAAGGCTGGCGGATCAAGACTGGTTTCGACCAACGCCACCGCATTGACGAAAGCGGGCTCTGACGGGTCGGGCCATGCGGGCGTTTGGTAGAATGCCGAAACCTTCAGCACGCAGATTTTTTGTGCAGCCATGGCATTCAACGCTGCCTGTAAGGTAGCACTAGGCGGCCCGACGGGCGAAGAAATGTTTGCGCCAAGTGCCAGCAGGATCACGGTGTCCCCCGCTTGCGCCGGTTTGCGATTGGGATAGAACTATCAAAAGGCCTCGGAAAATTTTGTCCGAACGGTCGCCTTATTTTTTCGGAGGTCATTATGCTCTTCTATCCGCAGGAAAAATTAGCACTCTTCATTGATGGCGCCAATTTGTACGGCGCCGCTAAAGGATTACAATTTGATATTGACTATAAGCGTTTGCTGGAACTTTTCGCGCGCAAAGGCGTGCTGGTTCGCGCCTTTTATTATACGGCCGTAGCGGAAGACCAGGAATTTTCGCCCTTACGTCCCTTGGTTGATTGGCTCGACTACAACGGCTTTTCGGTGGTGACCAAGCCGCTCAAGGAATTCACCGATGCGCAAGGGCGCCGCCGCGTAAAAGGCAACATGGATATCGAGCTCGCCATCGATGTGATGGAGCTCAGCGACCAGGTCGATCACATCGTCATTTTCTCGGGCGACGGCGATTTCCGCCGCTTGGTGGAGGCGGCTCAACGCAAAGGCCGACGCGTTAGCGTGGTATCGACCATCCGCACGCAACCGCCGATGGTCTCCGACGAATTGCGCCGTCAGGCGGACAATTTCATTGAATTGGAAGAGCTAAAGCCGCTGATCATGCGCGAAGGCGGAATGCGCACGCCGCACGCCCCCGGCGAACAAACAGTGCCCTAGGCGGTAAGATCGCTATTGTTGCAAATGGCAGCGGTGGTTCGAAGATACTCTTCGCCATTCCTTTGGCTTTTGAAAGAAGTTGGGCAAGGCCGCGCGCGGCATGTCCTATAAACAGACGATGATCCTTGAACCGCCCCGCAATTGTAAGCTTTGCCCCCGCCTTGCCGCCTTTCGCGACGACAATAAGCGCAGCTATCCCGAGTTCTTCAACGGGCCAGTGCCAAGTTTCGGCCAAACCAATGCGCAGCTGTTGATTGTAGGGTTGGCGCCGGGCCTTAAGGGCGCCAATCGCACCGGGCGCCCCTTTACGGGCGATTGGGCGGGCGATCTTTTGTACAAGATGCTGCTCAAACATGGGCTGGCGAGCGGGCAATATGACGAGCGGCCCGATGACGGGCTGAAGCTGACGGGCTGCATGATCACTAATGCCGTGCGCTGTGTGCCGCCAGAAAACAAGCCCCTGCCCTACGAGACCAAGACTTGTCGCCGTTTTCTGCTGTCACTGCTCGAAGGCATGGGCAATCTGCGGACCATCTTTGCCCTCGGCAAAGTGGCACATGACAGCGTTTGCGATGCCTTGGCCCTGCGCAAATCGCAATATCCGTTCAAGCACGGCGTGGCCTATAAGGTCGAGGACATCACCCTGATCTCGAGCTATCATTGCTCACGCTACAACACCAACACAGGTGTCCTCACAGAGGCGATGTTTGATGCGGTGGTCAAACAGGCCAAGAAAATAGCGCTTAGCTAGCATCAGCTATAGCGTTCTTCGTTCCATGGATCGCCTTCGTTGTGGTAGCCGCGGGTTTCCCAGAAGCCCGGCTGATCGGCGGCGACGAGTTCGATCCGCGTTACCCATTTGGCGCTTTTCCAGAGGTACCAATCAGGGATGACGACCCGGACCGGACCGCCATGCTCGCGGCTGATAGGCTTGCCCTCCCAGCTGTGCGCCAGCAGCACGTTGTCGTCCGCAAAAACCTGCAGCTTCACATTGGTGGTGTAGCCATCGTAAGCGGTGAAGATGACATGCGCGGCTTCCGGCTTGGGCTTGACGAGCTCCAGCAAGGTCCTCGCCGAGACGCCGCGCCAATGATTGTCGAAACGACTCCACTGTGTGACGCAGTGGATGTCGGAGATAAAATCCAGCTGCGGCAGGGCCATGAATTCCTGCAGGGTCCAATGGAGCGGGTTTTCCACGAGGCCACCAATGCGTAGACGCCAGCGCTCTGGCGCCACATCGGGTTGGGCGCCCAAATCGAGCACCGGCCACGTCTTCACTTCCTTCTGTCCCGGCGGCAGGCGGTTGACGTGACCAAGGTCCGGCCGGCCGGTAATCAAGCGCTTATCGGCCGCCCATTGCGCCTTCGAGCGCACGAGCTTGTCGTTGATTTCTCGGAAATCGCTGGGATCGCCTGCCATAGAAGCATTCTAATATGGCGAATGGCGAGGCGCTACCCCCGCGCGCGCAGCAGGCGGGCTTTGTCGCGTTCCCAATCGCGGCTCTTTTCGCTTTCGCGCTTGTCGTGGAGTTTCTTGCCCTTGGCGACGCCGATCTCGATCTTGGCGATGCCTTTGGGCGTAAAATAGAGCTTGAGGGGGATCAGCGTCAGACCTTCACGCTGCACGGCAACCGAGAGCTTGGCAATTTCAGCCCTATGCAGCAGCAGCTTGCGGATGCGCTTAGGCTCGTGGCCGAAGCGATTGGCCTGGGTATATTCGGGAAAATTGGCGTTGATCAGCAAAACCTCGCCATCCTTAGCCTGGGCGTAAGACTCCGCGATCGTCGCATGGCCGGTGCGCAACGATTTCACTTCTGAGCCGGTCAGCATGATGCCTGCCTCGAAGACGGATTCGATGGCGTAGCTGTAACGGGCCTTGCGGTTTTCGGCGACGATCTTGCGCTCGTCGTCTTTGTTCTTCTTGGCCACAGAGGGGCTCTCATTCTTGGTTGTCATGGCCCGCAACAGCGGGCCATCCAGGTTACGCCCGGATAGGCCACATAGTAAGAGCACCGTCCACATACATCGCCAGGGCCTTGTTTCCCCTGGATGGCCCGCTGTTGCGGGCCATGACAAGTGGGGGCAGCCCTACTCTTTAATCAACCCCACTTCGAGCATGGCGGCGCGGACCGTGGCGCGGGAGATGTCGGTGGCGGCCATCATGGGCAGGCGAACCTGATCCGTGCACAGACCGAGCAGCGAGGCGGCGTATTTCACCGGCGCCGGGCTCGGCTGGCAGAACATGGCGTCGTGCAGCGGCATCAACTTTTTCTGGAGTTCTAGCGCCTTCGGCCAATTGCCTTCGCGGGCGGCGCGCTGGAAGTCCGAACAAAGCTTCGGCGCCACATTGGCTGTGACCGAGATGCAGCCTTGGGCACCCTGAATCATGTAGGCGAGCGCCGTGCCGTCTTCACCGGAAAGCTGGATCCAATCGGGGCCGCAGGAGGCGCGCTCGCGCAGCACCCGGGCGAGATTGGCGGTGGCGTCCTTGGTACCGACGATGTTCGGCAGCTTTGACAGCCGCGCCATGGTCTCGACGCCGATCTCAACAATGGCCCGGGCCGGAATGTTGTAGAGGATGATCGGAATATCCACCGCCTCGGCGATGGCGGCGTAATGGCGGTAAATACCCTCTTGCGAGGGTTTGTTGTAGTAGCCGGTCACCGAAAGCACGGCGTCAGCGCCTGCTTCCTTGGCGTGGCGGCTGAGTGAAATGGCTTCGGCGGTGGAATTGGAGCCTGCGCCAGCAATCACCGGAACGCGGCCATCAGCTTCCTCAACGCACATGTCGATCACCCGCATGTGCTCGTCATGGCTCAGCGTGGGCGACTCTCCGGTAGTACCGCAGGGCACTAGGCCATTGCTGCCCTCCGCGATCTGCCAGCGCACCAAATGCCGGAATGCGGCCTCATCGACCGCGCCATCTTTCATTGGCGTGATCAAGGCAGGAATAGAACCTTGCAAGTCCTTGAGTGAAAACGGCATGGGCCACCTCGTGAAGCGGTGGTCAAAATAGCGCCAAAGCGCGGGCTGGCAAGGTTCTTACAGCCGCGGCCAACAGGAGAAATCGGCTTCCGGGGCACATTCTGTTTGAAGTGTGTCTTGGCCAGCCGCTAAGGTTGCAGGGAACCTCCCGGACCCGAAACATGCTTTCCCGCGCTCTGCCTGTACTCGCCGTCCTCGTTTTCGGGGCGGCGCTGGCAGATCCGCTGGCTCCTGGCATTATTCGCCAGGGCGACACCATCACCATGAAGCCGATCAGCGACAGCGAGCCCCTGCCGCCTGGCGACACAGAAGCCGAGCGCCGGCAAACCACCATTCGTGTGCTCTCTCCTGCCGATCACGATCTTTTTCAGCGCGCCTTCGATGCTGCCGACCGGGGGGATTGGCCGCAGGCGTTGAATCTGGCCCGCATGGGACAAAACCCAACCGCCCGGCTTTTGGTGCAGTGGCGCTCGATGCTGGATAAAAATGCCAAGCCCTCCTTCGCCGATATCGACGGCTTCCTGCGGAATTTCCCTGATTGGCCGCGCCATGGCACTCTGACGGTGCGGGCGGAAGAGTCGCTGGATCCGGCCACACCGCCTGCCCAAACCCTGGCTTGGTTCGGTACGCGCAACCCCATCAGTGCCATCGGTATGATCCGGCTCGGCGAGGCTTTGATTGCCACCGGCAAAACCGCGTCAGGACCGCGTCTGGTGCGCGAGGGTTGGGCCGCGGGCGTGTTTGAACCTGATATCGAACTGGCCATCGTGCAGAAAGATGGCGCCTATCTGACGCCAGAAATCGACCGCCGCCGCCTCGACAATCTGATCTGGGCCGATCAGGCCAGCGCTGCGCGCCGTGAAATGGCCCGGGTAGATGACGCCTCGCAGAAGATCGCCAATGCCCGCATCGCCCTGCGCGCCGACCCCAAGCGTGGCCAGCACACGGTCGCCGAGCTTTCGGCGGATCTCGCCAGTGATCCCAAGCTTTGGTTCGACCAGGCGCGAGCTGCTCGTAAGAACGGCGACTTCGACCACGCCGCCGAGATTCTGCTGCGCCCCGCGGTGCGGGAACTCTTCAAGACGCGGCCCAGCCCACTCTGGATCGAGACCCACATCGCCGCGCGCGAGATGCTGAAAGAGGGCAAAGCCGAGATTGCCTTGCGCCTGGTCTCCGACACCGGTCTTGCCAGCGGCAGCGAATTTGCCGACGCCGAATTCCTCTCGGGCTGGATCGCGCTGCGCTTCCTGAAAGATGCCCAGACGGCCTTGCCGCATTTCGTCCGCTTGGCAGAGGGCGTTTCGCGGCCAATTTCGAAATCGCGCGCGCAGTATTGGCAGGGGCGGACTTATGAGGCGTTGGGTGACGACGCCAAAGCCTATCAGGCCTACAGCCTAGCCGCCGCGGTACCGGAAACTTTTTATGGCCAGCTAGCACTCACCCATATCGATGCCACACCTCACCTGCGCCTAACCTCGGCGCAGGTCGAAACCGTGCCCTCCCTGGCCGCCTTCGAACGCGACGATCTGGTCAAGGCGATGCGGGTGCTCGGGGAGTTGGGCGCGCAAGATGTGCTGCGGGTGTTCGCGCTGCGCTATCTGGAACTTCACCCCGACGCCGGACACGCCAAGCAATTGCTGAAAGCTCTGAGCGAGATGGGCTTTCGTGATGTGGCGTTACGCGCGGCCAAAGTGATGGGCTATGACGGCCCGACCTTTCCGGCATACGCTTACCCAGTGATCAGCGTGCCGGACTACCGCGGCCCTGGCCTTGCCCCCGAGCCCGCCCTCGTCCACGCCATCATCCGCCAGGAAACCGAATTCGATCCGCAAGCGGTCAGCCACGCCAATGCGCGCGGGATCATGCAGCTCACCTTGGCCTCGGCCAAAGCCAATGCGCGGCGCGCCGGCCTGCCCTATCGTCCGAACGCACTAACGACGGATGTGCCCTACAACATGCAATTGGGGATGACGGAGTTTTCCAGTTATCTGGCGACTTGGGGCAATTCTGTGATCGTCTCGGCTGCCGCCTATAATGCCGGTGAGGGTAATGTGCGGCGTTGGATCACCGCCTTTGGTGACCCCAGGAGTTCTGCGACCGATCCCATCGACTGGATTGAGTCCATTCCATTCGGCGAGACGCGGAATTATGTGCAGCGGATCGTGGAAAACCTGGAAGTTTACCGTGACCGGATGGGTAGTCGCGAGGCGTCCTTGCGGATATTGGCGGATCTTTATGCGCCGGGTGCGCCCCCACCGGTGAAAATACTAAGTCCGCCGGTGCCTGCCGTGCCCTTACCCGTCAAGAAACCGAAGGCACATCAGGCGACGCCATCAAACGACGCTACGTCGCGCTGACACTCAACGGAACATCGACAGCCATTCGCGGGCCAGACGCTGGGCTTCGGCGATCTGCCCCGGAAGCATTTCGCGGGCAAGCTGGGCGCGCCAGCTTTTGGCCTCGTCCACCCCACGCATAGCCGCGAGATTGAACCACTTGTGCGCTGCTACGAAATCTACGCCCACGCCTTGGCCGGTCGAATAAGCAAGACCCAGATTGTAAAGCGCGTCGCCGCGCCCCGTCTTGGCTTCTGTTTCGAACTGGCTAAGCGAGTCGACATCCAAACATGCCATCGCCGTAAAAACCCCCAAAAGATTGCCCGTACCGCGCAGCGCTTCTCGCTACACGCAGGAGAAGATCGTCTGCGCCAGAGCCTAAGACGCGGTTAACGCCTGGAAAGCTTGATTTTTGAAAGGGTTAATGGCTGCGAAGGGCGAATAGCCACGAGCGAATTGAGGAGAAATCGGAGGAAGAACGAGAAATTCGGGCGGGAATGCGGGGGCCGAAAACCCTATTCGCTATTCGCTGCTGGCCGTTCGCTCAACCCCAGAAACGGGCGGACCGTGACAACTCTTGGGCGCCTTAGTGCCGGAGAGCTGCCACGGTCTTTGCCTTGTCTCATCGGTTTCTCCCGAGAGGAGCAACCGCTGACAACCGCGTTGGTGACGCGGTGAAAAACGGAAGAAGACTTATTTCTTCGCTTTCTTCTTCGCGACTTTCTTCTTCACGACCTTCTTCACGGCTTTCTTGGCAACTTTCTTCTTGGCAACTTTTGGCATGAAAGTGACTCCGTTTTGCGTGTTGTCCGGGGTAGGCGACTCAAGCCGCCCCCAAAACGCAAGCAATAAGAGTGGGTTGAGATGAATAATGCAATACTACCCCCTGGAACGCCAAAAGGCCGCAAAGGGCAAAATACAAAAAAGCCCGAATTTACCGAGATTAAATGCACTTCATCCGCGCACGGACCAAATACTCGCCAAATCCCGCTTGACGCCCCGCCCGGCTTTGCGATGTACGAATCACCCCTCTTCGGCGATTCCGAGTCGGGCCTTTACGAGCGCGTTGACGGTGGCCGGATTGGCTTTTCCGCCCGTCGCTTTCATCACCTGACCGACGAACCAACCAGCGAGCGTGGGTTTTGCTTTCGCCGCTTCAACCTTGTCGGGGTTCGCCGCCATCACCGCATCGACCGCCTTCTCGATCGCGGACGTATCGGTAACCTGCTTGAGGCCACGGCTCTCGACGATGCTGCGCGGATCGCCGCCTTCAACCCAAAGAATGTCGAGAACATCCTTGGCAATTTTTCCCGAAATGATGTTCTCGGACACCATCTTGATGATCTCGCTGTTGGCATGCGCCGACACCGGTCCCGCACTGAGCGCCAGCCCGGCCTTGTTCAGACGGCCAAAATACTCGTTGTTCAACCAGTTAGCGGCGGCCTTGGCATCCACGCCTTCCGCCAACATCGCTTCGAAATAGTCGGCTGTCTCTTTTTCGGCGACGAGCACGAGGGCGTCGTAGATCGAAAGCCCCATCGCGGTAAAGCGAGCCTTCTTGGCGTCGGGCAGTTCCGGCAGTGAGGCGGCGATCTCATCAACCCAAGCCTGCTCGAAAGAGAGCGGCAGAAGATCGGGATCGGGGAAGTAGCGGTAGTCGTGCGCCTCTTCTTTGGAACGCATGGGGCGCGTTTCGCAAAGCTTGGTATCGAACAGCAGGGTTTCCTGCTTGATGCGGCCACCGGATTCCAACACGTCGATCTGACGGCGGGCTTCGTATTCGATCGCCTGCACGATGAAGCGCATCGAGTTCATGTTCTTGATTTCACAGCGTGTATTGAGCGGATCGCCGGGTTTTCGCACCGACACATTGACGTCGGCGCGCATGGAGCCCTCCTCCATATTGCCGTCGCAAGTGCCGAGATAGCGAACAATAGCGCGCAGCTTCTTCAGATAGGCCGCGGCCTCTTCCGAGGAGCGCATGTCGGGACGTGACACGATCTCCATCAGGGCGATGCCAGCGCGGTTGAGGTCTACGAAAGAGCTGTCGGGGTGCTGATCGTGGATCGATTTGCCCGCATCCTGCTCCAAATGCAGACGTTCGATACCGACGCGCGCCACCTCGCCGCCGGGAAGATCGACCAGGACCTCCCCTTCACCCACGATGGGGTTCTTGAACTGGGAAATCTGATAACCAGCGGGAAGGTCGGCGTAGAAATAGTTTTTGCGATCAAAAACACTTGTAAGATTTATCTGCGCCTTGAGGCCGAGGCCGGTGCGCACCGCCTGCTCGACGCAGAATTTGTTGATCACCGGCAACATACCGGGCATCGCCGCATCCACAAATGAGACCTGACTGTTGGGATCGGCGCCAAATTCCGTGGAGGCACCGGAGAAGAGCTTGGCCTTAGAGAGAACCTGGCAGTGAACCTCAAGCCCGATTACCACTTCCCAAGCACCCGTGGAGCCCTGGATCAGTTTGCTTTTCGCCTCGGTACTCATGGGGTGTCGCCTTCAACAATGGCATCCACTTCGATTTCGACCAGCCATTCGGGGTCGATGAAGCGGCTGACTTCGACAAAGCAGGTGGCGGGACGGGCCTTGGCAAAGACTTCACCATGGACGTCGCCGACCGCTTTCCAGTCTTCGATGTTGCGCAGCATGATGCGGGTGCGCACCACATCGTCGAGGCTGGCTCCAGCATCGGCCAGAGCGCCCGCAACGGTCTTGAAGATTTGCCGCGCCTGGGCGCCAGCGTCACCAATGCCGACGGTGCCATCCGGCCCATTGGCGGCCGTGCCACTGACTGAGATGTGATTGCCCACGCGCACGGCGCGGGAAAAGCCGAGGATCGGTTCGAACTTGCTGCCCGAAGTGATCAGTTTGCGCATCAGGCTCTCCACCAATTCTGCGGTTTCGCTTTGAGGTCGGCGGCGATTTCGAGCGCCCGGCCGGCCCGAAACAGGGTTGCTTCGTCGAAGGCCTTGCCGATCAGCTGCAGCCCAAGCGGCAAGCCCGCTGTGTTCAGACCCGCCGGCACGACCAGGGCCGGAAGACCGGCGAGATTCACCGTCACCGTGAAAACGTCATAGAGATACATGGTAACCGGATCGGCGATTTTCTCACCAATGGCGAAGGCTGGGCTCGGGGTGGCGGGCGTCAGCAGCATATCGCACTGCTTATAGGCCTCCTCGAAATCCCGCTTGATCAAGGTGCGCAGCTTTTGAGCGCGCAGGTAATAGGCATCGTAGTAGCCCGCAGAGAGCACATAAGTGCCGATCAGGATGCGGCGGCGCACCTCCGCTCCGAAACCTTCGGCGCGGCTGCGCTCATAGAGGTCGATCAGATCCTTGGGGTTCGCGGCGCGGTGGCCGAAGCGCACGCCGTCATAGCGCGCCAGGTTTGAGGAGGCCTCAGCGGGCGCCACGATATAATAAGTGGGCAGCGCGTATTTGGTGTGCGGCAGGGAGACTTCGACGATTTCCGCGCCCTGGGCTTTCAGCCATTCGGCGCCCTTTTCCCATACCGCAGCGATTTCAGGGTCGGTACCCTCGACGCGATATTCCTTAGGGATGCCGATGCGTAGGCCCTTCACGCCGCCTTCGATGCCAGCCTCGTAATCGGGAACCGGCAGGTTGACGCTGGTAGAATCCTTATCGTCCACGCTCGCCATGGCTTTGAGCAGAATGGCGGTGTCGCGCACCGTCTTGGCGATGGGACCGGCCTGATCGAGCGAGGAGGCAAAGGCGACGATGCCCCAGCGCGAGCAACGCCCATAAGTCGGCTTGATGCCCGTGGTTCCGGTGACAGCAGCAGGGGTGCGGATCGAGCCGCCGGTATCAGTGGCCGTGGCGCCTAAGCAAAGCCGTGCGGCGACGGCCGCGGACGAACCGCCCGAAGAACCGCCCGGGACCAATGCTGTGGTGGAGCCTTTGGCGCGCCAGGGGCTGATGCAATTGCCGTAAGCGCTGGTCTCGTTCGAAGAGCCCATGGCGAATTCGTCAAGATTCAGCTTGCCCAGCATCACCGCGCCGTTGTCCCACAAATTTTGCGACACGGTGCTTTCGTATTGCGGCACGTAGTTCTCGAGGATTTTGCTGCCCGCCGTCGTGCGAACGCCCTTGGTGCAATAAAGATCCTTGATGCCAAGCGGCAGACCTTCCAATGGCCGCGCCGTACCCGCCGCGATGCGCGCGTCAGAGGCATCCGCCATCTTCAAGGCGATTTCTGGCGTCTCGGTGATGAAGGCGTTGAGGGCGCGCGCCTCCTCGATGGCTGTGACAAAGCCTTGCGTCAGCTCCTTAGAGGAGACTTTTTTGGTGGCGACCGCATCGCGGGCCTCGGCCAGAGTAAATTCCGTGAGATCGCTCATGGCGTCCTCTCAAAGTTCTTTTGCGTAAAACACGGACCAGGATGTGTCCGGATAATCGAGAAGCGCGCCGCAGCGTTTAAAGCCCGCCCGCTCATAAACACGCCAAGCGGCGGGATGACGGTCGCCCGTCTCCAGCACCAGACGCGTAAATCCTTCTTTGCGGGCGAGCGCTTCGATCTCGTCCACGATCTTCCCGCCGATGCCGCGTCCTTGGCGGTCCGGCTGGGTGTACATGCGCTTGACCTCACCGATGCCGCCCTCATGGCGGCGCAAGGCGCCACAGCCCACGGCTTTGCCAGCCTCGCGGGCGATGAACACGGTCGTATCTGGTCTCGCCATTTCTTCGACGGTCATATGAAAACAGTGCTCGGGCGGGGTCAGGGAAAACAAATAGTCGTTGAGCGCCGCAATCAGGGTCCGTACCTCGTCCTGCAAAGGACTTTCTGCGGCAATCGTAATCGGCTCTAGCACGCCCTACTCCACCACCTTCGGCACGACAAAGAAGTGATCCTCGCCGCCAGGCGCATTGATCATCAAAGCGTCGGCATGGTCGGTCTCAGTCACCACATCGTCGCGCATCTTGAGGCGTTGCTCGACCACGGAGGTCATGGGCGGGACGCCTTCGACGTCCACTTCCTTCAATTGCTCCACCCAAGCGAGAATACCGTTCAACTCCTCCATCATGGGCTCCACGCGCTCCTCTTCCAGCTTCAGCCGGGCAAGGCGGGCGATACGGCGGACGGTCTCTTTATCGACGGACATGGCTTCGGTCCTTGACCCTATACGTGCGGTCGGGGCTACAGGGGTCTTGCTAACAAGGGGGGCACGCCCAAGCAAGCCGCTTGACCATTTGGCAGCATTCCTGTCGTCAAAGCCGCGACAATTGTGCCCTACGCGGCGCTAAACCGGCCTTAAAGGGTAAGTCCGGCCCGCGTAATCCAAGGTCCAGCCAGGGCCAATCGGCAGATCCCCCTTCTCGAAGACGAAGAAGGCCAGATGATCGGCCAAATCCCCCATAACGGCAGAGACCGCGTTTTCCTCACCTGACTTGAGGCGCGCTTTGAGACGGCGCAATACGCTTTGGGTGCCGTCGGGAAGCTCGGCCAGCCTTTCCATAGCAATACCACCCGGGGCGGCGAGAACCGGCACGCTGGTAGCGTCAAATTCGAGCCCGCGCAGGCCGCGCGAGATGTGAATGGCGCCAATGATGACTTGATGTTCGAGAGCGGCGGCTAGGGCCGAATCGTCGCCCGCCGCCAGCCACATGATCATCACCGCCTCCGAGGCGCTGCGCTCATCGGTCATCAGGATGCCGCCCAATCGTTGCGCGGATTCGCTTGCCATTTTCGTGTCGCCCCCAGGCAGGATAGGCTAGTCTGACCGTTTCCACCTCGCAAGCACATGGCCATCCTAGATCTGACTGCCCTCGCCGCAGAACTGCCGCCCCGAAGCCGACTTCTCGGGCTGGATCTGGGTGAGAAAACCATCGGACTTGCCCTCTCGGACACGCTGCTAATGGTGGCAACGCCGATGGAAACATTGGCGCGCGGAAAATTTTCCGCCGATGCCGCCAAGCTGGACGCCATCATCGCCAAGCAAGGCGTCGGCGGGATCATCGTCGGCTTGCCCCTGAATATGGATGGCAGCGACGGCCCCTCGGCCCAATCCGCCCGCGCTTTTGCCCGCAACTTCGCGGCGCGCTCACCCGTCCCCTTAGTGATGATCGACGAGCGGCTCTCGACGGCTGCCGTCACCCGCACGCTCCTCGACGCGGATGCCTCGCGCCGGCGCCGGGCCCAGGTCGTGGACAAAATGGCTGCCGCCTATATCCTTCAGGGAGCGCTTGATCGCTTGCGGCATTTGGGGGGCAGATGAGCCAAGATGGTGGGGAAGACCGCCGCGTAAAAGTTCGTTGGTTGCCGCCCGGATTGCGCCCGCCCGGCGGCATGACAGTCCGCCAAGAGCGGGTATTCCTCCTCGTCGGTGTGGCCATGCTGTTCGCTGGCTACGATATGAATGTGTTCGGTCTGGCCGCGCCACAAATCCAAGCCAGCCTCGGTATCCCCGAAGACAAACTCTCCCTCACCCTGTCATTTATTCGTCTCGCAACGCTAGGGGCGTTGGCGCTGGCATGGTCCGCTGATCTGGTGGGACGGCGCCGCCTGCTTCTGATCACGATTTTTGGTCAGGCGGTCGGAACCTTGGCTACGGCATTTGCGCAAGATTATTCGCAGTTTGTCTGGTGCCAGATCGTGACGCGGATGTTCGGTTATGCCGAAGAGATGCTGTGTTACGTGGTGATCGCGGAGGAAGTTGCGGCCGCGGCGCGCGGCTGGTCCACGGGCACCTTGGCGGCCATGAATTATTTGGGCGGCGGCCTTGCCTCCCTGAGCTTTGCCGCAGTGACCTTTCTGCCTTATGGCTGGCGGAGCCTTTACATCATCGGCTCGCTGCCGCTTTTCCTGATCGCGTATATGCGGCGGAGATTGCCAGAGACACAGCGCTTCGAACTGCGCGAAAAACATTTGACGAAATTGTCGTCGCGCGTGGCCGCGGCCGTCGAGCAGACAAAGTTATTGGCGCATGAATATCCCGGAAGGCTTACCGGAATCCTGGTTGCCGCAGCGGCGTTCGGCTTTGCAGTTTGGCCCGCGGAATTTCTTTGGCCGAAATACCTACAATCCGAATTCGGCTTCAAACCCTACCAAACCACCTTGCTGATCATTCCCGGCGGACTTTTGGCTGTCGCATTCAATATTCTGGCGGGGCGGCTCAGCGACCACATCGGGCGGCGGATTACGGCGGTGGCGGGCTGTACGATTTCGATGGTGGGCTTCGGCGCCTTTTATAGCGGACTTCACCTGCCCTACCTGCCCCTGACTTGGATCCCCGCTTTCATGGGATTTTTGATCGCCGATGCCTTGATCGCAGGGCTTTCCGCCGAGCTGGTACCGACCGCCTATCGCGCCACGGTCTCGGGCCTGCGCTATTTGACGGCGATCCTCGCCGGGGCAGTCAGTTTGGCCCTCGAAGGTCCCTTATATAATGTGTTCCATACCCATGGGTTGGCGGTGCTGGTGCTGATGAGCGCGATGCCGATTGCCATGATCGCCCTGCTCACTCTGCCCGAACCCGCTGGGCGCTCACTCGAAGAGATTTCCGCAGAACCGAGCCCGGTTTAAGGGACAAAACGAGGGAAAATCGTGTTTTTCTTGCTGTCGAAAGTGCTGTGGTTCGTCATCCAGCCTAGCCACGTGGTTGTGTGGCTGGCGCTTGCCACCGCGATTCTTCTCTTCCTCAATCACGTGCGACCGGCGCGTTGGCTCGGCGCTGCAACTGCGGGGCTTTTGCTGCTTCTCGGCTGTAGCCCTCTTGGCTATTGGATGCTGCAAGGCTTGGAGAATGGTTATTCGCGACCAGTAGATCTGCCTCCTGTCGATGGAATACTGATTCTGGGCGGCGGAAACGACACCGCGGTCCTGCAGTCGCGCCATGTCTATGGCCAGGATCGCGCCATGGCGCGGTTGGTCTCCGCCTATGTTCTGGCACGCCGCTATCCGCTGGCGAAAGTCGTCTTCAGCGGCGGCTCCGGCGAGCTCAACGATCAGACAATCAGCGAAAGCATCGCTGCACAGAATATTCTCCTGGCGCTCGGGCTTTCACCATCGCGGCTGACACTCGAGGGCAAGTCCCGGAACACTTGGGAGAATTTCGTCTTCAGCAAGCAATTGGTGCGGCCCAAGCCGGGTGAAACCTGGGTTCTGGCCACATCAGCCTTTCATATGCCGCGCGCCATGCGCATCGCCAAGAAGGCGGGCTGGCCGATGCTGCCCTGGCCGACCGATTATCGCACAACGACCAAGCTGCATTATCACTTTGAGGATGTGATCGGAAATTTCGATATGACCGATACCGCCTTGCGCGAATACATCGGTATCTGGGCTTATCGGGCGAGCGGTAAAGCGACGTAAAATTGTGAGCGGAAACAAAGCACGACTTGCCCCCCAGCGCCCGCCTGATATAAGCCGCTCTTGATGAGCGAGGCACCCCAGCCAATCCTTCTGTCCAGCCATTTGCTTGGCATCGAAGGTCTATCCGTCGGTGAAATCACCGCCCTTTTGGACTTGGCCGATGAGTATGTTGCGCTCGGCAGAGCGAAACAGAAAAAATCGCCACTGCTCCGGGGCCGCACCGTTATCAACCTCTTTTTCGAGCCCTCGACGCGGACGCAGAGCTCCTTTGAGCTGGCGGGCAAGCGGCTCGGCGCCGATGTCATGAATATGTCGGTGCGGACCTCGTCGGTGACCAAGGGCGAGACCCTGATCGATACCGCGACCACCTTGAACGCTATGCGGCCGGACATTCTGATCGTCCGCCACCAAAATTCCGGCGCCACCTCGATGCTGGCGCGCAAAGTCGATTGCTGCGTGGTCAATGCGGGCGACGGCGCCCATGAGCATCCGACCCAAGCCTTGCTCGACGCCCTCACCATCCGCCGCCGGGGCCGCAAATTCGAAGGGCTGACCGTGGCGATTTGCGGCGATGTGCTGCACAGCCGCGTGGCGCGCTCCAACATCCATTTGCTCGCCAAAATGGGTGCGCGGGTACGCCTAATCGGTCCTCGAACGCTGATGCCCGCCGATGTGGGACGTTTCGGGGTTGAGACCTTCCAAGATATGCGCGAAGGCTTGAAGGGTGTGGACATCGTGATGATGCTGCGTCTGCAATTGGAGCGCATGAGCGGGGCGTTTGTGCCTTCCACGCGCGAATATTTCCGCTATTGGGGGCTGGATCGCGAGAAACTCAGCCACGCCAATCCCGGCGCGCTGGTGATGCATCCCGGCCCGATGAATCGCGGTGTCGAGATCGATTCTGCGGTCGCCGATGATCTTGAGGTCAGTCTGATCCACGAACAGGTGGAGATGGGTGTCGCCATCCGCATGGCCGTGCTCGACGCGCTATCGCGTGGGCTTCCGGCAGGGGAGCGCAACATATGACCACCCGCACCGTTTTTCACAATGCGCGGCTAATCGATCCTGTCAGCGGCCTTGATGCCAGCGGCGGGCTTGTGGTCGAGGACGGCAAGATCGCCGATGTGGGCCCGCATTTGTTGGCCGAGATCAATCGCGATGATGCCGAGGTGATCGATTGCCAAGGCTTGGTGCTGGCGCCAGGACTGATTGACATGCGCGTCTCCACCGGCGAGCCCGGTAGCGAGCATCGCGAAACCCTGAAAAGTGCCAGCCGCGCCGCCGTGGCTGGTGGCGTGACAACGATCATCGTCATGCCCAATACCGATCCGGTGATCGACGAACCCTCGCTGGTGGATTTTATCCGACGCCGCGCCGAAGCCACCGCCAAGGTACGCGTGCTGCCGATGGCCGCCCTCACCCGCCACATGGCCGGCGACGTGATGACCGAGATCGGCCTGCTCAAAGAAGCGGGCGCAGTCGCCTTCACCGATGTCGACCGCACCATTGCCAATGCGCGCGTGCTGCGCCGGGCTTTGTCTTATGCTTGCGGTTTCGGGGCGCTGGTGGTGGGGCATGCCGAAGATCCCGACCTCACCGAAGGCACCGCCGTCAATGAAGGCGAATATGCCATGCGGCTCGGCCTTCCCGCTGCTCCCGCCATGGCAGAAGTGATGATCGTCGAACGCGACATCCGCCTCGTCGAGCTGACCGGGGCGCGCTATCATTTCGGCCAGATTTCGACTGCAGCCTCGCTTGAAGCCATCGCCAAAGCTAAGGCGCGCGGATTGCCCATTACTTGCGGCGTCTCGGCCCATCATCTGGCGCTCAACGAGCTTGATGTCGGCACCTATTTCACCTTCATGAAGATGAAGCCGCCGTTGCGGGCGGAAGCTGATCGCGCCGCGATGGTCGAAGGGGTCGCCTCCGGCATCATCGATGTGATCGTCTCGAGCCATGACCCGCAAGCCGCCGACACCAAGCGCCAGCCTTTCGCACAGGCCGCTTTCGGCGCGGTGGGGCTGGAAACGCTGCTGCCCGTGGCCCTCAGCATCTATCACGAAGAAAAGGCCGATCTGCTGCATGTCTTGAAGGCGCTGACCTGTACACCCGCGAAAATTTTAGGGCTTGAGAGCGGCACACTGGCCAAAGGCGCGCCCGCCGATCTGGTGTTGTTCGATCCCGATGCCCCCTTTGTGGTCGATCCCGACAAATTGCATTCGCGCGCCCGCAATACCCCCTTCAAAGGGCGGCGCTTCCAAGGCCAAGCGATCAAGACCTTTGTTGGCGGCGAATGCGTCTTCGAGCGCGGAGCATCCGCATGAACGGTATGACGGCCCTGTCCTGGACCGCCGCGGGTTATGCAACGCTGCTCGGCTATCTTTTCGGTTCCATCCCCTTCGGCCTGCTGATCACCTGGGCGGCGGGACTTGGCGATGTGCGTAAGATTGGCTCGGGCAATATCGGCGCTACCAATGTGCTGCGCACCGGCAAACGCTGGGCGGCGGCACTGACTTTTTTTCTCGATGGCGGCAAGGGCGCGGCCGCGGTGTTGATCGCGGGATGGCTGTTTGGCGAGCCGGGAGCGATGATCGCAGGCCTTGCTGCCGTGTTCGGTCATATCTTTCCGGTTTGGCTCAAATTCAGCGGCGGCAAAGGTGTTGCTACGGTGATTGGGGTTCTGCTCGGATTGGCTTGGCCAGTCGGGCTGTTGTTCATCGCCACCTGGATTGCGATAGCATGGCTATTCCGCATCTCCTCACTCTCAGCTTTAACGGCAGCAGCCTTGGCGCCAGCCTACACGATGGTGTTTGGCGATCTCACCTTGGCCGCTTTCGCGCTTGTCTTGACTGTTGTTTTGTTCGTGACCCATCACGCCAACATTTTCCGGCTCTGGCACGGACAAGAACCGCGCATCGGTAGCAAAACAATAGGCTGACGCCATGTCCCGCACTCTGTCCGATTTGGAACGCGTTCGGTGGTTACAACTGGCGCGAACGTCCAATGTCGGCCCGGTGACTTTCGCGCAGTTGCTGGCACGCTTTGGCTCGGCAGAGGCAGCACTCGACGAAGTCCCGCGCTTGGCCCGACGTGGCGGCGGCGCACCACCCAAGGTTCCAGACGACACGATAATCCGGCGCGAGATTGAAGCGTTGGCCAAACGCGGCGGGCGCATGATCGCGTCGTGCGAGAGTGACTTTCCCAAAGGCCTCGCCGCTCTCGACGCGCCGCCGCCGATGATTTCGGTGCTAGGACATACAGTTTTATTGCAGCGGGAAATGATCGCCATGGTCGGCGCGCGCAATGCTTCGGCCTTGGGACGGAAATTCGCGCAAACCCTTGCCCATGATCTGTCAGAAGCAGGCTTGGTAGTGATTTCGGGCATGGCACGCGGCATCGATACGGCCGCTCATGAAGGCGCGCTGGCCAAGGGTACTATTGCGGTGGTGGCGGGCGGCGTCGACAGTATTTATCCGCCCGAGAACAAGCCACTCTATGAAAAGCTGATCGCCGAAGGGGCTATCGTTTCCGAAATGGCTTTGGGCGAAGCACCGCAAGCCAGGCATTTTCCCCGCCGCAACCGGCTGGTCTCTGGCATGGCCAGGGGCGTGGTGGTGGTGGAGGCGGCGGAAGGCTCCGGCTCGTTGATCACCGCAAGGCTGGCGCTTGAACAGAACCGTGAGGTCTTTGCGGTGCCTGGTTCGCCGCTCGATCCACGCGCCAAGGGCGCCAACCGCCTGCTGCGAGACGGTGCCGTTCTAACCGAGACGGCCGAGGACGTGCTTGTGGTCCTGCGACCTATTCTCGGTGGCGGTTTTGACGAGCCAACGCGCGATGCCCCCACGAGTGTCACCAACCTCTCCGAAACGGAGATCGACCGCGTCCGGATGGTGGTTGAAGAGGCGTTAGGACCTGCGCCGCTCGCCACTGATGAGTTGATTCGGGTCTGCGACTCTCCCGCCCAGGTGGTTCTCGCGGTCCTCTTAGAGCTAGAACTGGCAGGAAAGCTGACCCGTCACCCCGGCAATGCGGTCTCGTGGGCCTCAGCCTGAGTTTTGGCTTCCAAAGCAGCCAAACTCAGCAAATGGGCCAGCAGGTTTTGGTTTTGGCGAAGCGCCAGTTTGCGCAAGGATTCCAGCATTTCGTAGGTGTAATCGGCGGTTTCCGTGGGAGAAAGACCGTCTAAATGCTGCGTCGGCATGGCACCCGAAGGATAATAAATTACGTTCCGGACGCTATGAGATGGCGAGATGAATTGCAACCCTAAGTGTAAAAAACATCAAATATGGCAAGAAATGCAATTTTTCGTATTTGTTCCTCCCCAAATCGCGCGTTGACACCGTTCCGCCCCTTCCCCCAGTGTCCGGCCTCCCTACATAACGCCTTACACATTTGAGTTCTGTCCCTGATGAAAGTTCTCGTTGTTGAATCGCCAGCCAAGGCGAAGACCATCAATAAGTACCTTGGCCCCGGCTATACCGTTCTGGCCAGCTTCGGCCATATCCGCGACCTGCCCCCCAAGGACGGTTCGGTGAGGCCCGATGAGGACTTCGCCATGTCCTGGCATGTGGACGAGCGGGCCCAGAAACGCATCAAGGACATCGCCGACGCCGTAAAGGGCGCCGAGAAGCTCATCCTGGCTACCGATCCGGATCGCGAAGGAGAAGCCATTTCCTGGCATGTGCTGGAGGTCTTGAAACAAAAAAAGGCGCTGGGCAAAACCCATGTCGAGCGGGTGGTCTTCAACGCCATCACCAAGAACGCCGTGCTTGAGGCCATCGCCAACCCGCGCGAACTTAATGTCGAGCTGGTCGACGCCTACCTCGCCCGCCGGGCGCTGGACTATCTGGTCGGTTTCACTCTGTCGCCGGTGCTGTGGCGCAAATTGCCAGGCGCCAAGTCGGCAGGCCGCGTGCAATCGGTGGCGCTGCGCCTAGTCGTGGACCGCGAACTCGAAATCGAAGCTTTCAAGACCGACGAATATTGGACCGTCGATGCCAATGTGATCGCTTATGGCGAAGACGCGGCGCCCAAGCCCTTCGCGGCGCGCCTAACCCATCTTGCCGCCAAGAAGCTCGACAAACTGTCGATCGGCAACGAAGCCGACGCCACAGCCGCGGTTGAAGCGATCAAGAGCCGCAAATTCAACATCGGCTCGGTCGAATCCAAGCCGGTCAAACGCCACCCCGCCCCGCCTTTCATTACCTCGACCTTGCAGCAGGAAGCGGCGCGCAAGCTCGGCTTCTCGGCCAAGCGGACGATGCAGGTGGCGCAGCACCTCTATGAAGGTGTCGATCTCGGCGGCGAGACGGTCGGTCTCATTACATATATGCGTACGGACGGCGTCACCATGGACGGTAGCGCCATTCAAGAAGCCCGCGCTATGGCGGGCGAACGCTATGGCGCGCGTTACGTGCCCAAGGCGCCGCGCGTTTACACCTCCAAGGTGAAAAACGCACAGGAAGCGCATGAAGCCATCCGCCCCACCAGCTTCCATCGTACGCCAGAATCCGTCGCCAAATATGTCGATAGCGATATGGGCCGGCTGTACGAATTGGTGTGGAAGCGCGCCATCGCCAGCCAGATGGAAAGCGCCGAGATGGAGCGCACCACGGTCGATGTTGTCTCCACCGACGCCCAGGTGACTTTGCGTGCCACCGGTAGTGTGGTGCTGTTCGATGGCTTTCTCACGCTCTATCAGGAAGGCCATGACGACGAGTCCGATGAGGACGGCAATCGTCTACCCAAAGTGGTTGTCGGCAATCCGGCTGCCATCGACAAGGTTTTACCCGAGCAGCATTTCACCGAACCGCCGCCGCGCTATTCGGAAGCCAGCTTGGTGCGCAAGCTGGAAGAACTCGGCATCGGTCGCCCTTCCACTTATGCTTCCATTCTGTCGGTGCTGCGCGACCGCGCCTATGTCCGTATGGACCGGGGCCGCTTCATGCCGGAGGATAAGGGCCGCATCGTTACGGCGTTCCTGAAGAGCTTCTTCGCCCGCTATGTCGAATACAGCTTCACCGCGGATCTGGAAGAAAAACTGGACGAAGTTTCGGCCGGTTCGCTCGATTACAAGAAATTGCTGGCCGATTTCTGGCGCGAATTCTCTGCCGCTATCGGTGAGACCAAAGACCTGAAAATCTCGCAGGTCATCGACACGCTGAATGAAATCATCGGGCCGCATATCTTCCCGCAAGAAGCGGGCGGCGGCGACCCGCGTATTTGCCCGACTTGCGGCACGGGTCAGTTGAGCCTGAAGCTGGGGCGCTTCGGCGCTTTCGTCGGCTGTTCCAATTACCCCGAATGCCGCTTCACCCGTCAGCTTGGCCAGAAGAATGGCGATGCCTCGGGCGATCCCAAGGTGCTCGGCACCTTTCCGGAAAGCGGCGAAGACGTCTCGCTGCGCTCGGGCCGCTTCGGACCTTATGTGCAGCTCGGCGAAGGCGAAAAGCCCAAGCGCCAAGGCCTGCCCAAAGGGACGGACGCTTCGGATGTCGATCTGGAACTGGCGGTCAAATTGCTTTCACTGCCGCGTGAAGTCGGCACGCATCCCGAGACTGGCCAAGTCATCACTGCCAATTTCGGCCGCTTCGGGCCTTATGTGGCGCATGCTGGGAAATACGCCTCGCTGGAATCGCCGGAAGACGTCTTCACCATCGGCCTTAATCACGCGGTCACTATCATTGCCGAAAAGGCCGCCAAAGGCGGTGGCAGACGTGGCCCCGAACCCTTGAAGGAGCTTGCCAATCCGGCAGGCGCGCCCATCAAGGTGATGAAAGGCCGCTATGGCGCTTACGTCACCGACGGCACCACCAATGCAACCCTTCCCAAAGACTCCGAGCCCGAGACGGTGACGCTCGAAGACGCGCTCCGCCTGATTGCCGAGCGTGTCGCCAAAGGCCCCTCGCCCAAGCAAAAGCTGAAAGCCGAAAAGGCTGCCAAAGCGGCGGCGAAGAAGGCAGCGGCGCCGAAGGCAGACACCAAAGCGACAAAAGCGCCGGCCAAGAAGGCAGTGGTAAAAAAGGCCGTGAAAAAAACCGTGGTGAAAAAGGCAGTAGCCAAGAAGGCCGTCGTGAAGAAAGCGGCAACAAAAAAGAAACCCGCTAAAGCGGCGGCGGAATAGAGATGTCCCGCGGTCCCGCCAAGAACGCGCCGCCCATGGACCGGCAGCGCGTGCTGGACGTTTTGGCGCAAGATCCCGGCGCCACCAAACGCGATCTGGCGCGGGTTCTTGGCATCAAGGGCTCCGACCGCATCATCTTGAAGCGCATCTTGAAGGAGCTTGAACGCGAAGGACTGCTCAAGGGCAGCCGCAAGCGCGGCTATATCCGCCCGGGAACCATCCCGGAAGTCGCGGTGCTGGAAATCTGCGGTCAGGACACTGATGGCGAGTTGCTGGCCAAACCCAACAAATGGGATTCCGACGAAGCGCCGCCACTGATTACCGTCAATACCGAAGAAGCCATTGGCATCGGCGAACGCATCCTGGCGCGGTTGACCGCGACCGATGACGGCTATGAAGCCAAGGTCATCAAGCGCCTCGGCGCCGCGGCGCATAAGGTGCTGGGGGTGATGCGCATCTCGGGCGCCTACATGCGCATCGTACCGATCGATCGCAAAACCAAAAACGAATTTTCCGTCGACAAACGGGATCTTGGCGGCGCCGTGGACAACGATCTCGTCATCGCCGAACCCTTGGCAGGCCGTGCCTCCGGATCGCCGCGCGCGCGCGTGGTTGAGTGCTTGGGCAGCATGGATGCACCGAAGGCTGTCAGCCTGATCGCCATTCATGCACATGGCATTCCGACCGATTTCCCCAAAGAGGTGCTGGACGAAGCCCTGAGTGCGCAACCAATCGATCCGCACGGCCGCACCGATCTACGCGCCATTCCGCTTCTCACCATCGATCCCGAAGACGCCCGCGATCACGATGATGCCGTCTGGGCGGCGCCCGATAGCGATCCGGCCAATAAGGGCGGCGTTATCACGCTCGTCGCCATCGCCGACGTCGCCCACTATGTGACGCCGGGTAGCGCTCTCGACCGCGAAGCCTATAAGCGCGGCAACTCGGTTTATTTCCCCGACCGCGTCGTGCCGATGCTGCCGGAAACGCTGTCAGCCGATTTGTGCTCACTGAAAGAAGGCGTCGATCGCGCCTGCCTCGCCGTGCGCATGGTGTTCGACCCCAAAGGTAAAAAGCGCGGCCATGAATTTATTCGCGGTATCATGCGTTCCGCCGCGCGCCTGACCTATGCGCAGGCCCAGCGCGCCTTTGATGGTCATCCCGATGACGACATGTCGGCTACGGCGCGCGAAGCGCTGGCGGGAGTGTGGGCGGCGTATCAGATTTTGCTGAAAGAACGCGCCGACCGCGATCCGTTAGAACTCGACCTGCCCGAGCGGCGTATCACCATCGGTGCTGATGGCAAGATCGCCTCCATCGCTTATCGCGAACGCCTGGAATCCATGAAGCTCATTGAGGAGTTCATGGTGCTGGCCAATGTCGCGGCTGCCGAAGCGCTGGAAAAAGCGCGGACGCCGCTGATCTATCGCGTGCACGAGCCGCCCTCCCAGGAAAAGCTGTTTGGCTTCTCCGATTACCTACGCACCATCGGCGTCAGTTTCGCCAAAGGTCAGGTGATCAAGCCCGCGGTCTTCAACCGCATCTTGGGCAACGTCAAAGAAGGCCCGCACGAGCAGGTGATGAATGACGTGGTGCTACGGACCCAGGCGCAGGCCGTTTATGCCCCGGACAATCTCGGGCATTTTGGCCTCAATCTGGCGAAATACGCCCATTTCACCTCCCCTATCCGGCGCTATGCCGATTTGGTGGTCCATCGCGCCCTGATCCGCGGTTTTCACCTCGGCGAGAGTGGCCTCACGGACAAAGAAGTGGCACAGCTTGCTGAGACCGCTTCCCATATCTCCATGACCGAGCGCCGCGCCATGGCGGCTGAACGCGATTCCACTGACCGCTATGTCGCCGCCTTCATGGAAGAGCGTGTCGGCGCCACTTTTGATGCGCGCATCACCGGTGTGACGCGCTTTGGTCTATTTGTGCGGCTGGCCGAAACCGGGGCCGAAGGTCTGTTGCCAGCGCGCGTTCTGGGCACGGAATATTTCCACCATGACGAGCGCCGCCATGCCTTGGTCGGCGAGCGCACCAACACAAGCTATAGTTTGGGCGACATTGTGCACGTGCGACTGGCGGAAGCCGCCCCTCTCACCGGCGGCTTGCGGTTCGATCTCGCTGAAGCCGCAGAAGCGCCGCGCCAAATTCGCCCCGGCCCCAACCCGCCCGCGCAGCAAACGCCGCCGTTAATGTCGCAAATTGTGTGGCCCACGCAGGGGAAACAAGACTTACCCTAGGCGATGGCCTAATTTCCCCTGCGAGCGGGAGATTTGCGATGAAAGCCGGATTGGTGTTGGCGTTTTTGGTGGTGTCTGGCGGTATCGCCTTGGCCGATGATCCGGCACCGGTTTTCTCTGCCGACGGCTATGCCAACATCAAGATCGGGATGACGCCCGACCAACTGGAACGCGCCGTCCGCCAAAAGCTGACATTTAATCCCTTTGCCAATCACGGCTGCAGCCTATTCACCACACCGCAAATGGAGTTGGTCGGGCTCAGCTTCGTGGTGGATCGGAAGATCCTCGTCCGTATCAATGTCGATTACTTCAGCGCCAGCTCGAAGCCGCGGTCGATCAAGACGGCGGCCGGTGTCGGTCTGGGTTCATCAGAAGAAGAGCTTTTGAGTGCCTACGGTTCGGCCGCGGTGGTCAAGCCCAACCCCGGCGATCCGAGCTGGCACACGGTCACGATCGAAAGTCCAGATCACAGCAATGGGCTCATCTTCGAAACCGACGGTAAGAAAGTCACCAGCATGCGCGCCGGGTCTTATCCGGCCATCACGTTGATCAACGGCTGCCCATAGTCGCACCGGCTTACCGTCACCACCGCATCCCGCTATAGTTGCGTTACAAGCCCCGGGGGTGCGGCGATGAGCAGTTGCCGTAGGCATGAATGCTCGTCACAATCGCAGCCTTCTCTGAAGCCTATGAGGCGCATCTGCTGCGCGGACGGCTGCAAGCCGAAGGCGTTTCGGTCTTCATCGCGCATGAGATGACGGTCGCCAATATGTGGCATCGCTCTGTGGCTTTTGGCGGGGTCAAGGTTCAGGTCCCCTACGACCAGATTGAAACCGCCCGCGAGATCGAGCGCGACTGCCGACTGGGCGTTTACAAAGAGCTCCTGAGCCGCGAAGTCGGCGACCTCGACGATGCCACCTGCCCACGGTGCGGCTGCTTGGTCTACCAGAAAAGGCGCCCTTTCCCGCGCGCAGCCTTGGCGGTCTTCCTGTCGCTATACCTCGGTGTCGTGCTGCCCCCACTGGGCTGGATTTACCGATGTGAGTCCTGCCTTCGGGAATACCGGGCGCCGCATCGGCCTCTATCGCCGCAAAAAATCATGGTCGTCGCCGCAGTGATCATCGCCACCGGGCTCAGTGAAATCGCGCTATTGCATTGGATTCATTCCGCTTTCGGATGCCCCGGAGCAATGGAATGTTTCTGACGGAGACGCGGCCATTTCGTACCTCAGACTGTCTTGACTTCCTGCCCCCTGTCAGTAGGTTACCGGCCCTTCGGGCGTTTATTCTTTTGGAGTTCCCTATGGCGAAGCCGACGACGGCAAAAATCCGGCTCAATAGCGAGGGCGGCACGGGCTTTTTCTACGTGACGAAGAAGAACACCCGCACCATGACCGAGAAGTTCACGGTCCGGAAATATGACCCCGTGCTGCGCAAGCATGTGGTGTTCAAAGAAGGCAAGATTAAGTAATCTGCCGACAGCGATATTGAGCGCGATGCGCAAGCAATGGCCGTCCCTTCCGGGCGGCCATTTTGCATTTGTCTCACGCACGCTCTTTCCCATAAGTTTTTTGTTGGTTTTTCAACATCTTGACAAGACGCGCTCCGGAAAGGAGCCTTCGCCCCACCTCATTTGTGGGGCGACCATGTGCGCCTTTGTCATCGTCGATCCGGTCTCCTGTGGCAGCCAGCACAGCCGCGGCTGGCGATTGCTCGAGCCCAAATTGGCTGAGATCTATCCCTACATGTCCTTGGCGTTTCCACGACGGCGCAGCGAAATGGCGGCGCTGGTCTCGGCCGCACTGCGGGAAGGCCATACCGAGATCGTAGCGGTTGGCGGCGATTTGCTGGAGGAAGCGGTCAATGGCTTCTTCGACGGTGATGGTTCGCTCTCCCCCGATGCCGTGCTGGCCTTCCTCGCCACTAGCGATGGTGTTTCCAAGCTAAGCAAAGCCGCGGTGCATCCAATCGATGTCGGTCGTGCCACTTATCTGTCGCGAGATGGAAAACCCCGCACCCGCTATTTCGCGACCATGGCCGCATTTGGCCACGCCGCAGGTGTCGGCGATACGCAGAAGCGCTCGCTGCTCGAAAAACTGGGCGATTGGCGCTCGCTGGGCTATCGCGGGCGGGCTGTGCGGTTGATTGTCGATCAATCGTTCGACGAAATCGTCACTATCCGTTCGGTTGCAATCGGCAATCGACAAATCATTGGCAAAACGAGTGGCGTGCAACCCGAGACTGATGACGGTCAATTCAATGTCGCCATCACCATGCAAACCCGCGCTGGCAATGCACTCCGCGAAGTGAAGGGACGCCGGGTCTTGGCCGCGCCGGTTGCAGAAACCCACGGCCGCGCCGTCCCGGTCGCGCTCGACTATCACAGCGTCGGCCGCCTGCCCGCGACATTCGAGATTCTTCCCCGCGCCCTGAATGTGCGATGTTAGGGTTGCTTGGGAGGATACGTGAGTCAGGACCGGTCAAAACTCCGTTGGAACGGATGGGGATGGGCTGCGCGCAAGGATGAGCTGGCGCAGCGTGACGACGTGTGGGTGTGGCTCGCTGCCGAACTCGGTATGCCTGCGCTGCTGGCGACGCCTGCCCGCCCGCTGGAAGAGATTTCGCTCCCGCCAGGCACTCTGGCGCTGCCGCACCGCCTCGAACTGAGCGCTATCGTTGGCGCCAGTCAGCTCAGAGAAAGCATCGCGGAGAGGGCGTTCCACACGCGCGGGCGCAGCTATCGCGACCTCCTCCATTTGCGTGCCGGCGATCTCGCCGAGGCGCCCGATGCCGTGATCTATCCACGCGGCACAGACGAGGTTCTGGCGATTCTGGCAGTGGCCGCGACACGGCGCATTGCCGTCATACCCTTTGGCGGCGGCACGAGCCTTGAGAGCGGTGTCGCAGCGATCCGCGGTGAGTGCGAGAGTGTCATCACGCTCGACCTGTCGGAGATGGACCGGATTATCGCCATCGACACAGTCTCAAATACAGCCGAAGTCGAAGCTGGAATCTATGGCCCCGCTCTGGAAAGCGCCCTGAAGGCCAAAGGTCTTACCCTCGACTGCGCCCCCCAGGCCAACGAATTCTCGACACTCGGCGGTTGGATCGCAGCGCGGCCTGCCGATCCGTTTGGCCCGCCACCACGGTGGCTTTGCAGTGTCAAACTGGCGACCCCAACGGGGCTTATCAACACTGGCCAACGCGGCGCTGGCCCCGACATGACCAATCTCGTCCTTGGTTCGGAGGGCCAGTTCGGGATTATCACGGAGGCGACGATTGGGCTGAAGCCTCTGCCCGCAGAGTGCCACCGTCACACCTATCTCTTCGCCGATTTTTCAAGCGGTCTCGCGGCCCTGCGCGCGATCCACCAAGAAGGCTGCAGCCCAGTCATGCTGCGGCTCTGCGACAGTGAAGAGACGCGGGTTCTTGGCACCTTCGAACAGCTTGGCAAGCGGCGCAGCATGATAGACCGGCTCAGCGCGCGTTTTCGCGCGGCACGGGGGACCATCGGCCAGCCTTGCCAGATGATTGCAGGTTTCGAGGGTGATGCAGCAACGATCGCCTTCCAACGCCACCGCCTGGAAGCCGTTGCGCGCCGCTACCACGGTATTGGGCAAGGACGGAGCGAAGGCTCGCAGCATTTTCAAGGGCCGTACATTCGCGATTCTTTGCTAGAACGTGGCATGGGCGTTGAGACCTTCGAGGTCAGCGCGCGCTGGTCGAATCTGCAGAGCGTTTATGAGAGTACACGCGCCGGCGTGGATGCGGCTTTACGCGAGACCGCACCGCGCGAAAGTGCGCATGGCATCGTGCTCTGCCATGTGGCGGCGGCGGCACCGAGCACAGCGACGCTGGCTTTCACGGCGATTTTCCCGCGCGCCATCGGCGCCGACCTGGAACAAGCCGACAAGATCGAAGCCGCTGCTCTTCAGGCGATGCTAGAAGCCGGCGGTGTCCCCCACCGCGGCAGTGGCTGGGCAAAAGGAACGTCATCGCAGGACGATAATCGCGAAAGTGCCGTAGCGGTATGGCGCGCTGTCAAGCTATCGCTTGACCCCAAGGACGTACTGGCGCCCGGCAAAGCGATCTCTTAACCGGACGTTACCCCACATCCTGTTACAACTGGAGCAGCAACACTCTGGTTCGGACATGGCTTTTCTTCCACCGACATCGCTCGCTTGGCGCCTGTGGCGCCGCTTGGTGCGCACGCAGGTCAGCTATTTTGCGGTGCCCGAAGTCATGCCGGATGCCGATGTTCTAAAGCTGTGCGATCTGCCAGTGCCTTATCCGGGCGTCTACAATCATTACCGCCCGACGATACAGATTGATCTTTCCCAAAGCGAAGACGTCTTGTTCAAAGCGCTGGCACCCGCCGTCCACAAGGCTATCCGACAGGCGGCCCGCGGCGGCATTGTCATCGAAACATTGGACGAGATTAGCGAAGATGTCTGGGACGCGTTTCTTTCGGCGCATCAGAAATTGCGCCAGCGCAAACCGATGGCTGGAGCCCTCGGTGTCGGCCAAGTCCGCGACCTGATGAAAATGGGTGCCTACGAGCTTTCCCGCAGCCGCGACGGCGAAGGCAATATCCTCTCCTGGCATAGCTATGTCGTGACTCATGGGCGTGCACGATTGCAAACCACCATGGCCGATCTCGATCCGGCACAGGGCTCGGTTTGGAACAACCATGTCGGCCGCGCCCACCGGCTCCATCATTGGAAGGACATCTTGCGCTATAAGGCGAGGGGGCTGGCGCTGTACGATTTCGGTGGGGTCTATCGCGGCAAGGACGACCCCGAGCAGATGCAGATTGCGTATTTCAAACAGCTTTTTGGCGGTGTCTTCGCGGACACGTACGACGCCGTCATCCCGCTGTCGCGCAAAGGCCGACTGGCGCTGTCGCTGGTCTCGCATGTCAGCGCCGAATCCCGTGCCGGTGGCCGCGTGATCGGAGCCCACGCATGAACGCTTGTCTGATGCTGCACGGGATCGGGCCCTTGCCACCGCATGTCGGGGCGGATGAAACGCCCTATTGGGTCAGCCGCGAGACTTTCGACACCATTGTCGAACTCATGCAAAAAATACCAGCGCGCCTGACCTTTGACGACGGCAACGCAACGGACGAGACCATTGCCCTACCCCAGTTGATGAAGGCAGGACTGAAGGCCTCGTTCTTCATTCCGTCTGCACGCATCGGCACAGAAGGCTATGTCAGCGAGGATGCTATCCGTGAGCTGCACAGGGATGGCATGGAAATTGGTTCGCATGGCTGCGAGCATCTCGACTGGACACAGGTCAGCGATGCGGAAATCACCCATGACGTGATGCAATCTGTTGAGCAGCTGTCGACGATAATCCAGGCGCCTGTGCGCTCGGTTGCTATTCCTTACGGCTATTGCGATCGCCGCGTGCTGGGCGTGCTGCGCACACTTGGTATGGTGCGGGTATACTCGAGTTTCCGTGGACCGGATTCCGAAACCGCCTGGCTGGTCCGTCGCGACTGCATCAAGAAGGGTATGAGCCGCGAAGACATCTTACGGATCATCAGCCGCAAGCCCGCTGCAGCGGAGACCGCAATCAACCTGCTCAAAGTCTGGCGGCGGGCCGGAAACGCAGCGCTCTGGACATCTTAGAGCTTTTCGAACTGCGCCTGTAGCGCTTTGGCCACCAGGGCAATTGCCTCGCGCGCCTGGGGAAATACCGCTTGGAATAATAGAAAATCGTGAATCTGCCCGGGATAGTCGGCAAGGGTCACGCTGACACCGGCAGCGCGCAGCTTTTCGGCATAGGCCAGCCCCTCATCGTGCAGCACATCAAATTCGGCAAGCATGACCAAGGCTGGCGGCAGGCCCGCAACATCGCTTGCCAGAAGCGGCGACAGCCTGGGATCGCCCCACAACGATTTTGGGGCATAGCGTTCGTAGCAATATTCCAGCGCGCTTCGCTCGAGTAGATAACCTTCCGCATTCGCGGATAGCGACGCAAAGTCTCCGCCGAGCGCTGTCACGGGAAAAAGTAAGAGCTGATAGGCAATGGCGGGGCCGCCTTGTGCCTTGGCCCGTTGGCACACCAGCGCTGCTAACGCCCCACCAGAGGAATCCCCTCCGACAGCGATGCGATTGGGATCGATCCCTAATGTTGCCGCGTTCGCCTCGATCCAGCTCAGCGCGGCATAAGCATCGTCATAGGCTGCGGGAAAGGGATGCTCGGGAGCGAGGCGGTAATCGACAGCGATGACCCGGCAAGCCGCTTCGCCAGCGATCAGGCGGCAAACCGATTCATGGGTTTCGAGGTCGCCTGCCCGAAACGCGCCACCGTGAAAAAAAATCAGAGCAGGCAAAGCTTCTCCGCCCGCCGCCACCGGACGATACAGCCGCAACGCCAGACCATCAGGAAGGCTTCGGTTTTCGACTTTGCCGATGGGCACATCTTTAGGACCGAAGGGCTTAAGGAAGTCGCGGAAGCCTTGGCGCGCTTCTTCGTCGCTTTGCTCCCAAGGCTTGAGGCCTGGGGGCAATTGCTCGAGAAAGGCCTTCACCAGCGGATCGAGGGGCATGGCACGCCTTTGCTTGCCGGACCTGTCAGTTTGGTCGCATCGGCGGCAAAGGTGCAAGCAAAGCTGCTAGTGGATCGACAGGGTCCGCTCGGCATCAAGGCGGTGGCGCATGACGTCATCCACCAGCACGGACATGGCAAACCAGAACTCGGCTCCCAGCTCGTCGCCTTCGCAATCATGCGAGCGATAGGCCCGGCGCGCGATATCCACAGCCATTAAGCCGTGTAAGGCGGCGAACTCACCGGCCAGCCAGCACATATATTGGGCAGAAACGGGCACTTAACGCGCCTTTCTTGGGTCTGATCGCCATTAGAGCGAAAGTGTGTGAGCGCCGCGTTAAGATGGAATGCTCTAGAAAGTACATGATCAAGTCGTTATTATCTTATTATCCCGACCATGTTGCGGGGTTTAGGAACGAACATGTCAAAGAGCATCCTGCTGATCATCGGTGGCGGAATTGCCGCCTATAAATCCTTGGAGCTAATACGCCGCGCCAAGGAGCGTGGAATTGACACCCGGGCCATTATCACCAAAGCCGGAACGGAGTTCGTCACGCCCCTGTCGGTGTCCGCTCTAAGTGGCCATAAGGCCTATACGGACATGTTCAGCCTCGTCGACGAGACCGAGATGGGGCACATCCAACTCTCGCGCGTCGCCGATCTTGTGGTGGTGGCCCCGGCGACGGCCAATCTGATGGCCAAAGCGGCCAATGGCTTGGCCAGCGATCTAGCCTCGACATCGCTGCTCGCCACCGACAAGCCGGTGTTGATGGCCCCTGCCATGAACGTGCGGATGTGGAACCACGCCGCCACGCAGCGGAACCTCGCCACGCTAAAGGCCGACGGCGTGCATTTCGTCGGTCCCAACGAAGGGGCTATGGCCTGCAACGAATTTGGCCCGGGCCGCATGGCCGAGCCGCAAGAAATTCTCGAGGCGATCGAGCGCTTGCTGGCGGGCCCAGGTCCGCTAAGCGGTGTAAAGGCGCTGGTGACGGCAGGACCCACCCATGAGCCGCTCGATCCGGTGCGCTTTCTCGGCAATCGCTCTTCGGGCAAGCAAGGCTATGCCATCGCCCGCGCCCTGGCTGAGGCTGGGGCAGAAACAACGCTGATCTCCGGCCCCGTCGCGCTGGCCCCGCCGCAAGGCGTGAGGTTGATCGAGGTCGAAACCGCGCTCGAAATGCAGGCCGCTTGCGAAGCTGCGCTGCCGGTCGATGTGGCGGTTCTGACCGCCGCGGTCGCTGATTGGCGGGCGCAGAGCCCCGCCAACAGCAAATTGAAGAAATCCGATTCTGGCCCGCCCAGTTTGGCGTTGACGGAAAACCCCGACATTCTGGCGGGCCTCGCAAATCACGCCAAACGGCCCACGCTTCTAATCGGTTTTGCCGCAGAGACCGAAAACGTATTGGCCTATGGCGCCGAGAAACGGGCGCGCAAAGGCTGCGATTGGATCGTCGCCAACGACGTCAGCACCGGGGTCTTCGGCACCGATCACAACACCGTACATGTCATCACCGCGCAAGGTGCTGAAAGCTGGCCGGAGTTGAGTAAAGACGCAGTCGCCACTCGCCTCGCCGTTCGCATCAGCAAAGCTTTAGAGAAGGTCGCATGAAACTCTCCATCCAACGTCTCGCCCATAGCGACGGCCTCGCCCTGCCCCATTACGCGACCGAGGGAGCCGCCGGACTCGATCTTTTGGCAGCCGTCGAAGCGGAAATCGTGTTGTTGCCCGGCGCGCGCGCGTTAGTGCCAACCGGAATCGCCATCGCCTTGCCGCCCGGCTACGAGGCGCAGGTGCGCCCACGTTCGGGCCTAGCGGTGAAGTTTGGCATCACCGTGCTCAACGCTCCCGGCACAATCGACTGCGATTATCGTGGCGAGATCAAATGCCCGATCATCAATCTGGGCGCCGAACCTTTCACGATCACGCGGGGGATGAAAATCGCCCAGATGGTGATCGCCCGCTATGAAACTGCCGTGTTGGAAGAAGTGACCGAACTGCCCACCACCGTTCGCGGTGAAGGTGGCTTCGGCTCCACTGGATTGACCGCTGGATAGGCCAATGCTGAAACTCTCAAGAAAAACTCTGCTGGCGCTCGAAGCGGTGATCGACATTGCCTTTAACGCGCGCCCCGAACCGGTGCAGGCCAAGGAAATCACGGCCCGCCAGGGCGTGCCGCAGCGCTACCTCGAACAAGTGATGCAGCAGCTTGTCCGCGCTGGCATTTTGAAGGGTGTGCGCGGTCCCAGGGGCGGTTATCGCCTCGCCAAGGAACGCCGGCGCATCTCAGTGGGTGACATCGTGCGGGCGGCCGAACTAGCCGAAGACGAGACCGGTGAAGAGGCTTTGCCGCGTTCGGAACTCGGCATGCGCATTGTCACACCGTTTATCCAGACCATGCAGGACGAGATCATGGCGCGGCTCGAAGCCATTACCGTTGAAGATCTGTGCCAGAAAGCGCGTAGCGCTGGTGTCAGCGCCAATGAACACGATACGGCAGATTTCACCATCTAGACCGCCATCAAGGAAGGATCACGATCATGAGTGATAAGAAACCCGGACGCGGACGTATCTACAATTCCATCACCGACACCATCGGCGACACGCCACTGGTACGGCTGGCGCGCTTACCGGCACAGGGCGGCGTCAAAGCCGACATTTTGCTTAAGCTTGAGTTCTTCAACCCGCTATCTTCGGTCAAAGACCGTATCGGCGTGGCGATGATCGATGCCCTCGAGCGTCAGGGCAAAATCGTTCCCGGCAAAACCGTTCTGGTCGAGCCGACCAGCGGCAACACCGGCATTGCGCTCGCCTTTGTGGCCGCCGCAAAGGGTTACAAGCTTATCCTTGTCATGCCTGAATCGATGTCGCTGGAGCGGCGCAAAATGCTGCTGATCATGGGTGCCGAAGTGGTCCTCACGGAAGCCGCCAAAGGCATGAAGGGCGCCATCGCCAAGGCCCAGGAAATCATCGCCGGAAATCCCGACGCGATCATGCCGCAACAATTCGAAAATCCCGCCAATCCGGATGTCCATCGCCGCACCACAGCCGAAGAAATCTGGAACGATACCGACGGTAAGGTCGATGTAGTGATTTCGGGCGTCGGCACCGGCGGCACCATCACCGGCATCGGCCAAGTGCTGAAGGCGCGCAAGCCGTCGGTCAAGATGATCGCGGTCGAGCCTGAAGATTCACCGGTGCTCTCGGGTGGCCAGCCTGGGCCTCACAAGATTCAGGGCATTGGCGCGGGCTTCGTACCGTCCATCCTGGATCGTTCTGTAATTGACGAAATTGTTACCATCTCCAACGAAACCGCCTTTGAGACGGCCCGCAGGGTGGCCCGATTGGAAGGCATTCCGGTCGGCATTTCCTCTGGCGCGGCGTTGGCGGCGGGCCTGGAAGTAGGCGCGCGTCCGGAGATGGCGGGCAAGACCATCGTCGTTATCATCCCCTCTTTTGCCGAGCGCTATCTTTCGACGGCGCTGTTCGAAGGGCTGTGATTTTCTAGAAATAGAACACGAAGGTGAGCACCCAACGGTCCACGCCGTTGGGGGCCACCACAGGCAGCTGAAGCAATTCGATTTTCAGAACATCCACCTTCCCGGCGCGATGGATGATGCGCGTCATACGCGGTTCGTTGCTGGCAGTGACTTCCAACAACGTCTTGAAACGCACCGGCATATCGTTGGGGCTGTAAATCTCGGACATGGTTTCGCCGGTGATGTCACGGCCAAAACGGTGGCGGATACCGGAACCTGCCAAATGAACCCGGAAATCTAAGCCATCCGGCAGAGGTTCGTAAATCGCCACATGGCTCAGGAGCCTGGCGATCATCCGCGAAGGCACGTCGCGCCCAATATGGATGCCGTCGCTCGGGCGTTCATCCCAGAACTTCAGTGCGGCCGTAGCATTGGGATGGGTCAGGGCGTCGATGCGCACGAACTCGGAATGAGTCATCCCGCCTTCGATCCAATCGGCTAACCGGTCCATGGGTATTTCCGCTCCGAACGTCGCAGCAAGATGTACGATAGTTGTCTGACCCAAGCGTTAAGCGATAACAGGTAAAGCCAAGGCCTTTTTGTGTTCGTTGGATCGTTTTTGTGGCATAACTGCACGTGCAACGGCAGTGCGTATTAGTACTCGCGTACCGCAGCGAAAAGATCGGGACGATCCGTGTAGATGGCGTCTAGTCCCAGGCACGACAGAAGCCGCATTTGCTCTGGATCGTTGACTGTCCAGGTGCCGAGCTTCAAGCCCAAGCGGCGCGCCTCGCTGACGGTGTCCTCATTGAGATCGACCCACATCGGGTCCCAGCCATCACCGCCTGCCGCCTTCACCGCTTCGAGGATAGAGCCGCCGTAGTGAACAGCATCGTAGCCAGCGGCCCACGGCGAAATGCCCTCATGTGCCCAATAGCGCAGCATTTGCAGCGCTGTCTCGCTGGGCGGATCAGCCTCTGGCGCCGGTGTGCCAGGTTCAAACCAGCTGAGAGGCAAGCTCGTGAACCAACATTCAGTTTGCGGCGCCAGCTTTTTGGCTGCGATCAGGGCCGCCCAGTCGAAGCCGACGAAAATCGTCTGGTCGAGATAGTGATGCTCGCGCAGAACAGCGATTGTCCGATCGGCCAGTTCCTCGGGATCTGGGCCTTCCGCGCGATTGGCGAAAGAGGTTTTCAGCTCGATCACCAGCCGGAACGGCGAGCGTGCCGTCTTGGCGACGGCTATCACTTCTGACAGCAGTGGCACACATTCCCCATCCTGCCAGCGCACTGCCGCATGGGCCTTCGCGTAAGCGCTTTCAGGATCGGCCCGTCCAACATCGAAACCGCGCAGTTCCTCGAGGGTCAGTTCCTTGATGTGTGGGGTGGAGTCCGTAAGCCAGCGCCCGTCTCGGTCGCGGGCCAGACCCGGCTTCAAGCGCCAATCGTGATGGACAATGACATGACCGTCAGCGGTGAGTTGAACATCCAGTTCGGCGCCCTGACAGCCGCGCCAAACCGCGTCGGCAAAGGCCGCCAGCGTGTTCTCAGGTCGGAGCTGCGCGCCCCCGCGATGAGCAATATTCCATGGCATCATGAGGGGTATCCTACAGACCCTCACTGAGTCGAAAAAGGCCTGCTGTGGCCTTGTTGCATCGTCCGCTAAGATGCTTCGCGGCTGAGTTGACTTCGCCGAATCCCCGTCGTACCTCCCAGGTATTGGTGCGGAAAATGGGTTTCGCGCCGTACTAGCGAGCCGACGAATGATTTCGACGATGTGCGATATGGCTGTGACGCTAGCCCGTTCGGGCAGCGCTTTTGCCATGACGGCTTGCCAGGAGTGCTTCGGTTAAACCGGTCCGAATCGGTTGCCCGCCCGCCCTCCCGAGCAACGCTCCGGAGGGTTTTTTTGTCTCTTTTTTGTGACCTGTACGTATCATGACTGACTGCACTCAAACCGTTTCTGTCGCCCAGCCGACATCACCCTGGCTCATCGAAGCCCGCGCGTTGATGAAGCTTGCCCTGCCACTGGTAGCGACGCAGCTGGCGCAAATGGCGATCCTGACAACGGACGTCCTTATGCTCGGCCGTGTCTCGAAGGAGGCGCTGGCAGGCGCGGCACTCGGCAATACCGTGTTTTATTTCGCTTGGCTGTTCGGCCTCGGCCCCACGGCTGCGATCTCACCGCTGATTGCCCATGTGCTGGGCGCCAGCCCGAACAATCGCGCCAGCGTGCGCGCCATCATGCGCATGGGCTTCTGGGCCATCATTTTGTTGTCAGTGCCACTGACGACCTTCTTGTTCTTCGCCAAGGATATTCTTCTCGTTCTGCAGCAGCGCCCGGAGCTGGCGGAGGCAGCGAGCCGCTTTGTGCGCCCCTTGAGCGCCGGCTTGGTCTTCTCCTTGGGATTCCAGGTGTTGCGTAATTATGTGACCGCGCTAGGCCGTCCCAAAGCCTCCCTGTGGGTTATGCTGGTTTCGATCCTGTTCAATGCAGCGGCGGACTATGCCCTGATCTTCGGCCATTTCGGCTTTCCGAAATTGGGTCTGATGGGCTCGGGCATTGCCAGCGCGTGTTCGTACACCTTCAGTTTCTTGGCCATGATGACCGTCGTGCTTGCCTCGCGGGAACTGCGCAAGTACCGGATTTTCCTGCGCTTCTTCCGTCCCGATTGGGGCAAATTCGCCGAGCTGTTCCGCTTGGGTATGCCCATTGGCGTGACGATGCTGTTCGAAGTGGCCCTGTTCAACGCTTCGGTGCTGATGATGGGCACTTTTGGGACTGCCTCGGTGGCCGCTCATCAGGTGGCACTCAATCTCTGTTCGCTCACCTTCATGGTGCCACTCGGAATTGCCATGGCGGCCACCGTTCGGGTGGGGCTGGCTGCGGGCGCTCAAGATCGGCCCGGGGTGCGGCGCGCCGGCGTTACCGCCCTTGTCATCGGGACAGGTTTCATGTCCTGCACCGCCGTGCTGCTGGCGTTGTTCCCCCACCATTTCGCGGCGCTCTATTTCGCCACCGACGCCGTGGCGAATCGGGAGGTGCTGGCGCTGGCGGTCAGTTTCTTGCGCTTGGCGGCAGCCTTTCAGGTGTTTGACGGCTTACAGGTGGTTTCCGCCTTGAGTCTGCGTGGCCTTAAGGATGCGCGCATGCCGATGTGGCTTGCGGGCGCCAGCTACTGGCTGATCGGATTCCCGCTCTGCTTGGGCTTGGGGGTGGGGCTCAACTGGCAGGGTGTGGGCGTTTGGGTTGGCCTTGCTTTTGCCCTAATGGCAGCGGCAATCTTGCTGAGTTGGCGTTTTTTCGCCTTGTCGCGCGCGGTGGCGCGGGCTTAAGGCGTTAAGCGGAGGGCGGCAATGCGCAAAGCAATTTGGCTGATGATTGGGGTGTGCGGCAGTGCTGCCGCTGCGCTGGCCTGTACCGATGAGGTCCGCCTTCCGGTCGGCGATACAATTGCCATCCAGGACAGCGGCGGCGGCTCGATTCCCCATGCAGCGCGTGGCCAATATCTCGGCCTTGCTTGCGCCAATGTGGAAAAGGACGGCGCCGTTGCCGTAGTGCTCTACCCCGACAACAATCAGTCACCGACAGGCATTGGCGAAGTGCTCGCCATCGAGCAGAAAATTGACGCAGGCTTGGTGCATGTGCGGGTGCCCGATTTTCCGGAGCTTGCCGATCATACACTGCATGTGAAGGTCTTTTATCGCAACGCCGACGGCAGCCACGTCTGTGACGGCGGCAACGTTAAGATCAGCTAACCCGCCAAAAAGCGCGACAAGACAACAACGCCAACCAGAAAGCCGAGCAAGGCCCAAACTAGGCCGTAGTCGGTACGGCCCGCGTTGGCAATGCGCTGTTCGCTATCGGGATGGAGCTTCAATCCACCCTCGGCCAACATCTGCGCAATTGCATCGGTCTGCTGCATGAACTGCGGCAACTTCTGTACCGCACGGCCCAAAGCCACCACGGTCTCTCCCATCTCACGCAGGCGCGCTTGCGGCGAGAGTTGATCCAGCATGAAGCGCTCGACCACCGGGCGTGAGGCTTCCCAGATGTCGAAATCGGGATCGAGGCCGCGGGCCACGCCTTCCACCACCACCATCGTCTTCTGCAGCAGCAGCAATTGCGGCTGAGCCTGCATTTCGAAACGGCGGGTGGTGTCAAAAAGTTGCTGCAGCAGCTTTGCCATCGAAACATCGCGTGCCGAGCGCCCGAAGATGGGCTCGCCCACGGCGCGTAAGGCTTGGGCAAAGGTCTCCAGCGAAAAATGCGGCGGCACAAATTGGGCGTCGAAATGGGCGCGGGCGACGCGGATGTAATCGCGGGCAAGGAAGCCGCCAATGGTCTCGGCCATGAAGCGGCGGGTGGCCAGATCAAGCCGCCCCATAATGCCGAAGTCGACCGCCACCAAGCGGCCTTTGCTATCGACGAAAAGATTGCCGGGATGCATGTCGGCGTGAAAGAAGCCTTCGCGCAGCGCCTGGGTGAGGAAGCTGCGCATCACGATCAGCGCGATCTTTTTGGGATCATGTCCCGCGGCGCGCAAAGCTTCGTTTTCGCGCAAGGGGACGCCATCGATCCATTCGGTGGTGAGAACCCGCGCCGAACTGCGCGTCCAATCGACGACGGGAACGCGGAAATCCTTGTCGCCGGCCATACGCTCGGCGAGTTCGGAGGCGGCGGCGGCTTCCATTCTCAGATCGAGTTCGAGGGCGGTGGATTCTGCCAACGTCTCGATCAAGGCCGTGAGGCGCAAGCGACGGGCTTCCGCCGAAAAGCGCTCCGCCAGACAAGCCGCGAAACGTAGTGTGGAGACATCGCGGGCGAACTCGTCCTCGATACCGGGGCGCAACACCTTCACGGCGACGCGCCGCGGCGGCTGTTCGTTGGTCTCGCCGTCGTGCACCTGGGAAATCGAGGCGGCGGCTACCGGCTCACCAAAGCGCACAAAGAGCACGCCGAGGTCCTTGCCGAATTCGTGCTCGACCACGGCACGGGCCTCTGCCGAGGCAAAGGGCGGCAGGCGGTCTTGCAGGCTCTCCAAGGCGGTGGCGACCTCAGCGCCAACCAAATCGGGGCGCGTCGCCAGCACTTGGCCGAGTTTGATATGGGCCGGGCCTAAATTTTCCAGCGCCCGGGCTAAGCGGTAGCCGGGGGTGGTGCCGTCCTTGACCCGTCCGCTGCCCAAGAGGCGGCGTAGGAAGCGCACCCGTGCCGGCATCAGCGCCATGTACTCGGCCGGGAATAACGCATCGTGGCGCGCCAGGGTGCGCGCGAACTTCCACACTCTGAAGAAATTGCCGACGGCGCCGGTCATCAAATTTTCCAGGCTGAATGCATGGCGGCGATACCGCCGGAGAGATTGCGCACCTTCACCTGCGACAGCCCCGCTTCCTCGATCATCCGCGCAAACTTAGCCTGGGGCGGAAAGCGACGGATGCTTTCGACCAGATATTGATAAGCCTCGC
>JARLIR010000209.1 GCA_031291635.1 Rhizomicrobium sp. | reverse complement strand
GCTTGGGTGCGGGCGGCGGCTAGGGCGGCTTTGGTGTAGGTGGCGCTGTGGGCGATGTTGTAGGGCCCGAGCGCATTGCCGACAGGCTTGCGATAGGCCGTGCTCTTGGCGATGGCAAAGCTATCCGCCACCCAGTGACTGACGTCGGTATCGGTGAGGCTGGTGGCGTCGGCGGCATCCAAAGTCTTCGCGGCTGCGATGGCAGCCCGGGCGTTCACCGCATCGGCAACCTTGGGCTTTTGATTGCCCAGCAGGCCATCCCAATAGGCGTGCAACTCGCTTTTGCAGAGCTGCGTTTCTTTGCCGGTGGCGTCCTTTTTGGTGGCGAGGGCGGTGCCGGTGCAGACCAGATTGCCGCCTTGATCGCCTTGCGGTGAGGCCTTGGTGAAACGGCTGGTGGCGTGCAGCGGTTGATGCACATCGCCCACCAAATGCTCGAGCCAGACCAGATCAAAGGATTTGACATCATCGCTGGCATCGCTGGCGCTCAGCGTTTTGCGGAAAGTGTCGATCTCCGTCTCAGCATTCGGCGGCTCGGGCTGGACCAGCTTGGTGTGATCCGGCGAGAACGGCATGTCGACGTAATGCCAATATTTGTGCTCCAACTTGTCGCTGTAGCCGGTATTGGCATCGGCGCCGCTGTGGGTGGGCTTCTCGCCATCATTGCAATAGCTGTAGCCGGAGAGCGGACCGCTGTTGGGCGGAGCGTCTTTGGGGCAAGGCGTGGTCCATTTCTTGATGGCATCCGGCCAGGTCGCGGCAATCACGAAGGCGAGCTGATCCTGCTCGTCAGCGGCCACGCCCTCCACCCAAGTCGCATAAAACGGATTCAGCTTAAGCAGGGCCGTGGCGCGCGCCTGCGCCTGCGGCGTCAGATGGGTCCAAGCCGTGGCGGCCACGATCATATGGCCGCGGCCATTCCAGGCCTCAGCCGGTGCGAGCGAGACGGCCAGCGCCGCCGCCAGAAAAACGAGTTTCAGCGTTTTCATCAGCATATCGCCCCGCGAGGGCGCTCCCCTGAGCCCTCTGCAGTCTATTCAATTTAGAGTGGTAATAAAAGGCGGTTGCCGAAAAATGGGATCGCTGCCGACGGCTGCCGCGGGGCTTCGCTTTGCATTTTCCGTGGCTGCGCCACGCGGTGCGTAGGGAAAAGTGGTGCCCGAGGTCGGACTCGAACCGACACATCCTTTCGGACGCTGGATTTTGAGTCCAGTGCGTCTACCATTCCACCACTCGGGCATTTTTCAAAAAAGCGAATGGAAGCCGGGGACTATACCCATGGCGAGGCTGCGGTCAACGCATACTATGCCGTTCCTCACAGCTTGTAGCGCCAGGCCCTCCGAGACTGCTGGAAAGACGCCTTGGCCGCTGTGGCCCGGCCGCCGCGTCTCGCTTTCACCACACGCTGACACAACTTGAAGTATATTTCATTTCTTTAACTCGCGTAAAAGTATTGACTCTTGCGTCCAGCTTGAGCACCTTTCAGACGCTGGGAGTAAGTCCAGAAATTGCAATCCGTACCGACAAACGAAGACATCCGAGCGTTTCGGACTGCATTCGCATGTCCAAAGGACAAACAAAGGAAAGGATACGCTATGGCAATTCCTCCATCTTCTTGCAGTTTATTCATCCAGATCTGGGTGGATACCAACGCGCTGCAGAATGGCCAGACAACCGGTGTCTATTTGGTCGACAACAATCTTAATCACGGCAGCGCCAATGAGGGCACGGTGAACCTCTCCACCAACGTGCCGGTCGGCACCAATATCTGCTGGTCGCTGCTCAATATCAGCCCGACCTCCGACACCATTCTGTCGATCGAAAATTTCGGCAATGCCAGCGTCTTCGGCGCCAGCGGCACGCCGCAATTCTACAACGCCACGACCTGGACAGGCCAAGTCCAAGCCGCGGGGACTGCGAACTACAACATCACCTTCAACGCGCAGATTCCGAACCAATCCGGCATCACGACGACCGTCAATCCAGCGCTCTCCGTCCATTGAGCCCAGGAGGCAAATCATGACTACGAAAAATACGGCAACGGTGTCGCGCGCCAGTTCCGCGGCGCTGAACCCACAAACGGCAATCACGATTGCCGTCGATACGGCTTATGTCGCTGCCCAGCAGGGGCGGAACATCAGCCAAGGCATCTATATGATGGACAACCGGGTGCGCAACGGCTCGACCGGTGAAGGCACTTTGGAACTCTCGACCGTCTGCAACAATGGCGATCTGATCGGTTTCAACGTGATGCCGATCGACATCCTGGGCACCTCCGGCGATGTGGTGCAGATCACAGGCTTTACCGTCAGCCAAGGCAATGTCTTCACCGCCGCCGGAACGCCGCGCGTGCAGACCTCTCCGCCCGGTGAACCCGCGGGCGCCTATTGGATCGGCCAAGCCCTGAACCAAGGCAACCAGACCTATCAGATCCAGATCGAAGTGACGGTCGGCGTGTTGCAGCCGGTGCACTACTTCGTCAATTGGGATCCGTTCATCACATCGCGTTAACCGCAAGATCAACCCGGCCGCCGCCCCCAGCGGCCGGGATGATGTCTCCAGGCTCCAATGCGCGCGACCGTCTCCCGCCAATTCACCGCCGCCACGACGCTCGTTCCGCAAGTGGCTGTGGCGATTGCAGTCGATATCGCTTGGGTGGCTGGTCAGGCCAGCAGCGGTCAGATCAGCGACGGCGTCTTCATGATGGACAACAAGGTGCGCAATGGCTCCAGCGGCGAAGGCTCGCTGGGGCTGCATACGGTCTGCAATGCCGGCGACCTGATCGGCTTTCAAGTGATCCCCATCGCCGCCGATGGATCGTCTGGGGACACCGTTATCATCACCGGCTTCGCCGATGTCACAGGCAGCGTCTTTACCGGCGCCGGTCACCCCATTCCTCAGCCGCCGCTGGGCGGTCTGCCGAGCGGCAGTTATTGGATCGGCCAAGCTCTGGCAGCAGGAACCGAGAGCTATATGATCCAGATCATGCTGAGCGTGGGGGCGCTGCAACCGGTGCGCTATTACGTCTGGTGGGATGCCACCCTGACCGCGCGCTAAGCCGCCGTTTCGCGTTTACCCAACAACAGTCCCGCGACAGGGACGAAATCCGTTTCTTGCGCCGGGCGCGGCAAGGTGGCGATGGCTTGGCCGGGCAGAAAGCGTCCCAAGGTCTCTGCCGTCTCGGCCAATGGCACCTCGCCCGTGCCCGAATCGTTGACGATCACGAGGGCGGGGGTGATGCCGGCTTGAGCCAGCGCCGCCATGGCGGTCAGGCTGTGGCTGATGCTGCCGAGATAAGAGCCCGCCACCAGCAGCACTGGCAAATTGAGCGCCGCCATCAGATCCAGCGTTGTGTGGCGATCATCCAGCGGCACCATCACCCCACCGACGCCTTCGATCAGCACCGTTTCGGGGCGGGCGGCAGCTTGGCGGCAGAAGGACAGCGCGGCAGCAAAATCGATGGCGCGGCCTTCACGGCTCGCTGCCATATCCGGCGACAACGGCGCGGCAAAGCGGAAGGGCGCGATTGCCGCCACTGCTTTTTCGCTGACGGCATGGCCCATGGCCTCTAACAGCAGCGCGGGGTCACTCCCGGGGGCGCTGTCATAACCGCTGAGAACCGGCTTGATGGCAGAGGCGCCTTGTGGGCGTAGGACGCGCAATAGCCCTGCAGTGACAAAGGTCTTGCCGATGCCAGTGCCGGTGCCGGTGATGAAGAAAGCGCTCATGCCTTCCCTTTGCCGCAAGCGGGCCGCGCTGTCGAGGTTGCGTGCGCGGACGCGCCGGGATAAGGGGGCTGCGCCCCTCACGGACGATTGCTTTGATGGATATTCGCCACGATTGGACACGCGAAGAGTTGGCGCGGCTCTACGCCCTGCCCTTTGCCGATTTGCTGTTCGCCGCCCAAAGCGTGCATCGGGCGCATTTTCCCGCCAATGAAGTGCAAATTTCCACCCTGCTCTCGATTAAGACCGGTGGTTGCCCGGAAGATTGCGGCTATTGCTCGCAAAGCGCCTATCACAAATCGGGCCTCAAGGCCGAGAAGCTGATGGATGTCTGCGCCGTGCTGGCCGAAGCCAAAAAGGCCAAGGCGGCGGGCGCAACACGCTTCTGCATGGGCGCTGCCTGGCGCGCCCCCAAGGATCGCGATTTGCAAGCGGTGTGCGAGATGGTGACCGAGGTCAAAGCCTTGGGGCTGGAGACTTGCGTTACGCTGGGGATGCTGACGGGCGGGCAAGCAGGCAAGCTGAAAGACGCGGGCCTCGACTACTACAACCACAACATCGATACCTCACCGGAATATTACGAAGAAGTCATCACCACGCGGAATTTCCAGGACCGGCTCGATACGCTGTGCGCGGTACGCGAGGCGGGAATCAATGTCTGTTGCGGCGGCATCGTCGGCATGGGTGAAGAGGAAAGCGACCGCATCGGCATGCTGCTGACGCTGGCGACCATGGAGGTGCATCCCGAAAGCGTGCCGATCAATTTGCTGGTGCGGGTGGGCGGCACCAAACTGGCCGAGACCGCGCCGCTCGATATATTCGACTTCGTTCGCACCATCGCGGTGGCGCGCATCACCATGCCACAATCCATGGTGCGGCTGTCGGCGGGCCGCGAGCATATGAGCGAAGAAGCGCAAGCCCTTTGCTTCCTGGCGGGTGCCAATTCGATTTTTTACGGCGAGAAATTGCTCACCACACCCAATCCTGACGCCCATAAAGACAAGCAACTTTTTGCCAAGCTCGGCATTACGCCTATGGGTTCGCGTCCGTAGCGATGCCATTTTTCTTGTCATGGCCCGCAACAGCGGGCCATCCAGGTAGAGTTTCCCGAACCGCGGGCATTGTGCCATCGAAAGCTGGGCGGCCCGCTGTTGCGGGCCGTGACACAAAGGGAAAATGACGATGCCCGCTTGGTATGACGACGGTATGCGCCACATCTGGCTGCCGTATCGCCAGATGAAGACGGCGGCGGCGCCATTGGCCGTAGCGCGCACCCGTGGCAGTCGCATTGTGCTGGAAGACGGGCGCGAGTTGATCGATGGCATTGCGTCCTGGTGGACGGCGGTGCACGGCTATAATCCGCCGCGCATCACCAATGCCATCGCCAAGCAAGCCGCACGTATGCCCCATGTCATGCTGGGCGGGCTGTTGCATGAACAAGCAGCAAAGCTGGCGACACGGCTGGCGGCCCTGTTGCCGGGCGATCTATCGCGCGTGTTCTTTTCGGAATCGGGTTCGGTGGCCGTCGAAGTGGCGCTGAAGATGGCGGTGCAGTTCTGGCTGAACCAAGGCGTGCGCAGCCGCACCAAATTCATTGCCTTCAAAGGCGGCTATCACGGCGACACCTTCGCCACCATGGCGATCTGCGATCCCGAAGAAGGCATGCACACGCTGTTTTCGGGCGTGCTGCCGGAACACTTCATTTGTGAACTGCCGCGCGATGAAGAGAGTGCCGAAGCGCTGGACCGCTTCCTGGCCGATCACGCCGACGAGGTGGCGGGCATCATTGTCGAGCCCTTGGTGCAAGGCGCGGGCGGCATGCTGTTCCACGACGAGCCTTGCTTGCAGCGCCTGCGCGGTCTGGCCGACAAATACGGTGTGTTGCTGATCTTCGACGAAATCTTCACTGGCTTTGGCCGTACGGGCGCGATGTTTGCCAGCGATGCGGCGGAGGTCGTGCCCGACATCATGACCATCGGCAAAGCCTTGACCGGCGGCACCCTGCCCTTGGCAGCGACGGTGGCCAGCGGCAAAATCTTCGACGCTTTTTACTCTGACGAACCGCTGCACGCGCTGATGCACGGTCCCACCTATATGGGCAATGCGCTGGCCTGCGCCGCGGCCAATGCCAGTCTGGATTTGTTCGAAAACAACAATCGGTTGCTGGCGGCCAATGAAATCGGCAAAGCGATGACAACAGCGCTAGGCCCCTGCCTTACCTTGCCCGGGGTCAAAGATGTGCGCGTGCGCGGGGGAATCGCCGTGGTGGAACTGGCCCGAATCGAGAATCGCGAGGCCTTGTGCCAGCGTTTTGTCGCCGAGGGTGTGTGGATCAGGCCCCTCAGAAACGTGGTCTATTTGACCCCAGCGCTGACGATTTCCGAGGCGGAACTGGCGGTGCTGACGGGCGCGGTTCGAAAAGTGCTCGAATCAGGGACAATCTGACGCTTTTTTTGATCCTGGCCTTTTTGCTTTCGTTTCCGGCGTCCGCGCAGTATCACGGCCTGAGAGCCACCCCTTTTTCGCGAGTTGCCATGACTATTGCCCGCGCGCTCCTGTCCGTTTCCGACAAAACAGGTCTGATCGAATTTGCCCAAGGCCTCGCCAAGCATGGCGTGGCCCTGATTTCGACCGGCGGTACCGCCAAAGCCCTGCGCAATGCGGGGCTGACGGTCGCGGATGTGGCCGAGATCACGGGTTTTCCGGAAATGATGGATGGGCGGGTCAAAACCTTGCACCCGATCGTGCATGGCGGGCTTTTGGGCCTGCGCGACAAACATGCCGACGCCATGAAAGAACACGGCATCGAAGGCATCGATCTGCTGGTGTGCAATCTTTATCCCTTCGAAGCCACGGTCGCCAAAGGCGCGGCGTTTGACGAGGTGATCGAGAATATCGATATCGGTGGCCCGGCGATGACGCGCTCTGGCGCCAAGAACCACGAATTCGTCACCGTGGTGGTCGATGTCGAAGATTATGCCGTGGTGCTGGCCGAGATGGACGCCAACAAAGGTGACACCACGCTGGCGCTGCGCCGCCGCCTTGCCCAGACCGCTTATGCCCGCACCGCTGCTTACGATGCTGCGGTATCGAATTGGTTCGCAACCCAGCTGCAGACGGATGAGCCGCCGCGCCGCCGCGCTTTTGCTGGTACGCTGCGCCAAGCTCTGCGCTATGGCGAAAACCCGCATCAGGAAGCGGCCTTTTACACCACCGGTGAAAACCGCCCGGGCGTCGCCAATGCTGAGCAGCTGCAAGGCAAGGAACTGTCCTACAACAACATCAACGACACCGATGCGGCTTACGAATTGGTGGCGGAGTTCGATGCCAACACGCATGCGGCTTGCGCCATCATCAAACATGCCAATCCCTGCGGCGTGGCCCTGGGCGCGAATTTGACCGAGGCTTATCAGCGGGCGCTGTCGTGTGATCCGGTGTCGGCTTTCGGCGGCATCATTGCCTTCAATCGCACACTGGATGGCGCCACGGCGGAATTGATCTCGCATATTTTCACCGAAGTGATCATCGCCCCGGATGCCGATGACGATGCGCGCAAGATTCTGGCGGCGAAAAAAGGGCTGCGCTTGCTGGTGGTGGGTGGTTTGCCCGATCCCACCGCGCCGGGCCTGACCTTCAAATCGGTTTCCGGTGGGCTTCTGGTGCAGAGCCGCGACAATGGCCATATCCGCCGCGAAGAGCTGAAAATCGTCACCAAGCGCCAGCCTTCGGAAGCGGAAATCGCCGACATGCTGTTCGCCTTCACCGTCGGCAAACATGTCAAATCCAACACCATCGTCTTCGCCAAGGGCTTGGTCACCGCCGGTATTGGCGCTGGGCAAATGAGCCGGGTGGATTCGGCGCGCATTGCCGGCGAGAAGGCCAAGCAGGCTGCCAAGACCGCGGGCTGGCCGGTGCCTTTGACGCATGGCTCTGCGGCAGCTTCCGATGCCTTCTTCCCCTTTGCCGATGGCTTGATCGAGATCGCCGAAGCCGGTGCTACCAGCGTCATCCAGCCGGGCGGTTCGATCCGCGATGCCGAGGTGATTGCCGCCGCCGACGAAGCGGGCCTCGCCATGGCCTTCACGGGAATGCGCCACTTCCGGCACTAATCTGCTGCTGCGAGATATTTATGCAGAAAAAGCCTGTCGTCATCGTCACGCGTAAACTGCCGGACGTGATCGAAACGCGGCTGCGCGAATTGTTCGACACGCGGCTGAATGAAAGCGACAAGCCCTTGTCGCGGGGCGAGCTGGTCGAGGCGCTGAAGACCGCCGAAATTCTGGTGCCGACCATCACCGACCGGCTCGATGCTTCGGTGCTGGCCGAGATCGGGCCGCAACTGAAGATGATCGCCAATTACGCCAATGGCTTCGACAATATCGATGTGCATGTGGCGCTGACGCGCGGCCTCGCCGTCACCAACACGCCGGGCGTTTTGACCAACGACACCGCCGACGCCACCATGGCGCTGATCGTGGCGGTGCCGCGGCGCATTGTTGAAGGGGCCATGGCGCTCGACCGCGGCGACTTTTTGGGTTGGTCGCCAACCTCCATGTTGGGGCATCGTTTGACCGGCAAGCGGCTTGGCATTGTCGGCATGGGGCGCATCGGTGAAGCGGTGGCGGCGCGCGCCAAAGCCTTCGGCATGCAGATCCATTATCACAACCGCAAACCGGTGCATGCCCATGTGGAAGCGGCACTCGAGGCTACCTATTGGGAAAACCTCGACCAGATGCTGATGCGCATGGACGTGATTTCGATCAATTGCCCGCGCACCCCCGCCACCTATCATTTGCTCGGGCCGCGGCGGCTGAAATTGCTGAAACCCACCGCCTATATCGTCAACACGGCACGCGGGGATGTCATCGACGAGGATGCGCTGGCAGAAATGCTTGCGGCGGGACAATTGGCAGGCGCCGGGCTCGATGTGTATGAGCGCGAACCCGCCATCAACCCCTTGCTGCTGAAGGCGCCCAATGTGGTGCTGTTGCCGCATATCGCTTCGGCCACCATCGAAGGGCGCATCGAGATGGGCGAGCGCGTCATCCTCAACATCAAATGCTTCGTCGACGGCCATGTGGCGCCGGATCTGGTTGTGCCGTCGATGCTGTAGTCGACCGCGGCGTTTCGGACCTTTTTTCGCCGCGGGCACGGCGTAGTGTCGGGCGTTGCCTTAGGAGAAATCCGCGCCGTGAAAGTGGTTGTCTTGGGTGCGGGCGTGGTGGGGACCGCGGCCGCCTGGTATTTGCGCCAAAACGGACATGAGGTCAGCGTTATCGAACGCCAACCCGGCGCCGGGCTGGAGACCAGCTTTGCCAATGGCGGCCAAGTCTCGCCTTGCCATGCCGAACCTTGGGCCAATCCCGAGACGCCGTTCCAGGCTTTGAAGTGGCTGGGCAAGCCCGAGGCGCCGCTGATCTTCAAATGGTGGCGCTATGATCCCGAATTGTGGGCCTGGCTGCTGCGCTTCCTGGCCAATTGCACGCCGGGACGGACACGGATCAATACCGACCGCACCCTGCGCGTGGCGCTGTATTCGCGGCAATGCCTGCAAGAGTTGCGGCAGCAGATCGCGCTGGATTACGACGCCAAGACGCTGGGCATTTTGCATGTCTATCGTGACCCGCGTACCTTTGGCCATGCCATCAAAGCGGCCGAGCTGATGGCGAAGTTGGGCCTGAAACGCGAAGCCAAGACCGTGGCCGAAGCGCTGGTCATCGAACCGGCGCTCAGCGATGCGGCACTAGAACTGACCGGTGCGATTTTCACGCCCGACGATGAATCCGGCGACGCCCACAAATTCACTCAAGGTCTCGCTGCGCACGCGGCCAATGCCGGGGTGCTGTTTTGCTATGGCACCACCGTCACCGGCTTTGTCCGCGACGGCGACCGCCTCACCGAGGTGATGACCGATAAAGGGCCGGTCAAGGCCGATGCCTTTGTCATGACGCTGGGCAGTTGGAGCCATGTTTGGGCCAAGCAGCTGGGCCTGCGCCTGCCCGTCTATCCTGCCAAAGGCTATTCGGCGACCCTGGCGGTGACCGACGCCGCGCATGCGCCACAAGTCAGCATCACCGATGATGAGCACAAGCTGGTCTTCAGCCGCTTGGGCGGGCGCTTGCGTTGCGCCGGTACGGCAGAACTTTCCGGCTGGAGCGATGCGATCGATCCGGTGCGGGCGGGTGCCATCGTCAAACAAGCCCGCCGCCTGTTTCCGCGCGCCGGGGATTTTGCCAGCGCCGATTTGTGGGCAGGCTTGCGGCCCACCACACCGGATTCGGTACCGGTGATCGGCAAGACGAAACTGAAAAACCTCTTCCTCGATACCGGCCACGGCACGCTGGGCTGGACCATGGCCTGCGGCTCCGGCAAAGCCCTGGCCGATGTGATTTCCGGACGCGAACCAGAGATCGATATGACCGGGCTGGGGATCGAACGGTTCGGGTAAGCTACACCTCCACCTCATCACCCACTTTCGGCATTTCCACTTTGGTGCCGGTGAGCATGTGTGCGAATTCTTGCATTACGTCTTCTTCGCCATGGACCAGGAAGGTTCGCGCGGCGGCGGTTTGTTTTTGCCAGGCCAGCAGTTCGCTGCGCCCAGCATGGGCGGAGAAACCGTTGATGGTGTGGATGGCGGCTTTCACCTCGATCATTTCACCGAAGATGCGCACCTCTTTGGCGCCATCGATGATGCGACGGGCGAGCGTGCCGCCAGCCGCGTAACCGACAAAGACAATCGCCGATTCCGGGCGCGGGAGATTGACCAGCAGATGATGGCGCACGCGCCCGCCAGTGCACATACCCGACCCGGCTAAGATAATGGCGTGGCTTTTGATATCGTTGATGGCCTGCGATTTTTCCTTATCGCGCGTCAGATGCAGCGAACCGAAGTGGAAGGGATCACGGCCTTGCGCAATGGCGGCCGCAATGTCCGGCTGCAACAGCCCCGGATTGCGCGCCATGATCTCGGTGACCGAAATCGCCATCGGAGAATCGAGATAAGCCGCCGTCTGGGGCGGCAACAGATTGCGCTCCAGCCCCTGGGCGATCAGATAGAGAATTTCCTGCGCCCGCTCGATGGCGAAGGTGGGGATCACCACATTGCCGCCGCGCTGAAAGGCTTCGGTCACCGCGGTGTAAAATTCCTGCACCGAGGGGCCGAGCGGCTTGTGATCGCGATTGCCGTAAGTGGTTTCCATCACCACCACAGCGGCGTGCGGCGGCGGCGTCGGACCGGCGAGCAAGGGGTTTTCGCTTTTGCCGAGATCGCCGGAGAACAACACCGAGGCGCCGTCGGCTGGCTGCAGCAAGATGCTGGC
>JARLIR010000034.1 GCA_031291635.1 Rhizomicrobium sp. | reverse complement strand
GGCCATGAAGCGGCTGTCGACAAAGGCCTTGCCCAAAAGCGCGATCACTTTGATGAGATCAAAACCCGCACTAAGGCCGGTAGCGATGGCCGCAACCGTGACGACTAGAAGCGGATTGAAGCGCAGCGCAAAGCCAATGATGACAATGGCGATACCGCAAAGAACAATCATTCGGCCCCCCTGGCGTTCGCGCGACCCTATTGTACAGTTAGATTGCCCGCATTGACCTGCTATATGCAACTGGCAGCGCAAGGACGGCAGGATGAACGACGGCTGGCAGTTCTGGATCGATCGCGGCGGCACCTTTACCGATGTGGTGGGGTTCTCGCCGGATGGCCAGTTCGAAATCGTGAAGATGTTGAGCGAATGCCCGGAGCGGTACGAAGATGCGGCGGTGGCCGGCATCGCCACCATCCTCGGTCTGCCGCCAGAAGTGCGCCCGCCGGAGGGTAAGATCGCCTCGGTTCGCATGGGAACCACGGTCGCTACCAACGCGCTGTTGGAACGCAAAGGCGCCAAGACGTTGCTCATCATCAACCACGGCTTTGCCGATCTTCTCGCCATCGGTCATCAGGCCAGGCCGCGACTATTCGATTTCAACATCCGCAAAGCCTTTCCGTTCTATGACGGCGTAGAGGAGGTGACCGCCCGGATCGACGCCGCAGGAAATATCTTGACGCCGCTGGATGAAGCGGCCGCCTGCGCCTTCTTGGCGGCGCGGCAGGCGGTAGGTTTCGAGGCCGTTGCCATCGCGCTGATCCATGCCTGGAAATTTCCGGCGCTGGAAGCACGCCTTGCCCAATTGGCGCGGGAGGCAGGCTTTGTTCAAGTCTCCGTCAGCCACGGCGTCAGCCCTTTGGTGGGCCTCACGCCACGCGCCGCGACCACCGTCGCTGACGCGTATCTGTCGCCCGTCTTGCGCCGTTATGTGGATTGCGTTTCGAATGCGTTGAGGTCCGTGCCGCTTTCTTTCATGCAGTCCAGCGGCGGCCTCGTCGATGCCGCGCTGTTTCAAGGCAAGGACGCGATCCTCTCCGGCCCGGCTGGTGGCGTGGTAGGGGCAGCGCGAACCGCGGAAGCGGCGGGCTTTGCCAAAGTCATCGGCTTTGACATGGGCGGCACCTCCACCGATGTCTGTCTTTACGCTGGCGCGTTCGAACGCGTTTTTGATAGCACCGTGGCCGGTGTGGATCTACGCGTGCCGATGATGGCCATCAACACTGTGGCGGCCGGTGGTGGTTCCATTCTGCATTTCAGCGGCGCGCGTCTTCATGTCGGTCCCGATAGCGCCGGGGCCGATCCTGGTCCGGCTTGCTACCGCCGCGGCGGCCCGCTCACCATCACCGATGCCAATGTGATGGTCGGAAAAATCCAAGCCCAGCATTTCCCTGCAATCTTCGGTCCGAATGGCGATCAGACGCTCGACGCCGATGTGGTTACCGTGAAGTTCGCGGCGCTGGCGGAGGCAATCGAAAAGGCAACCGGCATCCGCCGTGCGCCGCGCGCCATTGCCGAGAATTTTCTCAGTATCGCCGTCTCCAATATG
>JARLIR010000208.1 GCA_031291635.1 Rhizomicrobium sp. | reverse complement strand
GCTGTGGCGCTCTTGGATCGTGGCGCCCCGCGCCGCGCCGTTGGCTTGGTCTCCGGTTCGCCTGGTGACGAGCCGCTGCTGTCGGGTGCCTATTATCTGGAGCGGGCGTTATCGCCTTATGCCGATCTGCATCAAGCGGCGATTGCTGATCTCATCGCCCGCAATGTCTCTGTCTTGATCCTGATCGATGTCGGCAAGATCGCGGGCGCCGATCACGACCGCGTCGCGAAGTTTGTCGACAATGGCGGCCTCTTGATCCGCTTTGCTGGTGACCACACCGCGGGCGGCACCGATGATCTGGTACCGGTGATGCTGCGCGGCGGCGGGCGTTATCTCGGTAGCGCCCTGGCTTGGGCTTCACCGCAGCATCTGGCGGAGTTTCCTGAGGCCAGCCCCTTTAGCGGCCTTGCCATCCCCAGTGATGTCACCGTCTCACGCCAGATTTTGGCCGAACCCACCGTGGATCTTTCCAGCCATAGCTGGGCGCGGCTGGCCGATGGCACGCCGATGGTCACGGCGGCGCAGCACGGCAATGGCTGGATCGTCCAATTCCATGTCGCCGCCGGACCGGGTTGGTCGACGCTGCCGCTCTCGGGCCTGTATGTCGAGATGTTGCGGAGATTGTTGGCTTTGTCCGCAGGCGTCGAACCGGCCGATATGGCGGCCAATGCCAGTCTCGCACCGAATGCACTGCTCGATGGTTTCGGCAAATTGGGCCCGGCGACGGGCGAAGCCCAACCCATCCGGGGCCGAGACCTCGCGCGCACCGAACCCTCTGCCATCCATCCCCCAGGGCTTTACGGCAGTGCCGGTGCCGAACGGGCGTTGAACGCGGCGCGCGGCGATACCGTGCTCTTGCCGCTGCCCGATCTGGGCCTTTCCACCGCCTATTATGCCGGACGCACCGCCTTGGCTTTGCAGACGCCGCTTCTCGTTCTCGCGGCATTGCTGCTGCTGGGCGATTTCTTGCTCTCGCTGTTCTTGCGCGGCTACGCCCCGAATTTCCGCCGTCTCTTCGGTGGTGCCGCGGTGGCGCTCCTTCTGTTGCACGCGCCAGCAGCCCGCGCCGGTGACGATGCTTTCGATATGAAAGCGGCGCTCGACACCCGTCTGGCTTATGTCATCACCGGGCTTGGCGATGTCGACCAGACCAGCAAAGCTGGCCTCAGCGGTCTCGGCATGGCGCTCAGCCAGCGCACCTCCTACGCCCCCGAAGAACCGCTTGGTGTTGATCTGGAGAAAGACAATCTTGCTTTCTTCCCGCTGCTCTATTGGCCGATGGATCCGCGCGAAAAAGACCTGTCGCCGACCGCGCTGTCCAAGCTCGCCGAATATATGCGTGAGGGCGGCACCATCCTGATCGACACCCGCGATCTCACCTTGGGGGCGGTGCGCGGTCCCAACAATCCCGGTCAGCAGACTTTGCGCCGCTTGCTCGG
>JARLIR010000207.1 GCA_031291635.1 Rhizomicrobium sp. | reverse complement strand
CGTTCCTCCGGCGTCACCGCACCCGCGCTCTCTCCCAGCAGTAAAACCCCCAGCAAAATGAGCAGGATGCGTGTGACCATGGCCGCGTTGTAGTGAGAAGCCCCGGCGACTAGATTAGCCCCGACTCGAGGAGACAGCCATGGCATTGCGCGATCAGCTTATGAATTCTGTGAAGGAAGCGATGAAGGCGCGCGAGCAGAAGCGGCTGGGCACTTTGCGTCTGATCCAGTCCGCCATCAAAGACAAAGATATCGCGGCGCGCACCGAAGACAGCCGCGAAGGCATTTCGGATGACGACATTTTGGGCCTCTTCGGCAAGCTGATTAAAAGTCGCGAAGACTCCGTGGCGCTTTATGAGCAGGGCGGCCGCCCCGAGCTGGCCGAAGCCGAGCGCGCCGAGATCGCCATCATCCGTGAATTCATGCCGCGCCAGCTCGACGAGACCGAGACCAAAGCCGCCATCGCTGCCATCGTCGCCGAGACCGGCGCCGCCTCGCTCAAGGACATGGGCAAGGTCATGGCGGCGCTGAAAGAGCGCTACACCGGCACCATCGACATGGGCAAAGCCGGCGCCCTGATCAAAGCCCAGCTCAGCAGCAAGTAAGCGGTCCCGGGAATACCCACAAACACCTAGTGGTTTATCCGCTCTTACGGGCTGTGACTGGCGGCTGTAGACTGCCGTCCATTCCACAAGCGGACGCGGCTTCGTCCAGGGGCGGAAGTAGCCATGGACTCGGACCCAACACCCCCAACGGCCAGCTTCGCTGTCATCGGCGTCGAGGAGCTGCGCTTTGCCCAATTGCGCCAGGGCTATGCCTATTGGGAAAGCTTGTGCGGCGGGCGCGCCTTTCCCGCGCGCGATCAATTGCAACCCCGCTGTATGGCGCCGCTGCTGACCAATTTGATCCTCATCCGCGTCATCGATCACGGCTTGGATTTCGAATACCGCATCGTCGGCGATGAAGTCAGCCGCGCCTACCGCAGCCAGCTCAATTTGCGCCGCCTCAGTGAGGTCGGCAAAGAGATGCCCACCGCCGCCACTTATTGGGGCGACGTCTACCGGGATATCTGCAAGCACGGCAAACCCTGGGCGGTGCGTTACAGCCCGGGCCTGGATGGCGAAGGCCATTTCTCGGAGGCCGAAGCGGTGCTCTTACCGCTCGGTCCCAGCGACGATGCCGTCAATCACATCCTCACCTTCGGCAAGCGCGTCTACCTCAGCCGCTGAGGTCACCACAGCCCTTTGCTGGGCCTTTGCTGATCGGGGCATTTATTTTCTCCCCGTCCAAACCGCCTCGAATCTATATGGGGAAGGCCTTAGCTCTCTTGGCGCTCAACAAGGGAGACCATATGGGCGCGCCTTTTTTCCATTCCCCCGTTCAGGATCTTGTCGATCACAAAATCGCGGCCGCTTACAACGAGGCGGGCGAGCAATATTTGGCTTATGCCGATGGCGCTGCGGGCGATCTCTTCGCCTTTGACGGCGATTATGCTTATGGCGACCGGGAGAGCTGGGCTTTGCTGGTGGCCAAGCTCAAGGCCTTGCGCGCCGCCGGACGCACAGAGCTGGGCCTTCTCGACCTCGGCTGTGGCCCCGGCACTTGGATCCGGCGGCTGGTGATCGAGGCGCGGCGCCTCGGTTTCAGCCGTGTCCGCGCCCGGGGAATTGATCTGGCGGAGGGGCAGATTGCCCATGCGCGAAAAAGCTGCAGCGCGCTGGCGCGTCTGCCTGGCGTCACGCTGCATTTCGAGCCGGGCGATATCCGCGCCCCATTTTCCGAGAAAGATGGCAGCGTCGATCTCTGTCTTTGTCTTTACGGGGTACTCAACCATTTGAGCGTGCGCGATATGGGGGCGGTGCTGCGCGAGGCGGCGCGGGTCACCGGCGGCTGGTTTATCGCCACGGTGCGCGCCACCGGCTCGACACCGACCATTTACGTCGACAGTCTGCAAGCGGCGCGCGGCTTTCGCCAGGACAATCACTTCGACCGCATGGACGTAGAATTGGCCAATGGGCGGCATATTTCTTTTGCCTCGCATCTGTTTTCCAGCGCTGAGCTGCGCGATTTGGCCAGTGGCGCTTTCGCCATCGAGGATTTGCGCGGCTTAGACCTCTTTCACTTACGCTTTGCCTTGGATGCGCGCTTCAATCCGACCGAGCGGGTGCGCGCCGATGGCCTCTTGCCGGAATTGGATCGCTTGGAAGAGGCCTGTTGCCGCCACCCCGGCATGATCGATTTCGCCACCCATTTGCTGTTGGTGGCCAAGCCCCGGACGGAGGGCTGAGCCATGGAGGCCGTTACCTTTCGTGTCTTCCGGGACGAGCTTGGCCATTGGTGCGCCCGTCGCAGCGATGGCTTGGTCTTTGGCGTTTTCCGGGAAAAAGCAGCGGCCGTCAGCTTTGCCCGTCGCGAAGGCCGCAGGGACGGTGTGGTGCTCGTGCCGTGAAGCTATGCCCGTAGCAGCGCGAAGCCGGATCACCACAGCCCTTTGCCGAAGATGACCTCGTGGATGCATTCGGTGCCGGTGGCTTTGGCGGCTTGGCAAGGATCGGAGGTGTTGCGCTCCCGGGCGCGCAGATCGCTGTTGCGCAAACCTTCCCATTCCGGGCCTGGCGGCTTCACATAAAGGGGCAGCCCATCCTTCATTGCCAGATAGCGTCCGCGCGCCAATGTCAGGCATTTTGCCTGCTGCTCCGCCGTCATCTCCCGCAGATTTTCCGGGCGGCAGCCGAACAGCGCTTGGCCGATGCTGAGAGCTTGCGAGGAGGGGCTATCGGGAGTGACAAAGCTTGGCAGCGGGGCACTGACCGCCCCCGGTGCGCTGCCGCCATGGGCTTTGCTAGGGGCGGCTTTCTGCGCTTGCTGCAGCAGTGGCAGCAGCACCAGCGTGGTTTCGCTGTCGCGCGTTTTGGGTTTGTCGGTGATCACGGCCCGCAACAAAGCGGCCACGAAGAGGACATGCAGCAGCACGACCAAAACGCTGGCGCTGTTGCGCGTGGAGGCAACCGGTCTCAGCACACCCTCCGCGGCGATTGCGGCCTGACGATAGCAGGCTCTCGCGCGGCTAGCGTGAAATCGGCTTCACCCGAGCGGCAGGCGCAGGCAGAAGGTGGCGCCGGGGTTCTCGCCCGCTTCGTGCCACAGCTTGCCGCCATGACCTTCGGCGATCTTGCGGCAGAGCGACAGCCCCACGCCCATGCCGCCTTCTTTGGTGGTGTGGAAAGGCATGAAGAGATGGGCGGCGATTTCCGGCGCCAGACCGGGGCCGCTATCGGTCACGCGAAAGAGGATGGAATCCTCAGCCCGGGCCACACTTAAGGTCACTTGCCGCAGGATTTGGCCGTCCATGGCTTCCACGGCATTGCGGATCAGGTTGAACAGCACCTGCTGGATCTGCACCTTGTCGAGATCGATCTTGGGCAGGCCGGTTTCGACTTTGAGATAGACCTGGGTGCCGTCGCAGCTGGTGGTGACGCGCACCAATTCCAAAACATCGTGGCACAGCTGTTCGATGTCTTCGCGCGTTTTCAAACTCTGGCCTTGGCCGACGAAGCCGCGGATGCGCTGGATGATGTCTTTGGTGCGAATGAATTGGCCACCGGCTTTGCTGATGGCGCTGATGGCTTGCACCGGATCTTTGGCCAAGAGCCGTTCGGCGGCTTTCAGATAGTTGGTGCCCGCCGCCAAGGGCTGATTGAGCTCATGGGCCAGCGCCGAAGCCATGGCGCCGAGATCGTTCAGCCTGGCCGCCCGCAGCAATTGGCTGAGCAGAGCGTCGTGGCGCTCTTCGGCTTCGAAGCGTTCGGTGACGTCGCGCACCACGCCGGTGATGGCGATCGGGATGCCATTGGCGTCGAGTTCGCGGCGGCCGACCAGCTCGATGCGGGTTGGTCCCGCCAGCAGGCGATAGACGGCATCGCGCCGCGGCTGCGGCCCAGCGGCCAGCACCAGCGCGGCTTGCTCGCGGTCGTCCGGGTGAATGGCGGCAAGAAGGTCGTCGCGGTTGAAGCTGTCCTGCGGCGCCTTGCCGAACCAGGCTTTGCAGCTCGGCGTGGCGTCGATGCCGCCGCTTTCCAGCGTCAATTCAAAGGCGCCCATGCCGCCCGCTTCCAGTGCCAAGGCCAAGCGATGCTCGCTCTCGCGCAAGGCGTCTTGGGCTTTGACGGCAGCGAAAGCAGCGGAGGCCGAGCGCCCCAAAGCTTCGATCAGAGCCAGATCTTCGACCGCGAAGCTGCGATTGCGGCCCCAGTAAAAACCGATGGCGCCGACCGGTTCGTGGGTGCGCAGCGGCACCAGCACCATGCTTTTGATGAAGGTGGGGCGATAGGCTTCGGACGGCACCCGTTCATCGTTGAAAACATCGGTCACGACAGCGGTCTTGTCATGCATCATGCACCAGCCGGCGATGCAGGCTTTCATGGGAAAGCGTCTGCCTTTCCACAGCGGCGCGATGGCGTCTTCATCGACGTAATGACAGCGCTCGCCGTCACGCAGCACGAAGGTGACGCCGTCGGCGCTCGAAATCGCGCGCGCCGTGCGGCGGACGATATCGATAATGTCGCTCAGCGCGTGCGCTGCCGCCAATTGTTCCACGGCCGAAACCAAGGCCATCCAGCCTTGCACCGCAGGGCTTTGGCCAGGGGTTTGCGGCCCCTCGGCGCTGTGATGCTGGGCGGATTGCGGGTTGCGGCGTGACATCGGTTAGGCCCCTCCGCGGGTGGATGGACGCGCGGGATCATGAACCTGCCATTGCTAAGGCGGTAGCATTAAGAAGCTGCCAACAAGCCGAAGCGATACGCATTTTCCCTTAGGGGCGCAGCGACATCACCCCATCCTTGCGAGCTGGAACTGGCTTAAGCCTTAACGTCCTTCAAAGCCGAAAACGCCAAAGAGCACCAGGGGAGTCGCATGTGGCCTCAATCCCTATCTGTCATGGCCCGTTACAACGGGCCATCCAGGTGGTGTTGTTCGGTTCTCAACAGCGTTATTCCAGCATTTCCTTGTATAGCATTGCAGCGAAAGCTGGATGGCCCGTTGTAACGGGCCATGACAACAAGGGGCAAAACCCACATGCGATAGCCCTGCGAAGAACACGGGCGCACCTTGGCGGCGGAAAGATCGGTAAAAGGAAAGCGCGTCAGGACGATGCTGCCAAAGTCATACATGGGGTGCCCGAATATCGGCTTCGCTGTACAATTCCGGTTCGTCAGCGAGAAAATCGAAGGCCCCGCCCAGTTGCGCCATTTGTGCCAGCGGCATCTCGTCGTTCAAGGTTTCGACGACGCGCACCCGCTGGCTGAGCGCGATACTCTGCCGCTTCATTTCGTTGGGCACCGCCCCCGCTTCGATATTCTCAAGAACGTAGCGCATGCACGCATTTTATGAGAATGCGGGGACCGGGGCGATATGACGGCACGCTGAGGCTGCGCCTGCGATCCCGTGCGTTTCACCCCCAATCGCGCTATAGATCGGTAATGTTGCGTCCGATCATCACCCCGTTGACCGTAGCCTCCTTGGCAACCGCCGTCGCCTGTGCGCTACCGTGGATGTTCTACGGTACCCAAGTACTTGGGCTGGCCGTTACGCTTTGTCTGGTTTTTTTCGGTCCCTTTGTTTGGGCAATTATCACGGCTATCGCTGTGATTAAGCACAGGCAGCGCGCAATTTGGCTGTTAGTTGGAGCGCCAGTCGCTCTGTTCAATTTCTACACCATGCTCACGTTCAGCGCTTGTGACCCCAAGGGGCTGCACTGCCTTTAGGGCTCGATTGCAGAGGCACCCCCGCCCTCCCACACTGTTCACAAGATTTCCTGTTTATCGGCCACGCCTTCGCCTTCTGATCCTGTCACAATAGAACCATGCGCCACGCCCCTCATTTGCTCGATGAAATTCTGCGCCGGACGGATATCGTCCAGCTGGTGGGGCGGCGCGTCAAATTGGTGCGCAAAGGCCAGGCCTATTGGGGCTGTTGTCCCTTCCACGGCGAGAAATCGGCCTCCTTCAAAGTCGAGAACGCGCGCCGCACCTACAAATGTTTCGGTTGCGGCAAGGGCGGCGACGCTTTTCGCTGGCTGATGGAAATCGAAGGCATCAGTTTTCCCGAAGCGGTCGAAAGGCTGGCGGGCGAGGCGGGGGTGGAACTGCCCAAATGGAGCCCGGAAGACGAAGCCCGCGAAGAAAAGAAAAAATCCCTTCACGACGTCATCGAAGCCGGTGCGGTCTTTTTTGAGACCCAGCTCCAAGAGCCAGTGGGGCGTGAGGCGCGCGAATATTTGAAGACTCGCGGTCTGGACGCCGCCACGGTGAAAAAATTCCGCTTAGGCTATGCCCCAACGGCAGGCAACGCCCTGATCGCCCATCTGACCAGCCTCAACATCAGCATGGATGACATCATCGCCGCGGGTCTGGCGCGTCCGGCTGATGAGGGCCGTGGCCCCCGCGATTTCTTTTTCAACCGCCTGATGTTTCCCATTGGTGATGGCCGTGGCCGCATCGTGGCCTTTGGCGGGCGCGGGCTCAGCCCCGATGCCAAGCCCAAATACATCAACACCGCCGAGACCGAATTCTTCTCCAAAGGCCATCAGCTCTACAATCTGGCCACTGCCCGTCCCGCTGGCATCAAGGCGCAATCCATCATTGTCGCCGAAGGCTATATGGATGTGATCGCCCTGGTGCGGGCGGGGTTCGAGGCCGCCGTCGCCCCGCTCGGCACGGCGCTGACCGAAGACCAGTTGCAGCTTTTGTGGCGGGTGGCGCCGGAACCGATCCTGTCTTTCGATGGTGATGCCGCGGGCAACAAGGCTGCCATCCGTGCCGCCCATCTGGCCTTGCCGCATTTGAAGCCCGGCTATTCGCTGCGCTTTGCCTTCCTGCCCACAGGTGAGGACCCCGACAGTCTGATTCGCACGGGCGGGCAGGGCGCCATGAAGGCGGTGCTGGATGCGGCACTTCCACTCGGTGAGGTGCTGTGGAAGAGCGAAACCGAAGACAAAGATTTTTCCACACCCGAACGTCGGGCCGGTCTGGAACATCTTTTGGCCGAGCACGTTGCCAGGATCACCGATGCCAAAATCGCCGATTACTACCGCCGCGATTTCGACAACCGCATTTTTGAAGCCTTCAAAAAACGCCCCGCCGCCGGGCCCAAAACGCCCCGGGCGCCATGGCAGCCGGGGGCCAAAAAGGGCCGTGGCGGCTTTAACAAGACCCCGCCGATCGAGCCGGTGAGTGAGGCCTTGAAGGCGACCTTGCTGGTCAAAGCCGCCCGCAAAGCGCCGCTGAAAACCAGTTCCGCCGATGGCAGCGCCAGCCCGGAGGCCAATCAGGGCGCCTTACAGGTCAAAGAAACCGAGGTTTTCCGCCATCTTATCGCCTTTCCAGGGCTGATCGAGCGGCACACCGAATTGTTGGCTTCGTTAGCCCTATCTGATCCCTTCCTTGACAGATTGCGGGGCGAGCTTCTAAACGTCGCCGCTTCCGGCTCCCGCCTTGAAAGTCAGGGGTTGGAGACCCATATAATCCTGCGTGGCATGGCCGATACCCTCCAGCGTCTGAAAGCGCACGCCGCGGGAAGCGAAATGGGGGAGTCGGGCGAGGATGCCGATGCCCGCTTTTTGCGTGCTGCACATGACCTCCGCGCTTTGGCGGAGACCAACCCGGAACGCAAACGTGCGTCCGAACGCTTCAAGCAGGAGCCGAATGAAGAAAGCTGCCTTGAACACCTTCGCTTGCTACGAGACCGTTCCGCGGAATAGGACAAGCACGTAGAATCCAATACGTATAAATTGTGATTCTACCGGCGCGCGCGCAGCGGACCACTAAAGAGGGAAACCGATACATGGCAGCGAAGAAGAAAGCGAAGAAGGCGAAGAAGGCGAAACCGGCAAAGGCCGTCAAGAAGGTCGTGAAGAAGACGTCCGTCAAGAAGGCCGCCAAGAAAGTCGCCAAGAAAGTTGGCAAGAAAGTCGCCAAAAAAGTTGCTAAGAAGACGACCAAGAAAACGGCAAAGAAGGCAGTCAAAAAAGTAGCCGTAAAAAAGGCGAAAAAGACCGCCACAAAGACGGCCCCCAAGCGGAAACCCGCAAAGCGTACGGCAAAGAAGACAGTCGCTCCGGCTCCCGAGCCGGTGGTGGCACCGGTCGAAGTCGAAACGCCTGCGGTCGAAGAAGGCACCTCCGAACCCGTGTGACGGGCTCGGGTTTAACTGGATCATCTCGCTCGCGCGCGCGACGGAACAGGGTCAAAAGTGGTAACAAAGTCTAAGAAACCGGCCAAGGCCCACAAGGCTGTGAAGCAGGCGGTCAAGCGTCCTGCGGACAAGGCAGCCAGTGCCAAACCGGCCCCGGCCAAAGGCTCCAAGAAACCCGCCCCCGCCAAACATGGCGCGGCTGGCAAACACGCGCCTGCCGCCAAGATCAAGGCCAAGGCCGCTAAGGCTGAGCCGATCGAAACCAAGACCAAGGCTTCTGGCCCCGTGAAGGCCGCCCCCATCAAAGCCGCATCCGTCAAAGCGGCCCCCGCGAAGGCACCCATCAAAGCGCATGATACCGTGAAGGCTCAGGCCGCCGCCAAGGCCCCTGCCGCCAGCAAGACCGCCGCCGTCAAAGCCCCTGCCAAGACGCCTGCCGCCGCCAAACCCGCTGCCGCTGCCAAAGCACCGGCTGCCGCCAAAGCGCAGACCGCTGCGCCGGCCCCTGCCAAAAAGGGCTCGGGCCTGACCCCCGCCCCGGGTGGCCAGATCCTGAAGGCCGTGCTCAAGCCCGCCGTAGGCAAGCCGGGCACCAAGCCGGGCGAGAACGAAACCCCTGGCGATGCCGACAGCCCGCTGCTCGATATGAGCGATGTCGGTGTGCGCAAGATGATCGCGCGCGCCAAAACCCGCGGCTACGTCACCTATGACGAGCTGAATAAGGTTATGCCCTCCGAGAAGGTGTCGTCCGAGCAGATCGAAGACACCATGTCGATGCTCTCCGAAATGGGCATCAACGTCATCGAGGCCGACGAATCCGAAGAAGGCGCCGACGCCGAAGTGCCTGCCCTGGCCGATACCGGCAAGGCGGTCACCACCACCAAGGAAGGCTCCGCCGAAACCTACGACCGCACCGATGATCCGGTGCGCATGTATCTGCGCGAGATGGGCTCGGTCGAGCTTCTGTCCCGCGAAGGCGAAATTGCCATCGCCAAGCGCATCGAGGCTGGCCGCGAGCTGATGATCGGCGCCTTGTGCGAAAGCCCGCTGACCTTCGAAGCCCTCACGGTGTGGCGCGACGAGCTCAACGAAGGCAAAGTCCTCTTGCGTGACATCATCGATCTGGAAGCCATGTATGGCACCGGACCCGATGGCGCCGCCATGGCTGCTCCGGCTCTGGCCAGCGCGGATGGCGAAGCCGTCGTCGATGGTGAAGCCGCTGCCGAAACCGACGAGCCCGCCCCGATCCTTAAGCCGGTGATCCTGGAAAAGCCGGTGGTCATCGAAGTGCCCGCCGCTGCTGCTGCCGCCAAGCCTGCCGAGACCAAAACCGCCGATGGCGAGCCGGTCGATCCGGCCGAAGCTGCTGCCAAGGCCGATGCGGGCTCGGATGGCGATGATTTCGACGAGGAAGGCAATCTGCCGCTCTCGGCGATGGAAGCTGCCCTCAAGCCGCAGGTGCTGGCCACCCTCGACCAGATCGCCAATCTTTATAAGAAGCTCGGCAAGCTGCAGGATGCCTCGGTCGAAGCCGCTTTGGCTGATGACGAGCTCTCCAACAGCCAGGAACGCCGCTTCAAGAAGCTGCGCAACGAGACCGTCGATCTCGTCAAGGGCTTGAAACTCAACAACAACCGCATCGAAGCCTTGGTCGATCAGATGTACGGCATCAACCGCCGTCTGGTCAGCTTGGAAGGCCGTTTGCTGCGTCTGGCCGAAGCCCATGGCGTTGCCCGCGAAGACTTCCTGCGCGAGCATTTCACCAACGAGCTCGACCCCAATTGGACCCGCCGTGTTGGCCGTCTCTCCCGCACCGGCTGGAAGGATTTCGTCGGTCTCGAACGCGACAAGATCCACAATTTGCGCGACGAGATTCAGACCCTCGCTCAGGAAATGCGCACCTCCATCGTCGATTTCCGCCGCATTGTGCAGACGGTGCAAAAGGGCGAGCGCGAGTCGGGCGTGGCGAAGAAGGAAATGATCGAGGCCAATCTTCGCCTCGTGATCTCTATCGCCAAGAAATACACCAATCGCGGCCTGCAGTTCCTGGACCTCATCCAGGAAGGCAATATCGGCCTGATGAAAGCGGTCGATAAGTTTGAGTATCGCCGCGGTTACAAATTCTCGACCTATGCCACCTGGTGGATCAGGCAGGCGATCACCCGGTCGATCGCCGATCAGGCCCGCACCATCCGTATTCCGGTGCATATGATCGAGACCATCAACAAGCTGGTGCGCACATCCCGCCAGATGTTGCACGAAATCGGCCGCGAGCCGACCCCGGAAGAGCTGGCGGAACGTCTCGCCATGCCGCTGGAAAAGGTCCGCAAGGTCCTCAAAATTGCCAAAGAGCCGATCTCTCTCGAAACCCCGATTGGTGACGAGGAAGACAGCCATCTGGGCGATTTCATCGAGGACAAGAACGCCGTCCTGCCGATCGATGCCGCCATTCAGGCCAATTTGCGCGAGACCACCACCCGCGTCTTGGCGACGCTGACGCCACGCGAAGAACGCGTATTGCGCATGCGCTTCGGCATTGGCATGAATACCGATCACACGCTGGAGGAAGTCGGCCAGCAGTTTTCGGTGACGCGCGAACGTATTCGCCAGATCGAAGCCAAAGCGCTGCGCAAGCTCAAGCATCCTAGCCGTTCGAGGAAACTGCGCTCATTTTTGGATAACTGACGCAATCACAAGCTACCCTCTCCTTAGTGGGAGAGGTCCAGCGCGCCAAACGCGCTGGGGTAGGGGTGCTGCCCGGCGGCGCCCCTGGAACACAACCAAAGGGTACCGTAAGTCGCATGTCCGCTTTTAAGCCTGATAATTTCAACGACCGCATCTCTGACCGCAGCAAGGCCAAGGCCGCCGAATTCGAACGCGCCAAGAAGCGCGCCGAAGCCATGAGAGAGACCTCCGCGGCACGGTCCGCCGAGCGCGCCCGCATCGCCAAGGAGCGCGACGAACGCGTCGCCCTCAAGGAAGCCACCAAGAAGGCCGAAGAAGAGCGCATCGCCGCCGAGATCAAGGCTGCCGAAGAGGCCCGCCTCGCCGAGGAAGAAGCCCGCCGCATCGCCGAAGAAACCCGCCAGCGCGAATATGACGACGCCCGCGCCAAAGCCGTGGGTGCCAAGGCCGACGAAATCCGCAAATACGCGGACCTCCTCGGTGGCTACAACGCCGCCCGCAAAGCCAGCCGCCGGGCCTGATCTGGCCTGCATTGCCGCCCGCGCTATAGTCGCATTGCGAAAGCGATGCGGCAGGGCAGGCGTGTTTAAAATATTGCGCAGACTGGCGATGACGGCGGGGCTCGCCCTGGCGGTGCCGACAACCTCCAGCGCCGCCGATCTCTTCACGCCGCATGGGCTCTACAACAGCGCGCTCATCAGCGACCTCTCCGGCGGCAGCAAGACGGGAACCGTCGCGGTCGGTGCCGTCCATGCCCAGCTTTTCACCGATGCCACCCCCCTAGGCGTTCCTGGCCTCAGCCTGTTTTTGGATGGGCTGGGAAGCTATGGCGGCGCTCCCGATGCGCTGATCGGGGATGCCCAGGGCGTCTCCGCCATCGCCGCGCCCCCCGCCCTTCGCCTCTATGAGGGCTGGCTGCAATATGCCCGGGACGGCGTCTCGATTCTGGCTGGCCAATACGACCTCAACAGCGAGTTCTATCGTCTCGCCTCGGCGGGTCTGTTCCTCAACAGCGCCTTCGGCATTGGTCCGGAGTATGCCCAAAGCGGCGTGGCAAACCCTTCGCTCTTTCCCGATCCCTCGCTGGCCTTGCGGCTGGCGTACAAGCCCGCCGACGCTGTGGTGCTGCGCCTGGCCGTGCTCAATGAGCGCGCCCTCGATCACGGGGGAAGCGATGGCGCCCTGTTCATCGGCGAGCTGGCCCTGCTGGACCGCTCCGATGCCCTGCCGCCGGGCGAAAGCCGGGCCCGTGTGGGCCGCAACGCCGGGCTTCCCGCTTATGAAAACAAGCTGGCGCTGGGTGCTTGGTACGACAGCAAAGGCAATCCCGACGCCTTTGGCCCGGGCAACCACCACGCCGCGGGTGCCTACGCCATCGGTGACGTCCTGCTGGGCACGCTGGGCAGCGGCAAGCTGACGGGCTTTGCCCAACTCGGCATCAGCGATGGCAGGGTGGGTCGCTTCGGCGCCTATCTCGGCGCTGGGCTGACCGCGGTGGGGCTAGTGGCGGGCCGCCCCAATGACGAACTCGGTCTCGCTGTCGCCCGCGCCCAAAACGGTGCCCATTTCCGCAGCTTTCAGGACAGTCTTCCCGGCCTGGAGCCCCGCGACGCCGAAACCACCCTT
>JARLIR010000206.1 GCA_031291635.1 Rhizomicrobium sp. | reverse complement strand
CGATAATTTGCCGCCTAGTTTCGCGCAGGTTCCCTTTTGAACATAAGCAAAGAAAGAGGGGTCATTGTCTTTTTTTGCCTTGGTGCAGACACTCGATGGGTCGCAATCATTCTGACCAGCTTTGGCGATGCCATAGCATTTCTCTTTTGCCCCGCCACTCGTTTGAGCCTGGCTCGCCGTGACTCCAATGGCACTGACGACAGCTGCAGCAATCAGCACGCGGATGCAAATCGACATTGGTATTCCTTCTTTCGCGAAAATAATCTGCACAGGATATTCTGGGGTTTAGACGGTTCAATCAAAGGGTAATTTTCGGGCAACCCTATATACAACACTGCTAATGTCCACGGTATTCGGCACGACCTCCACCGCCGCGCCGCGGTCCTGCATAAATGTCGCTTCTTGGTGCCTTTGCGACCGAGAACGAATGGTTTCGAACGGACTCTTGCCGTTCGGGTTAGGTCAGGCTGGCGCTAACAATGGACGGCGAGCCGGGCGTTAGAAGGAGAATGATGCGCAGGATGGCACCCGCCGATGCTCACCGATCTCCATCCGCTGCGCTCCCCCGCGATTTTGAGATCACGCCGCGGTGTGGATGGCGCACTGCGGGGAGGAAAGCCCCCTGGAAGCTTCGCGCCTGGGTTTGGACTAGGAAAAGCCAGCGATCGCCGAGGCAAGTGTTTTTCGCCCGCAAACAAACCGCGGAACGTCTTTACTCTGACCCCATTCTCACTTGTGGCTTTGATATTTCGCGGCGAGACGAAAGCGCGTAAACTGGGCCTGCTCATATGGGGGCCGTCATGCACAAATTCGCGATTGTGGTTGGCTGTATCGCTGTTGGCTTGGTAAGCCCGGCCTGTTTGGCGCAAGACCATCCGCTGTATAATTTCGTGCGGGCCAACACCAACGACGAACAATTCCGTCATGACCGCGATATCTGCGTGGCGCATGCAACGACGGTGAGCCGCGGGATGTGCACCGCGCATATGTCCTATTATGCGGACACGCCGGGCGGACCGCCGCAAGTTCACAATCAGACCGATTGCTATGATCCGCCCTTTCCAACGCGCAACACCGACGCCTTCGATGTCCTACGCTGCATGGCGGCCAAGGGCTATCAACAAACCTCGCCCTCCATGCCTGCGGGCAGACCAGGGCTTTACGAGCTGCGCAAATTCTCCAACCTCGCTGTCTTCAATCCGCGCAGTACGATGAATACGCTGCCGCAAGTGCAGCGGCGCGCCTCGAATGAGGCTTTGGCGCGCCCCGGACCGGTGTTCCAGATGTGCGTGGCGCCAGACGGCGACCAGCAGCTTGGTGCGGTGGCCGGTTTGAGTGCGCGCTGCAGCTATTTCCATGTCATCAGCACGCGCGCCGGTTTTGCGGCGGAGGCGCGCTGTCCGGGAGAGCCAGCCCTGCACCTCAGCTTTGACGCGGCAACGCCGGAGCGTGGCGAATTCACCGTCATCCGGCAGTCCTCGGCGATGGCCGCGGTTCCGCATGTCGAGAAATACCAAATCCATTGGCTGGCGCCCGATTGCGGCACGCTGCCGCCGCGGACAGTCCGCACCGAAGAGGGCAAGCTTGTGACCGTGGCAGAGTCCAAACCGGTGATACGGTCGTTCGCCACCACCCTGCCCTAGCGCCTCAGCCCGGGGGAATGATTTTTCGGAAGTGGCGGAAGAGGATGAGCAGGACCACGCAAGCGGCGCCGCTGATCACGGCATCGATAGCGAAGGCGCCGCTGACGCCGCCCCTTGCATAGCCATTGGCGTCGGCGATCTGCATATAAGTGAGCGGCAGGCAGATGGCCGAGGACAGCAGCGAGAACTGCGTCGCCGCCAAAGGATCATCCGGCCCGATGGTGCGCAAAGCGATGGCATAAGCCACCGCAAAGCCCGCCGACTGGAAAATGTTTTCATGCATCGCAGCGATGGCAAAACCGAGCGGCGTGCGCGGCAGCACGATCACCATTGCACTGCCGATGGCGCCGATCAGCCCCAGCCAGAGATAAAGATTGCGTGGGCTCACCCAGCGTTCGATCTGCGGCATGGCGAGACTGCCGACGATGCCGGCGAAGATCGCACCAATCCCGAGGAGCAGACTGACGGTGGCTTCGCCGGTGGCAAAATCACGCCCCAAGCCGCCCACCACATTGGTCAGTGCGAAAGACGCGACTGGGGACAGAAAGATAAGAAGCGTCCACAGCACGATGCGCGATTTCAAGATGGTGGCGACATCGCTGGCAAAAGCTTTGATGCTTTCATGCGCCAAGCGGCCATCCGCGGCTTTGCAGGGCAAGAAGGCGAGCAAGATCACGGCCGCCGTCGACCAGATGCCGAGGAGGATGGCGCCGCTGGTCAGCGAAGTGGCGCGGATCAAAGGCACCGCCACCATCGCGGTGGCCCCGCCCGCTCCGATATTCCACACCGTGAACCAAGCCCCCAGCGCGCCCGCCTGCTTCTTCGGCACCAGGCTGGAGAACCAGCCGCCCAGCGCGTTGGCGCCGATCGAGATAGCGAGCTGGGCGAGGAACTCCCAAAACGCCAGCACCGCCAGATTACCGGCCGAGAGCAGGGCCATCATCAGCCCGAGCCCGCCGAGCAGGAAAAAACCAATGGCGTAGCTTTTGCGGCGGAAACGCCAATCGAGCAGCGGGCCAAAGAGAAAGCAGACAAAGCCTGGGGCCAGCGCGAAAGCCGTCAGCGCCGCGATCTGGGCTTCGGGCACATGCTGGGCGGAGAGCAGCTGCGGCATCGCCATCAAGGTGACGGCCCCACCGACCCCGACCGGAGACCAGCCGAAACCCATCAGCCAGATCGGCAAAGGGCTGATCAGCTCCGGCTTTTGCTCCGTCACACCCGCCGTCATGCCCCGCCCCGCTGTTTAGAACCATCCGAATATGCATGGTCTGCGGGGGTGTGGAAAGGCGGTGGGGGGCGCTAGCGCTGCTCCGAATTAGCCCCCCTGTCATGGCCCGCAACAGCGGGCCATCCAGCTCTCGCGGCAAGGCTGCACAAGGAGATGGTTGAATAACGCCATTGAGAACGGAGCTACACCACCTGGATGGCCCGCTGTTGCGGGCCATGACAGAGAGGGATTGAGGCCATAGGCGTTTCCCCGGCCCTCAAGGGAAGGGTGACGTCCGCTGCCTCAGCCCTTCGTCGGCGGACAATTGGCGTGGTCGCCGCCCATATGGCCTTCGCCTTTGGCTTCGCGGTCTTTGCGGCGCTGCTCGGCGCTGGCTTTCAGCTTGGCTTGCTCGGCCGGCGACAGCGCAGCCCAACGCTTGGTCAGGTCAGCGAAATAGGCGGCGCGCTTGTCGGCGCTCATGGCCATCAACTTGTCGCGCTGCATGGCGCGATAATCTTTCATGTCGAGACTGCCATCGGCGGTGGCCTTCTCGGCATCCGCCAGCATCATCAGCCGCTGCTCGGGCGTAAACATGCCGCCCATGCGGTGGCAGTGGTCATCGCCCGGCGTGGCGGGTGCGGCAGCGATCAACAGAAGGGCGCAGAACGGCAGAAGGATACGCTTCATGACAGAATCCTCGGGGGTGAACAGAGGATTGAACGGACTCTGCCGCTGCTTCCGTCGCGCTGCACTTTTGCCTTAGCCCTCTGCGTAAGCTTTATCGAGCGCGGCCATGTCGAGTTTGACCATGCCCATCATCGCTTGCATGACGGCTTGGGATTTGGCCGGATGGCTGGCATCGAGAAGCTTGCCAATCGTGGCCGGCGTAATCTGCCAGGACAGCCCATATTTGTCCGTCAACCAGCCGCAAGCCACTTCCTTGCCGCCCGCGCTCAGCTTTTGCCAATAGGAATCGAGTTCGGCTTGGGTTTCACAATTGACCACAAACGAAACAGCGTGGGTAAAAGGGTGGTTCGGGCCGCCATTCAAAGCAATAAAGATTTGGCCATCGAGCTCGAACACCGCCGTCATCACGCTGCCCGCGGGTTGAGGCATGTCTTCGCCGTAATAGGTGACCTGCACCATCTTCGAATGGGGAAAGATCGAGATGTAGTATTTGGCGGCCTCCTCGGCCTCGCGGTCAAACCATAGAAAGGGTGTGATTCTAGACATGACGCAGCCTCACTGTTTCTCGAAGATCACCATCCAGGAAACGCCGAAGCGATCCACCAGCTGACCGAAGCGCTCAGCAAAGAAGGTGGGCGCCATCGCCATGGTGATGCTGGCGCCATCGGAAAGAGCCGCGAAAACTTTCTCGGCCTCCTCCACGGAGGAGGTTCCGATCGTGAGCGAAAACCCTGTCGGCTTGCCGAACCATTTGTCGGGCGGGCAATCCGAGGCCATCAGCTCGCTGTCGCCAATGGTGAAAGAGGCGTTGATGATCTTATCCTTCATCTCCGCCGGAACATGGGCCGCCGCGGGCGAGGCGCCATAGGTGTAGGAGCCGCCCAATTTCGCTCCGACGGCTTTTTCGTAGAACGACAGCGCCTCAGCGCAATTGCCGTTGAAAAACAGATAGGCTGTGACGTGCATGGCCTGCTCCCAGTCTCTGCGGGCTTAGTGATAATCGTTTTTCGGGGACGCTGAAAGTTCTTGAACATGACAGAAGGATAAAGATAGCGCCGAAGACAAGCGATCAGCACCGCTTGCCCCGGCTACCCTGCGGAAAGATTTGGCCGCGCTGGATTAGCAACGCGATCTCCCATTCACCCCTACCCCACCTCTTGCAAATAGGCTTCCAGCGCATCCATGGAGGCGCCGAAGCCGGCTTGCATCGAGGCGTGGTGGCTGCGGTAACGGGCGCGCTCGTCTTCGGAGGCATTGATCGGCGCGCCGCGCAAGGTCAGCACGGTGCCGTCACCGTCTTCGGCCAGAGTCATCACATTGAAGACCTCCAGCGGCCAATTGGCGAAGAAAGGGGCGCGAGTGATGCTGCCTTGCGGGTCCGAAAAGCTGTTCACGAAACAGAGGCGCTCTGGCGCGGCGATCTCGTGAAAGACAAAGCGGCCCCACATCTCTTTGCCGTCCGGACTCTTCATGCCGTAGTGAAAAATGCCACCGGGCCTGAGATCGAGCGTACCGGAGAGCCATTCGAAGCCTTTCGGGCCCCACCAGCGCGCCAGATGCTCTTCCTCGGTCCACAGCTTCCATAGCAACGCGCGCGGCGCGGCAAAGCGGCGGCTGATGGTGAAGACATCGGCCTGCAAAAATTCCCCCAGGCGGGTTAAGTGCTGCACGGCGCCTTCCACCGCGTGGTGCTCGCGGGCGACGCGCTCGCGCAGTTCGGCGTTGGGGAAGGTGGCTTCCATGGTCAGGCGCGTGCGGCCGCCCAAATCCTCGAAGGTGAGGACATTCTCAAAACTGATCGCCTCAACCTCTTGGCCATCGCCATGGTGATAGGCCAGACGCTGCGGCGCGCTGATCTGCTTAAAGGTGATGCAGTTGGGATAATCGCGGCCATCCGGCCCGTGCATGACGAAGCGCCAGACGCCGCCGACGCGAAATTCGAATGCGCTGGTGGTGGTGCGAAAACCATTCGGGCCCCACCAGCGCGCCAGATGGCCGGGATCACTGAAAGCATCAAACACCAAGGCGCGGGGCGCCTCGAAAATGCGCGTGGTGACAATCATGCGGGCGGCGTTAGGATTTGCGTCGTGCACGGGGCTTCTCCTTTGATTTTTTGGCGGCAGGCGCGGCTTGCAGTTCGGCAAGATAAGCATCGAGACGATCCAGCCGCGCTTCCCACAAAGCGCGATAATGGGCCAGCCATTGATCAACCGGCTGCAAGGCTTCGGCTTTGAGATGACAAGGCCGCCATTGCGCCTGCCGCCCGCGGCTGACCAGCCCGGCGCGCTCCAGCACTTTCAAGTGCTTCGAAATTGCGGGCAACGAGATGGCAAAAGGCTCCGCCAATTCACCGACCCCCATATCCTGCTCGGCCAGCCGCGCCAGAATGGCCCGGCGGGTGGGATCGGCCAGCGCCGCAAAGGTGGCGCTTAAGGCATCAGGATTGGGCGCGGCAGGCATCGCGGCTTCCTATTTAACTTGACGGTTAAATACAAAGCCCTAGCGCGCCGGTCAAGCGTGTCGCCCCGTCAACGTCGTGGACTTGACACAACACGCCCGCAAGGTCTGACCTGCGGTTGCTTTGGGGGGATGACGATGCGGCTGGTGCTGATCAATCCGAAAACGCCGGAAAGTTTCTGGAGTTTCCAATGGGCGGTGCATGAAATCCTGCCCGGTAAACGCGCCGTCAATCCACCGCTCGGCCTTGCCACCCTCGCCGCCTTATGCCCGGACGATTGGGATGTGCGCATCATCGATGAGAACATCGAAGCGCTGCCGGAAGCCATCGCCGCCGACATCATCGGCATCGGCGGCATGGGCGTGCAGGCGTCGCGGCAGAAGGAACTGATGGCGCGCTATCGCGGCCTTGGTGCTTATGTCGTGGTGGGTGGCGCGGCGGCGTCACTGTGCCCAGAGAATTACGAAGGCCTGGCCGATAGCGTGATCTCGGGCGAGGCCGAATATATCTGGCCGGAATTTTGCCGCGACTTCGCAGCGGGCAGGCCCAAGCCGCTCTATCGCGAGACCGGTACGGTGGAGCTGTGCCATTCGCCGGTGCCGCGTTTCGATCTGCTCGATCTCAAAGCCTATTCCAATGCCACGCTGCAATATTCGCGCGGCTGTCCTTTCACTTGCGAATTCTGCGACATCATCGTGATGTTCGGGCGCAAGCCACGGATGAAAACGCCGCCGCAGATCGGCGCCGAACTCGATGCCCTTCGCGCCCGCGGCGTGCAAAGCATTTTCTTTGTCGATGACAATATGATCGGCAATAAGAAGGAGGCCAAAAAACTCTTCGCCTTCATCGCAGATTATCAACGCGCCCATGGCTGGCCTTTTGCCTTTGGCACCGAAGTCTCGATCAATCTGTCGCAAGACGAAGAGCTGATGGCTTTGATGCGGAACGCGGGCTTTCATTGGGTCTTCATCGGCATTGAATCGCCCGATCCCGCCTCGCTCAAAGAAACCGGTAAGACGCAGAATCTGCGCGAGGATCTGCTGACCTCGGTGCGGCGGCTTTACGGGCGCGGCATTGAGGTTCTGGCGGGCTTTATCATCGGCTTCGACAACGACACACCCGCCAGCTTCGAACAGCAATATCAGTTCATCAGCCAATCAGGCATTCAGACCGCGATGATCGGGCTGCTCTCGGCTTTGCCCAAGACGCCGCTTTATGAGCGCCTCAAACGCGAAGGCCGTCTGCGCGAAGGCATGGAGGAAAGCGACAACACACGGGTGCGCAGCAATGTCATCCACAAGACGATGAGCGAAGAGACTATCGCGCGGCTTTACGCCGATGTGTATCGCCGCCTTCTCACCGATCGCGGCATCGCTACGCGCATCAAGAACAAGCTCGCTTATATGGGCCAAGGCGCCCGCCGCAACAGCTTTACCACGGCGCAAACATTGGGGCTGGTGTGGCGGCTGCTCAGCAAAGGCATCTTCGCGGGCGGGCCGCGGCGGATTTTTCACTTCTGCCGCAGCCTGCCGCTCAGCCGCCCTGCGCTGGTGCCGACCATGATAGCCGATTGGATTGCGGGCCTGTCGATGCGCAAATTCGCCAGCGATCATTTGTGGACGGCGCCCGATTTGCTCGATGCGGTGCAAGCCAAGCTGGCGCGCACCCTGCGCCAAGGTGAAGTCTGGATCAGCCGCCAGAGCCTCAACATTCACATCGGCCAGGAGATGAATCTGGCCTTCTTCCGCAAAAGCGCGCCGCAACTGAGCAAGCTGCTGAAGCAAAGCCAAGCCAGCATCATCTTAAGCATCGACAGCCTGCCGAATGAATACTGCCGCCATCTGGAAAAACTGCTGCGCCGCCTCGCCAAAGATGGTGACCGGGTGTTTTTGCAAATCAGCGAAGCGACAAGGGCCCGCCTCGGCCTCGATCTTTCCGCCTTCCAACTGGTGGCGAGCCCTTGAACCACTGCAGCAGCCTCCCCATATCCCTGAAATAGGGAGGCGTGGGTATGCTGGATGCATTAGAGGTCGTCGTGAACCTCGTCAGCGGGCTCGGCGATGTCGCCACGATTTTCTTGGGCCGCGATGACGACATCAGGCCGCGCGAAGCACTCGTCGTCTTTGCTGTGATCGCCGTTATGCTGGTCGCTGGCATCGTGCTCTCCAGTTGGATCGTGGCGGGGGTTGGCATCACCCTGCCCTGGATGATCGGCGAACGCCTCGTTCACGCGCGACGGCGCTATGGCGGCCTGGATGCTGCCTATGAAAGGCATCAGCGACAGTTTTATCGCGCCGCCGCCATGACCTTGGTGGCGCTGATGGCGCTGCAGCTGGCCGCTGCCTTGCTGCCGTTGTCTTTGCTAGCGACCCTGTGGGCGCATATCCCGGACACCGCGCTGGCCCATAGCTTGGTGGCGGCTAGCTTTCCTGTGGCTTTGCTGGGGTTCTGGTATGCCCGCAACCCCGTCCAAGCGCTCGGCGGCGGCGTGCTGGCGGCGGGGCTGATCAGCCAAGCCTGCGATCAACTCTTTCGCAGCGGCACGCCCGCCTTCGGCCACGACCCTCTCAGCTTGTGGCTGATGACGGCGGGCGCCGTTCTCGTGCTACTCGGCTTTGCTGGACGCAAGAGCGCAACAAATTTGCCGGTCAGCAGCGGCCCTGATTTGCGCCGCCCCTGACGCAGCCGGCCGCTTGATGCTAAGCTCGCCGCGCGAAGAGGAGGGCGTGACGATGGCCAAAAAGACCGAGCAGGCGCAATTGTGGATGGACGAGCCGGAGGAGCATGATTATCCGGCGGCGGAAGATTACCTCTCGCTGGTTTTCCAGCCCAAACAAGCCGAAGATTTGGTCAAGAAGCTGCGCAAGACCGGACTGATCCGGCGCAAAGCCAAAGACATTTTGCGCGCCAGCAACCTTGCCATCCTGCCCAAAGAGAATTTCTTCGTCGCCAACAATTTGCAGAAGATCGCGGACGGCAAGAAGCTGTCGCCGGTGCTTTTGGTGCGGGGTGATGCCAGCCGCGGCATCGCGCTGATCGTGGCCGATGGCTATCACCGCGTCTGCGCCAGCTGGTATCACGACGAAGACGCGATCATCCCCAGCCGCATCGTCACCTGCCCCTGAGGCGGTTTGCACGACGATTGATGTGCAGTCGCATAGTGTTTGTTTCGCATACACAAAACAAAACGCCTTCCATAAAAGCGATAGGCCACGCGTGATAACGAGACTTACAAGTCACGCTGTGGCGCAGCGCGCTTTTCCCCTTTCCGTTGCGTGACGATGGTGGTTCACTCACCGCCTTCAGGCTTCCGGGGGGAACAATGGAAAATGCGAATCGCGGCATCGACCGCATAGGACGTGGCGACTTGGTTTTGTCGGCCGCGCGCATTCTGTATTTGGTGGTGGCTGCTCTAAGCCTGTTGGCCGTCGTGATTGCTTTGGGCGGCGCTGCTTTTTTCCAATTCGGCACGCTCATTCCGCCCAAACAGGTTGCGGTTCCAGCAGGCTATGCGGCAAACGAATCCTCGGTTGACCTTGCTTTGGTCGATGCCCATTTGGCGCCGCCGCACAATATTCGCTTTTTCAATATCGACCGGACCATTTCCAGCCCCCTCAGCGGCAACGAGATTCTCGGCGCCTTCGATGCCGACAGCGCCAACGCCTTGGGACGCTATCCGGATGATTTCGATATTGTCGGCGGGCCGGATGCCGCGCTGTTCGATAAGACCTTGGCGGATTCGGTAAAGGGGCGCTCTGGCTTGCGTCCCTCGCCATTGCTGGTGGCGCAAATCAACCACGCCCTCGAAACCTTGAAGAACGCCGACGTTCACAGTTACGCGGTGAGCGTCGTCGCCCGCGATGCCTATCGCAACATTTCACCGCCAGCGACGATCAAGGTGGTGGTATTTGTGGCGCCGCCGGGAACGGTGGTGGAGCGGCCCGATCACGCGGTCTCGCCGCTCGAATCCTTGGCCGTCGACATTGCGACGGTTATTGATCCCAGCCATTCGCCGCGCTTCTTCGATGTTCACAACAGAGCTTTGCGGGTGCCGCGCCAATGTGGTGCGGATGCCAGCAACCTGATTTTCGTGGCCAACTTCCGCCGCGCCTTCGAGCATGCCCGCAGCCGCCTTACGCTGGAGACCTTGCCGCCCTTCTATGACGGCGTTTGCGATGGCTGGGCGAGCGAAGTGCGCAAGGAAGCTGCGGCGCAAAACGCGCAACTCGCCGCACGATTGGAAAACGCGAGATTGGCGGGCAATGCCGATATCGCCCACTTCCTGGCCAAAGCAAGCCGCAACGGCAGTCTTTGGGTGGCGGGGGGAGCCTTTGTGTTCTTCATGTTCATCTCGCTCCTGCTGGCCTTCTTAGCCATCGAGAGTCATGCACGCGCCATGCGCGACACCTTGGAAAACGACAAACGCAAAACGCCGTGAGCGGGGGCTGCCAATTATGAAACGGACACATCCCGTCAAGGCCATCGGCCTGACGACGCTGATCGCGGCTTCGCTTGTGGTGGCGGGCTTGGCGATGGCACCACCGGCCTATGCCAACAACGACGACGATACGGCGCAGGCCATTGGCGGCATTTTGGGCGCCCTCATCGGTGCCGCGATGATCGACAAGGCCAGAAAAGATTGGGCGAACGTCGAACCGGAAACACGCGAATGCCTGGTGCGGCGCTACAACATCTCACCAGGCGGCCTCGGCAACCAAGGGATTGGACCGCGCGATAACCGCGTTTATGATTACGTCAATTCCTGCGCCCAAATGGTGGCCCAGGCGCGCCGGGCGGAGCAACTGCGCCAAGAGCAAGAACAGGCCGAACGCGATGCGGCGCTAGCCCGCGAAAGAGCCGAGCGCGAAGAGGCAGCGGCTTTGGAGCGCCAGCGCCAGATGGAGGCCGAGGCCGCCGAGCAAAAGCGGCTGCAGGAAATCGCTGCGATCGAGGCCCAGCGCAAGGCGCACCATCGGGCGCTGAGCGAAAAATATGGCGAAAGGATCGGCACGGCGGTCGAAGAGCATCGCATAGAGGTGGGGATGACACGGCAGGCTTTGCTGGAATCCCGCGGCGAACCCGACCACACGCCCGACCGCATTCCCCAACAAAACATGGAAATGTGGATTTACGGCAGCACCCGCATTGTGCTCACGGACGGACGGGTATCGCGCATCAATTAAAGCGGAGCGCCGCGCCCACTATTCCGCCGCCAAAGCCAAGCCTGCGGTTGTCCTGCCCGGGTGTGTTGGCTTAAGCTCGCAGCTTCTCGACGTTAGGATAGGGTTGGCCGATGCACGACGCACCGCTGGAAGCGCATGAGCATACCGAACATCTGGCCCATGAAGGCGGCCACGACCGCTTTGTCTCGCGGCTGGCGATCATGGTGTCGGGGCTGGCGGTGCTGGCGGCCATTGCTGGCAATCTCGAGGCGCTAGAGACCACCAAGGCGCTCGCCACCACTGGTGAAGCCACGCTCAGCCAAGATGAAGCCACCGACGCTTGGGGCGAATACGAAGCCGATAGCATCAAGCGCCATCTTTATACCATCGCAGGCGACCTTAACCCGGCTAAGGCGGCGGACTACGCCAAAATCGCCAAGGACCATACCAGCAAGCAAGCTTCGGTGCGCAAGCGTGCCGTCGATGCCGAGACCACGCGCAGCAATCTGGTGGCCGAAAGCCGTCATCACGAAGAGCGCCATCACTGGCTGTCGGCTGCCGCTACTTTGTTTGAAGTGGCCATCGCGCTCTCCACCGTCTCCATCGTGACGCGCAAACATTGGCTGTGGCAGTGCGGCGTGGCGCTGGCCGCGGTCGGCGTGGCTTTGGGCGCGACGGCGTTCGCATTTTAACTAGCGGCGCTGTCATTCCCGGCCGAGAAACGCGAACGCGAGTGAGCGGGTCGAGGGGAAGGCAAGCCAGGAGATGACACAGGCGTGATGCGGCAAGCGACGCGCCCCTCTTGCTCAGTCTTCGACACTATTTTGCTGTAAGCACCTGGGTCCCCTTCCCCTCCCATCCGCCGCGCGATGCGCTTTGGATGGTCGGCCGGGGATGACAGGACTGTATAGTCTTGGACAACACCAGCCTTAAAACAGTCCCGTTGAGCGCAGCGCAAACACCACGGCCAGGACCGCGAACAAACAGGCGGCGGCGAGGCGGATGGTCTTCAGCGGCAGACGCGCGGCAAAAGCATTGCCGAGGAACACCACGGGCGTATTGGCGGCGAGCAGCCCCAGCGTTGAGCCTGCCACCACCAGCCAAAGATTATGATAGCCCGCTGCCAAAGCCATGGTGGCGATCTGGGTCTTGTCGCCCATTTCGGCAAAGAAGAAGAGCCAGAGGGTGGTGAAGAAGACATTGCGGCTGGTGCGATCGGGCGCCGCGCCTTCCTTGTCTGGAATCAAGGTCCAACCCGCCATGCCCATCAGGCTGACCGCGACGATGCCGTCCAAAAGCCGCGGCGTCAGCCACTGCGCCAGGAGGATGCCGACCACGCCCGCCGCCAAATGATTGACCAGGGTCGAGGCCACGATGCCGCCCAAGATTGGCCAAGGCTGGCGATAGCAGCACACCAGCATCAGGGCGAGCAGCTGGGTGCGATCACCGATCTCGGCAGTGGCCACGACGGAAAGGGCGACGAAGAAGGCTTCCATACGGGCAGAAAGACGCTGGAAGCGGGCGCAAGATCAAGAGGGCGAAACTTCGCGCCTTGCATTGGCGCCAAACAGGCAGGACAAGGCCGGGATGAGTGTTCCCCTGCCAACCCCGACGATGCGGCTTGCGCACAAGCCGGCGCAATGGGCCGTGCTGTTGGCAGGCTCGGTGCTGCTGCTTTTGGCGCTGGAAGCGCTGCATCTGCCAGCCGCCTTGCTGCTGGGCCCGATGATCGCGGGGATCGCAATTTCGGCAGCAGGCGCGGCTTTGCGGGTGCCCAATCCCTGCTATCTCGCCGCCCAAGCGCTGGTCGGGGCGATGATCGCCCGCGCGCTGCCGCTCAGCCATCTGGGCGACATTTTCCGCGAATGGCCGGTGCTGCTGTTCGGCGTCGGCTCGACCTTGCTGGCGGCGGCGAGCTTGGGCTGGCTCTTGACGCGCTGGCGCGTGCTGCCCGGCACCACCGCCATCTGGGGCTCGGCACCCGGGGCTGCCTCCACCATGGTGGTGATGGCCGAAGCCTTCGGTGCCGATGTCCGCCTGGTCGCCTTCATGCAATATCTGCGGGTGATGTGTGTGGCCGGAACGGCGTCGCTGATCGCCAGCCTGGTGATGGCTCATGGCGGCCATACCCCGCCTGCCATCAACTGGTTTCCTGCCTTCGACCACGCCGGTTTTGCCCTGACACTGATCTTGGTCTTGGGCAGCGGCTTTGTCGCCCATCGCTTAAAAATTCCGGCCGGCGGGCTGATCGTGCCGATGGTGGTGGCCGGGCTGATGAACAATATCGGCCATCATCCTGTGGTGCTGCCGCCTTGGCTGTTGGCCCTCAGCTATGCCGTCTTCGGCTGGAGCATTGGCCTGCGCTTCACCCGCGCGATTTTGCTTTACGCCATGCGGGCCTTGCCACGGCTGCTGCTCTCCATCCTGGTGTTGATCACACTTTGCGCTGGCTTTGGCGCCCTGCTTTCGCAGCTGACGGGCATCGATCCTTTGACAGCCTATCTCGCCACCAGCCCGGGCGGGGCGGATTCGGTCGCCATCATCGCCGCCTCCAGCAAAGTCGACATGCCCTTTGTCATGACCATGCAGATGGTCCGCTTCCTCGCCGTCACTGTGACCGGCCCGGCGCTAGCCCGCTTTCTGGCGGGAAAAGTCCCCGGCAGTGCCGGTTAAGGCGCCCTTGCCGCATTTCTGACAGGGCGTTAATCCGCCTTTGTCTTGAAACGGCCCCAAAATTGAGCCACCACAATCCGCCTCGCAAAAAGGATAGCGTTTATGGGCCGCAAATCGGGTAACGCGATCGAAGGCCTGGGCGGCTTCCTCATCGCGCATAAGCGCATTCTGCTGCGACTGTGCGTCGGCTTGGTCGCGGTTCTGGCGCTGCCTTTGCTCGGCCTGTTCCTGCTGCCCATCGTGCTCGGGCTGGTGGCGCCGCCGCTCGACATGAGCCAAGATTTGTACGCCCTCAACCGCCCGGTCGCCTTCACCTTCTTGGATGCCAGTGGTGAGGTTGTCGGACGCCGTGGTGCGGCTGTGGGCGAGCGTCTGCGCTTGGAAGACATGCCGGCCTATTTGCCCGCCGCCTTTGTCGCCATGGAAGACCGCCGCTTCTACGACCATCACGCGGTGGATCCGCGCGGCATCGTGCGCGCCTTGGTTTCGGATTTGCGCTCCGGTCATATGGTGGCGGGCGGTTCGACCATCACCGAGCAGACGGCGAAAATTCTCTACACCAATCAAGCCCGCACCTTCACAAGGCGCTGGAAGACGCTGACCGATGCAGCGATGCTGGAAAAATCGCTCTCCAAAAAACAGATTCTGGAGCTTTACCTCAACCGCATCTATCTCGGCTCTGGCGCTTATGGCGTTGATGGCGCAGCGCATATCTATTTCGGCAAATCGGCACGCCAGCTGACGCTCTCCGAAGCGGCCATGCTGGCGACGCTGACGCGGGCGCCGTCGGTGTTCTCGCCGCGCCGCGATCTGGCGGCGGCGCAACAGCGCGCCGATACCGTGCTCGGCACCATGGTCGAGACCGGCGCCATCACCGCCGCACAAAGCAAAGAAGCGCATGACAATCCGGCCCAAGTGGTCGATCGCGCCACCAGCGAAGCGCGCAACTATTACCTCGATGCGGCCCGCGAAGAAGCGCTGCGCGTGGCCTTGGCCAGCGGCCAGCCGGTCGGCGGCGATCTCACCGTGCGCACCACGCTGATGCCCAAGATTCAAGATGCGGCGCGGCGCACCGCCCATAGCGTCATCACCGGCAAGGCAGGCGTCAAAGCCAATGCTCATGAAGCTGCGGTGGTGGTGATGAAGCCGGACGGCGCCGTGGTGGCGATGATCGGTGGTGTCGATTACACCGAATCGACCTTCAACCGCGCCATCCAAGCCCATCGCCAGCCTGGCTCCGCCTTTAAGCCCTTTGTCTATCTCGCCGCTTTGGAAGCCGGTCTGACGCCTTGGGAGACGCGCGAAGACACGCCGATCTCGATCAATGGCTGGACGCCAACCAATTTCGGTGGCCGCTCTTACGGCACCATCACCCTGGCCGATGCCATCGCCCATTCGGTCAACACCATTGCGGTGCAGATCTCGCAAGAAGTCGGCGTCGACAATGTGGTGGAAGCGGCCAAGCGTTGCGGCATCCTCTCCAAGATCGTGCCCAATGCCTCCTTGGCTCTGGGCACCAGTGAAGTCACGCCTTTGGAGCTGACCAGCGCTTATGCGGTCTTCGCTTCGGGGGGCTTGCGCGTGCATCCTTACATGGTGACGGAAGTCAAAGGCCCCGACGGGCGCACGCTCTATAAGCGCAAAGATGTGCCCGGCGAGCGCGTGGTGGCCAGCCATGTCAATCGCGATCTGACTGCGATGCTGTTCGGTGTCGTCAGTCACGGCACCGGTTTCTCGGCCAATCTTTTGGATCGCGAAGCCGCGGGCAAAACCGGCACCACGCAGGATTATCACGATGCCTGGTTTGTCGGCTTTACCACCGATTACGTCACCAGCGTCTGGGTTGGTAATGACGATTCCACACCGATGAAGAATGTCACCGGCGGCACGCTGCCGGCGCAAATCTGGAAAGGCGTGATGAAAGTCGCCGAAGAAGGTTTGCCCGTCAAAGGCCTCGACCGCTCGCCGCCGCAAGAAGCGGTCAGCGAAGACGGCATGGAGCTGACCGATCAGAAAGCCTTCTCCTCGGATGACGAAGCGGCGGTCAACAAGACGCCGACATTCGATTCCAACGGCGAGCCGCAAAAAGAGCAAAAGAAGACCGGCAGTTTCTTCAACTGGCTGTTCGGCGATGGCGACAAACCCAAGCAAAGCGAACCCGAACAGAATTAAGACGGTTGTCGCGCAAGCCAATTTACTTTCAGGCAAGGGTTGGGGACGCATGATCGGGCGCACGCTTTGCTGAGCCCTCATGATCTCTGATACCCGCCGCTTGTTGGGCTTCGCGTTCGCGAATGCTGATTTACTGCTGGAAATCGATGCTAGCGGACGCATTCTCTTCGCCGCTGGCGCCATCGCAGAAGTTGCAGG
>JARLIR010000033.1 GCA_031291635.1 Rhizomicrobium sp. | reverse complement strand
GCTCTCATCGCAGAAAAAATGGGCCGGCAAGGTTAACCCTGCCAGCCCATAGTCAGTTGCGAATTACAGAGGAGAGGGCCGCTGTAATTGGTTGCTTAGAAGCGATACCGCGCGCCGAGAGAAATCTCTCCCGAGGTCTGGTACAGCGAGGCGCGGCCATTCACGTGACCCGTAATCTCGATCTTGTCCGTAACCTTGCGGGCAACGTCCAAGGCGAGGATGGCGGTGTTCTCGGAATCGCCTCTCCAGTAGGAATTCCAGGTCTGGCCAGCATCCACCGGGAACAGACCGGTGACGTTTTCGCCAAGCTTGGAGAAGTCATGTTCGACAGCGACGGTGACCAAAACCTTGGTCTTGCTCTCGGGAGTGGAACGCAACGGATCGATACGAAGGCCAAAATCGCCGACGAAGGTGTTGGCGTTGGTGGCGTTGTAGCGCAGGTCGAGCAAGGTAGCGCCCGTCTCAACCGAAGCATCGAGATGTTGACGCGACGCGATCCCACGCAGGTACGGTGTCACCAAACCGCGGAACAGCGGCAGGCTGACCTGAGCGGAGCCGCCATAAGCGTAGCCACCAGGACTCGTTTGGGCGACGCCCGTCGCGCCGAAGTCGCGCTTCGTGGCTGTGTCGTAGCCGTTGTAGAACAAGACGCCATCAATGCGCATATACTGCAGATTGGTGCCGCCGTAAGCCGCGACGTGCCAAGTGTCGATGTCGGCCGTGCTGGCGCCCTTGGCTCTCAAGGTTTCGCTCGAGTAAGACGCAGCCAGACCAACCGTGGTGTTGGCTTCGGTTCGATACTCCGCCCCGGCAGTGACGCCTTCCGTGGTGGTGTGGTAGCCGATGTCGTTACGCGACACGCTGGAATGACGGCCGAAGCCTTCGATCCAGACGTACTTGTTGCGGCCGATTTGCTCAGCGTTACGCGGCGAATCCACCGCAACTTGGTCATAGAGTGAACTGACGAAGTAGGTGTTGCTGAGGCGGTTGGCAGACACCAAATGCCCGTTGACGATCGGGGCGGTCGCGGCGGCGCCTTGCACCACCTCGGTCACAACCTGATAGCCATTGGTGCCTTTGGTCACGGCGGCGATCGCGCCAGCGACAGAGCTGCTGGTGGTGATGGAGGTGAAGCCACCCGTCATCGTGCCGTCTACTTGAACGACGTTGTAGATCTTCGTCGAATACGAACCCGGATCCACCGTGACGTTCAAGGTGCCGCCAAGCGTGGCGTTGCCGAGTACGTGCAGAGCGGAATTCGTGGTCGGGTTGACTTCGACCTTAAGCATGCCCGTGGCGTTTTGGGTATAGGCCGCAACGGTCAATGTCCCCAAAGTGCCGCCATAACCAGGCTGCACGGTGCCGGCGGCGTTGGCGACAACGTCGTCGATCGTGCCCAAGCCGCGCAGGATCGGTGCGCCAGCCGTGGTGCCGGTGATAGCAAGCGTGTTGGCAGTCGGATGCGCCGGATCGCCGAACACGGCCGAGGCATGCGTGGCATCGCCGATCACGAGCGTCTGGGCCGGACTGACCGTCAAAGTGCCTGTGAACGGATTGGCAGCCGTGTTGGAACCGTTGATCACCAAGGTGCCGCTATCCAGCTTCAAGGTACCGGTGCCACCCACCGCACCGCCCATTACGAGCGTCGAGGTCGGGCCGGAATCCTGCCAAAGATCCAACACTGAGCCGGTAGCCAAGGTCATGCTGGTGTTGGGGCCGAACGTCGTGAAGCCCTTCGCCCAGCTGAGGCCGAAGGTCGCCGTCGCGTTCTGCTCCATCGTGATGTTGCCGAGGAAGCTGTTGATACCGATGATCTGCTGCGTCGGCGTACCCCAGGACTGGGGCGGGCCGGCGTATTGGATGTCGACATCACCATCGGCATGGATGGCATTCTCAAAGCCATAGCCGCCAACAATGCTGCTGTTCGTCTGTTGACCACCGAGAACAAGCGTGCCGCCTTTATCCACTTGGATAAGCGGAGCGCCGCCAAGGCAAGAGCTCGAGCTGTAAGCCAACGAGCCGTTTGCGCAAGGCTTCAGGGTCGAGATATTGGAGGCACCGCCGGGTGAACTGAGTGTGATGGCAGTGTTTTGTCCGACAGCCCAAGTCTGCTGGGCCCAACTCGGTACGATCCAACCCTTGGTGCCATTCGTGATCTCAAAGATCTTGTATTGAGCCGCGAATGCCGTGTCGATCGTGACCGTTTGGAAACCGGTCGTGGTTTGATAGGTCTGCGCCGCTGCGGGAGCTCCGAAAGCGGCTGCCAGTGCTAGCGCGCTCACGGTAACACCGAGCTGGTTACGAATGATCTGAGTATACGTCTTCGACATTTTTTCCTCCCAGGCTGCGGTGACCCGAAGGCCACCGCTCTACCCGCGAACTGGTTTCCCTAGAACTTCACGCGCAGTTGCGACGAATACCGCGTATCGGCTGTGTACCAGCTGCGGTTTTCCCGATGATCGCCGACGCCCATGTACAAACGGGCGACCGTCTTCGTCAGGTTCGAAGCCATGAACGTCCACTGAACGTTGTCCGTCAGTGTCAGCGTCAAGTTGGCGTCAAGCGTGCCCATCGGATACTGGAAGACAGGCAGCGAGTAGTGCACGACCGTTCCCTGCATCACGCCGTTGGAAGTGGCCGCTTGGTTGAGCGCGTAGTTGTAGGTGTTCGTGGTCTGGTAGGCCGCCGACGTAACCAGGAAGTCGTCACGCCAGTTGTAGGCGAGGCGGATTGAGACCGGCTCCTTGTCGTACATTGCTGCGATGTTGAAGGTATTCTTCGACAGACCGACCATCGGTAGGCCGTTGATCTTATTGCCCTTCATGTCATAGGCCAGAGCGCCAGGCTGCGAACTCGACAGCATGGTGTAGTTGGCATCCACGCCGAAGCCGTTGAAGGGATCGGGGAGGAAGTCAAAATACTTCTGCACGCCAGCTTCGAAGCCGCGAACGATGGCATTCTGCTTTTCGTTGACCCACTGGATCATCGCAGCCTGCACCGTTTGCGGGCAGCTCTCGCCGATGGTGATCGGCGCTGTGCAACCCATCGTGCCCTGATCGGTACGACCGCCAGCGACAACCGCTGGCAAAGTGATGCTTTGCAGGTTTGAACCCTGCGCGATGTAATTGTGGATTTGCTTGTAGAACGGCGAGAAGTGGATCAGGCCGCCCGTCTGGAAGTAGTACTCAATCGAAGCATCGAACTGTTCGGCTTTTTCCGGCTTCAAGTTGGCGTTGCCGACAGTACCGTTGAAGTAGGCCTGATAGGTACCAACATAGGTACCCGAGACCGAACCGCCCGGGTTCAGCTGCGAGAAGGAGGGGCGGGAAACGCCTTGCGAGGCCGCCAAACGAACCTTCAGTTGCGGCGCCATTTCCGGCATCGGAACGATCTGCACGTTGAGGGACGGCAACACATCCACTTGGCTGTGGCTGCCCGTCACCGGCTGATAACTCTTTGCCACCGTGAACTGCAGGACGTTCGCGACGCCATTGCCACCCCGGGTAACGCAACCCGGTGTGCTGCCATCCGCATTACAAGCGGCATAGCTGGAGACCGGCGTCAGCGAAATCGGCGCCGTGTAGTACGGCAGCACGAAAGCGCCAGCCGCTTTTTCCTTATAAGCGACGAGACGCAGGCCGATGTTGCCGCTGATCGGCATCCGCCAAGTGTCGTAGGCGAAGTTTGCCTGCGCGTAGAGAGTCGCAGAGGTTTCCTTCAGCCTGCTGTGGTTCTCAGGGGCAAAGCTGACGGCAGTCGCCTGGTCGCCAGGCGCGCCCAAGCCATTGGTGTAGGAGTGCAGCGTGGTGAAGTTCTGCTGCAACAGATTAAGCGAGGGGAAATACGATTGATTGGGCAAGCCAACCTGGCCGTTGAACCAGCTGCCAGTGTTAACCAGCGTGCTGTAGGCGGGGTTGGTCGATCCGGCCGTGTTGATCGCATTGACGCTCGAAATGCCCTGAGCCGAGCAAGTATTCGAGACCGTGAAACACTGAATAACCCGGCCCGACGAGTCATACTGCGGCACGACGGCGCCGCTGCTATCGGTAATAGGGTTGCCCGCCGCGGTGGTGCCGTTCTGGACAAAGGCGCTGGCATAAGCCGGCGTCAACTGCTTCCAGTTGTACGGCGTCTCCCAGTCGTTTTCGGTACGGTCTGTGAGCTTTGCACCGAATTTGACCGTCCGGATCAGCGAGTTCTGACCAACTGTCCAAATCCCGTCCGCGTAAAGAGCGTTTTCCTGCCCTGCGTCAGCGGTCAAATGGTCCATGGTATCGTTCCAACCAAAACGCGAGGCGTTGGTCAGATCGACATCCGGGAACGACAATTGCGGCATGGCCGAATTGCCGTAAGAACTCAGCTTAATGCCATAACCAGGAACGAAGGCATAAAGGTCAGCCCAATGGCCGATGTTCTTGGCAAAAGATTCGACGTGCTGGGCCGCGAATTTCAGAATGAAATTCTCCGTGGGATCCCATTCGCCGCCAGTCGAGATGTCGGTCGTCTGGTTGACCTGATGGCTCATCTGCGACTGGAACTGATACGGAATCTTCTGATAGTTCCAACCGGCATTGACGCCGAAATAAGCCGCAGCATTAGTTTGCTGATAGGCGTAGGAGCTGAGGCCGCCGACCGACGAGGTCAGGTTGCCATACTTGTCGAACGTGTTGGTGCTGGACGGATCAAGCGCCACATATCCCGACACCGTGTTGGAAATCGTGTGGGACAGCGTGTTGTCGTTGTAGCGCGAACGAAAGAAGGTCGCGAACAGCGACAGACGCTCGGACGGATTCCACTGATACGCGGCATAAAGGCCGGTACGAACACGATCATCATTGGTCTGGGTGTAGTTGACGGCCTGCGGAACGTAGACTTCCTGGCAGGTTCTCGTGGCGTCGCCGGAGCAGGCTGTGGGCGTCGGGCTGTCACTCTGTAAGTTATAGCTGCTCACCCAGGGAAGATATTCGCTGGACGGATAGTTGGGCGACCACACCACCGGGACATACGGCGAAACCTGAATGCCGTCGGCGCGGGTCTTGAGATCGGAATAAGCGACGTTGATGAGCAGCCCCATCTCGCCGAGCTTGGTCTGCCAGCGATCGCTGATCAGGCCGACGCCGCCAAAGCGCGCACCAGCCGCATAGTCGGCATAGTTACCGGTGAGGGAGGCATTAGCGGTAAAGCCGTCGAAATCGAACGGCTGGCGAGTTCTGAGGTTGATGACGCCACCGAAGCCACCTTCCGGCATCCACGCCGCGAGGCTCTTATAGACGTCGACACCCTGCGCCAGTTCCGGCGGGATGTCTTCCCAGGAAAGGTTTCTGCCGTTGGCCGAACTGAAAGAATCGCGACCATTCAATTGGCTGACGACGCTATCCAGGCCGCGAATGGTGATGCCGGTGCCTTCGCCAGTGTAGCTTTCGCTGTTGCCGCCGGTCTGAATGCGCGTGATGTTGACGCCCGCGATGCGCTGCAGCACTTCGGTGACGCTGTTATCAGGCAGCTTGCCGACGTCTTCAGCCGATACCGAATCGATGATTTCTTCGGCCTTATTCTTCAGCTGAATAGCAGATTCGATAGCGGCCCGTTGCCCCGTCACAACGATCGTTTCGAGTGTCTGCGTGTCCTTGGCTTGGGCATTTGCCGGGGTTACCGACAGAGCACCCCCTACCAGCAAAGCTAATATCGAAGCCGC
>JARLIR010000205.1 GCA_031291635.1 Rhizomicrobium sp. | reverse complement strand
TGGAATCGGGAAAATGCTCCTCGAAATCGCAAGATTCCGGGCCTCTATCCGCCCCAACCCTGCAAAATCGAATACTTGCCGGCGCACGGAAAAATCAAACGGGGCAACACATTCCGTGTTTTTAACGGACGACTACATAGAGTCGGAACCGTGTCGTCAGCGCATTGACCTTGCCCTCAGAACAAACGTCGGTCCAGTTAGCAATTGTCTTCCACAGATCAACCGCTCGATCTGCTACCGGATTGCCAGATGGCGCACTCTTCGATTGTTCGAGAAGGGTAGTTCCATCCGCGTGATGGACCGCCACATCATCAAGGTACTCGAGGGAAACATGCTCGCCATCTGGCGCTTTCAGAAGGTGATGGCATAGGCGCGTCTGCTGGAGAGAATAGCCAAAGTATTGGCCTGCCGCGGAGGATTTTGCGGGGCCACCAGCATAAATTAAGCCTTCTGTTGGTGCCCCCACCAATGTCCCCCCTGCACCAAGCCCTCTGCCAATTGAATCGGGCCGGAGGACGCTACCACAGCGTGAATGTTCCCAAAAGGTGCCGAATTGTCAGGGTATGGTCGTCCTACGTGCAGGTGTTGAGCTCATACTTAGCTCGACTATTTATGTATTCGCCTTTTGGACGAAGGGGATGGCTTACTCACGAGTCGCGAGGCCCTGAGACAACGTCGAGAGACGCTGCGTCTGTTCGTAGATTAAGTCTGGAGTCAGTGATGCTGACTCCTTCTTGATATGATGGTGCACCCGACAGGATTCGAACCTGTGGCCTTCGGCTTCGGAGGCCGACGCTCTATCCATCTGAGCTACGGGTGCCCTTAAACTTCACCTAGTCCCAACTACCGACCCAGGTCAACGGCACAGCACCGGGTCAAATCCCAATCACTTTTGGATTCATTCCGTGGCGATCAGCGCTCTATCGCTACGCTGGCGCTATTGGCACCACGCCACATCGCACCCTGGTTTGCTTACGCGGTGCTTACGCGAAAAATTCGAGGGCTCCAAGCAAAATGCTTGTGACTCGCATAGTATTGATTTCATTACATATATCACTTTTACTTAGCATCCGAAAACGCTTGACCTCTGCCTTCGGAGGGCAAAATGTGCGCTTTGTGCGTGGTAGCTCGCATTTGCTGGAGATTGATATAAGCTATATTTTATCGGCATTTCGTGCAGTTGACCATTGCCTTTGATTGCGCAAGTTTGTTACCATTTGCACTCACTTTGGTAGCTATGTGGTAGCTAGCTGACCACTGCCTTTAAGGGCAAAGAGGCCAGCTTAGCTACAAAAGCGTGGTAGCTAGGGCAGTGGAAACCGACTCACTTTGGTAGCTATTTGCCGCCTTCAACGCCGTAAAAATCGAGATCACGCATGAGCGAAAAGCGGATTGGGCTCAGAGATATTCAGAAGTTGAGCGAGGGCGAGACCGTCTGGGATGGTGTCGTGGGCGGCTTCGGCGCCCGCCGCCAGAAGGGGGCGGTGGTTTCCTACGTCCTGAAATACCGTACGACCGACGGCCGCCAGCGCTGGTTCACCATCGGCCGTCACGGCTCACCCTGGACGCCGGACAGGGCACGCGAGGAAGCCAAGCGGCTTCTGGGCGAGGTCATCGACAAGGCTGACCCGGCTAACCAAAAATCCACCAAACGCAAAGCCGCGACCGTCAGCGAGTTGTGCGACCTCTACATTAGGGATGCTGAGTCCGGACGATTGCTCACGCGCCGGAAGATCGCCAAGAAGCCAAGCACCTTGGCGACGGACAAAGGGCGCATCGAGCGCCATATCAAGCCGCTGCTTGGCACGTTGAAGGCTGCGGCCGTGACGCGTGAGGATGTTGAGGATTTCATGCACGCGGTCGCCGAGGGAAAGACAAAGGCGCGCGTCAAAACCGCCAAGAAGCGCGGCTTGGCCTTGGTGCGCGGCGGCAAGGGAACGGCCAGCCGCACCCTCGGCTTGCTCGGAGCGATCTTTACCTACGCGGTGCGCCATCGCATATGCAGAGACAATCCCGTGCATGGTGTTGTCCGTTTCGCAGATGGCCATCGCGAGCGGCGCTTGAACGATCAGGAATACAAGGCGTTCGGCGATGCCTTGCGAAAGGCGAAAGAAGCCAAAATTTGGTCCCCCGCAATCGCGGTTACACGCTTCCTCATCCTCACCGGCTGGCGCAGCGGAGAAGCGTTGGGCCTCAAATGGCAGGAGCTTGATCTTGTGCGCCGCACGGCAACCTTGGGCGACACCAAGACCGGCCGCAGCGTCCGGCCATTGTCAAACGCTGCCTGTGACGTGCTTCGCAGCGTCGATGAATCCAACGAATTGGTGTTTATTGCCTCACGCGGTGACGGTCGCATGAGCGGCTTTCCCCGCCTGTTCGCGCGCATCACGGCATTGGGCGAGTTGCCTTCCGACATCACGCCGCATGTGCTGCGCCATTCCTTTGCCAGCCTTGCGGCCGATCTTGGTTACAGCGAACCGACTATCGCCGCGCTGGTTGGGCACAAGGGGCAGTCGATCACCAGCCGTTATATCCATTCGGCGGACGCTGTTCTTCTGGCGGCGGCGGATGCCGTGGCGAATCGCGCGGCGGAGTTGATGGGGGAGGCAAAGACGGGCGTTGTCGTTCCGCTTCGCCAAGCAGCGCAGTGAATTTGTCCTGGTAGCGACTGAGGCAAGTGTTAGGCCGCCAGGATACGCGGCCGATTTTGCGGTTTGCTAATAGCTATTTTTCCGATTGACTAATAGCCAATTTTTCTCATAGCTAATAGCGCTTTTTCAGGTCAACGGCCGATGGACATTATTCCTCGCCACCTCGCCGAAATCCTCACCCGCACATTGCGCATAACGCGTGTGCTGAACATTGTTGGCCCACGGCAAGCGGGTAAGACGACGCTCGTTAGGGACATGGTTGAAGCCGCCCGCTATCTCGACCTCGATGACGAGACCCTCCTTGCTTCCTTGGCGCTCGATTCCTATGGCCAGCTCCACACTTTGTCGGCAGAGACCCGGCCAACCGGGTTGCCAATCGTCATCGACGAAGTCCAGCGCCTACCCCAAATTACGCTCGCCCTGAAGCGAATTGTGGACAGAGATCGGCGCGCCGGCCAATTCGTCTTAACCGGCTCCTCGAACGTCTTCACGACGCCAAAGGCCCTCGACAGTTTGGCTGGCCGCGTTTCAACGCTGACGCTGCGCCCATTGAGCGCTGCAGAAATCATGCGTATGGGGCCATGCCGACTGCTGGATGTTGTCGATGCCGAGCCGAGCGTCCTTGCGCGTCGCCTTCCGTCGCCTGCATCATTTCAAAGATCGGATGCTGTCGATCTTGTCATCCGTGGCGGTTTTCCGGAAATTCGGTCGCTTCGTGATCGGGACCGTATCGGGCGCTACGCATCCTACATTGACAGTATTGTGGAGCGCGACATCGCGCCGGTCGCCGAGGTGCGTCGCCCCGATGCCCTGCGCCGGATGATCAATCAACTCGCCCATCGCACCGCCGAGGAACTCAATGTAACTAGCCTTTGTAGCGCCCTCGGCACACGAAAAGAGACCGTCAACACGTATCTTGACGTTCTTTCGCGCCTTGGAATCGTCCATCGCCTAGGCGCATGGACCGCCTCGGGCGCGCGCAAGGAGGTCAGGTCCCCGAAACTGCATTTCATGGACACGGGCTGCGCGACGGCGCTGCGCGGCGAAGACAGCAAGAGCTTCGGTGTCGGCGCCGATCCTGTCGCACTGGGCCATATCCTGGAGACCTTTGTTTTCTGCGAACTTGAAAAGTCGCTCCCATTCTTGGACCGCCACTGGGAGCTATACCATTGGCGTTTAGCCCCCCACGAAATTGACATCGTTGCGCAGGCGCCAGGACGCTTACTGGCTCTATTCGAAGTCAAAGCATCAACTTCCGTAACGGCGGAAGATTTCCGGCATCTCAATTGGTTTCTCACGGATGGCCCAGGCCGGTCGTACAAGGGGACGGCGTTTGTCGTTTATCTAGGCGATCAGACTCTTTCTTTCGGACCCGGCCGATTGGCATTGCCCCTTTCCATCCTATGGTCGTTTCCAAGCGCAGATCGAATGGGTAAACAGAAATAGCTTCTTCACACCCTATGCACCTACGGTGCTTACTCATTGAACGAAAAGCACTGGCATCCCGTTGTTTTGTCACCGAATTCCGCCGAATTCACATGGCATCACCCGCGCTGACAGGCGCGATACGACAGGACAAAAACCGTCAGCGGAATAACGGCTTACGAACGATCCGCGTGATTTCACCCGCTGACCTCACATCCCGCCGTCGCTCCGATCCTGGCGGGTTCTCCGTTTCCCAGCCTGTGTGCAAGGCTGGCGCGTTGCGCCACCGCGGTGCGGCTTGCGGCCTTGACACGGGCCGGAAAACGGACAGGGGGCTTGGGATCGGTGCAACGGCGGATAGTGGCATTTGCCGGTTACTCCCTCTCGTTTTCCCGGTTGCGGAGCTTGACCCGCAGGCCCCCCATCCCCGAGGGCTGATTCAAGGCTTGAACGGCTTGGCCGACCTGCGCCGCGGTATTCAGGAGAGCGACAACAGCGGTGGGGGCTGACACGGTCCGAGCGGATGAGGGGGCAGCGGATCGACCCTGGGATGTTGCAATAGGAGATCGCGCTGCTGCTGCAAGCTGAAGGGGCTGGCGCTGTTCGCGGCCCAGCTCGAATCCGGCCGCTTTTGCTTCCGCCTGCCAGGACTTGAAGCGTTCATCAAGGTTGGTTGCACCTTTGGCGCGTCGGGTGCGCAGGGTGGCGAGTTCCATGCCTTTGGCCGTCCGGTAGCCGTGCGTGCGGGCGGCTTCCTCGATGGCCTGCCGCCGTTTCGAAAACATCTTTTCGACCTCACGGGGGATTGCCGCGACGCGAAATCCCTCTTTCGTCCGGTCGAGCCGATAGCCCAACCGTTCGAGTTCACCGGCGAGTTCCCGCCGATAGACGGCGCCCGCTTCCTTTTGGGCTTTGTACAATTCCTTACTGACGATAGCCCCCCAGCTTCCATCGCGGCGCGGGGCGAGGTTGAAAATGAAGGAATGGGTATGAAGCTGGGGATCGGTTTCGCGGCTGGTGTGATGGTCGAACTGTGCCATGAGAAGCCCGGCAGTCTGCTCGCGCACACTACCTGCCTGGCCCCGGCGCGCCCAGGCAGCGGTGTGTTCCAGATGCTGGGTTGCGGCCAGGACGGCGGAGCGGTGGACCTGTTCGATGGCAGCGCGATCCTGTTCGCTGGAGAGCGCCCAGAGGACGGAAACCGATTTGGGCGCGCTGAAGGTCATATCCCAACCGGCGGAATGTTCGCGCCCGCGGCCGCCGTGTTGCACAAGCTGATTGCCGGTCTTGGGATCGATGCCGTTGAGCGCCGCCTCAAATTCGGCGCGGGTGACGGGACCGCGAAGGCTCAAGCGTTCGGCGCCGTCGCCCGCCCAGCGTCCGGGAGGCTCGCCGCCGCGCGTGTAATAATCATCGGCGCGCAGGTGGGCATAATATCCCAGCGCTGCACTCGCACTACCCCGCGCAGAGATCGAGGCCACCATGGCTATTGCATGATTTGGCGAATGCGATCCGCCAAATCCTTGTTGAGGCCAAAGGAAGGCAGGGGCCGCCCTTTACCAGTTGCACTTGTCGGCGGGCGTGGTTCGGGCGGCATGTGAGTCCAATCTGCCGGAATGATCGGCGCGCGCAGCTTGGGCAGGGTGATGTAGGCAAGGTCCAATTCGTAAACGGCATCGCCAAGACCGAGGACGAGGACCCGCACGCCGTCCTTGGTGGGACCGAGTCGGGAGCCCAATTCCGAGGCCGTGATCACCCGCCGCAATTCGCGCTGGATGGCTTCGGTGACGCTGAAGCGCCCACCCGAGCGCGTGGAGCTTTGAGTGCGCCGCTCGATTTCCTGGTCACCGATCATGCGGCTGATGTCCTCGGCAGCCTCACTGGTATTGATGCGGGTGATGATCTTCGTTCCGGTCATACCAAACCACGCCTTGGTCTGGTCAGGGCCGTAGACGGCACGGATTTGGGCGGTGTCTTGCGCGCCGATGACCACAGCAATGCCTTTGGACCGGCCCAATTCGAGGAATGTTGGAAACCGCTTGATGACTGGCAACTGTGGGAATTCGTCGAGGAACAGCCAAATCCGGCGTTCGGTGCTTTCGCTCAAAGTGGGGCTTCCGACAGCCGAGGCAAGAAGGCCCAACATGCTGCCGATCCAAACACGGGAGAGCTCTGGGTAACCCGGATCGTGCTGGAGGATCAGCGGACAGTGCGGCGGCGGATTGTGCAGCCAATGGCGAATCGAGAAGCGGTTCGCCGAATTGTCCGGCCAGGCTTCCGCCAAGACCGAGACAATCCGCATATGCGTCTGAAAGGTCGTAAGAATGCTGAGGGTCGTTTTGCTGTCCGGTTGGTTCAGCAGGCGCACGGCACTGGGGTTATGGTCGTGGGCGTACTGCGTCAGCATTGCGATATCGGCATTGACGACTGCTTCGAGATCAGCCCAACCCCATTGGCGGGGCATGGTTTCCTGCAAATGGGCGATACAGGCCACGAAGATTTCTTGAGCCGCCTGCGACCACATGGGATCGGTTGAAGCGGGAATAAACCGGGCAGCCAGTTCCCGAGCGTCCTGCTTGACACAGCAATCGGCCGCCACATCCCAGACCCAGGAACGCTGGTCGTGCGGGGCAATGAGAAGCACATCCGGATTACCGGGAAGTCCCGCCATCATGTCGCCCTTGGTGTCCAGCACCAGGAGACCGTCGCCGCGGGCGAGCGGCCGGGCCATGAGGTTGAGCATGGTCTGCGTCTTGCCGCCGCCGACGCTGCCCAGGATCAGAAAATGCCTTGTCTCGCGGTCGCGGCTGATGGCGATGTTGGGCAGCAGTTCCAGGCCGCAGCCGTGCACCTTGCATTCGTTCCTGCATGCTTTGCTAAACCCCTTCAACCCGGCCGATCCCGTATGCAAATGCGCGCCTCGGACGACTTTGAAGTGGGGACGTTCCAGACGGATGCAGAGCGCAAAGCCCAACAGTGCCAGCAAGCCGATCACCCCGCTGACGAAGACGGCGTCGGCACGCCAATCGAAGGCAGCAAGGGCGCGATAGCGCGCAAAGTATTGCTTGCAGGCTTGCCAGTTTTGCTCAGCGCCACGGTCGGCCACCAACGCCAAGGCCCGTTGCTTGAAACAGAACGGCGCATCGCCCGCGGGAAACAAAGCTATCCGTCCATCGGCAAACAAACCCGTCGGTGGCCACAGCTCGAAACCGAGTTTGTAGGTCCCCGCGAGCGCCGCGAATCCGACCAGCACGACAAGAAACGAGATCATTTTCAGGCGCCGGATCATGGCACCCTCCCGGTATTCTCGACGGTCAGCACCTTGAGCAGCGCGTCGAACATGGCCAGCAGCTTGCGCGCCGATTGGTCGATGGTATCGGCTTTGGTGTTCATATCGCGGCCCTGCTGTTCCAAACTTACGATCCGCCGGTCGATCAACATCAACTGTTCCGCCAGGCCTTTGTTGTCGCCGCCCACGAGGCCTGTGCGGATCAGGTCACGCGCCACGGCGGCAACATTGGCGGATAACGTCAAGGCGCGGGCTTCAAGCTGTTCGATTTCGGCGGGCGCGAGACGAATGGAGATGGATTTGGTTTCACTCATGGCCGCGGTCCGAGGTATTGATACGGCACCGTTCCATCAGAAACTGAAACAACGACCGGCGCTGATAGCGCACCGCGTGGTCGCCCACCTTGATGAACGGAGGTCCGCCCCCGCGGCAGCGCCAGGTATTAAGGGTGCAAGCTGGAAAGCCGATAATCCGGCCCGCCTCCACCGTATCGACTGCCTCATCAAGCCAGCCGGGGTTGTCCTTCAAAATAATATCGAGCGAAGGAAGTTCGATGGCCGAGTGACGCATGGCACGCTTCCGTGCTCCTTGTCTGCGGAAACGAGCCAAGCAGCTTGGAAAGAGGCATAAAAGAGAAATGATTTCGTCAAATGCGGTCCATCACCGGCACACGCAAACCAACCCAGGCTAACCCTCAGCACCGAGAATGTTTTTCATCTGCCGGACGATGGTATTTGCGGAGGGCAAATCCTTTTCGTCAAATTCCAGCTTTGCCTTTTCGCGCGCGTCGGATGCCAGGGCGCTGCGTTTTGTCGTTGGACTGGCGGTGTGCAACTCGCGGACGAGTTCCCGGATGCGCTTCCAGGCTGCCTTCTGTGGACGGCCGCGCATATCTTCGGTGGAATCCCGAGCGCCTGCGGTAGCGCCGTTGGTACTTTTCCCGGACGGCGGGCTCATACCGTTGCTCTTGCTGGACGACAGTTTGTCGGGAAATTCCGTGCCAAGGGATGCCGCATCGGGCTCCGGCGTGCCATCGGGTCCGTCATTGAGAAATTCCGGAAGCGCGTAGCCTTTGGCCGTCATCCAGACACGCAGCTTGGCCTTCGACAGGATGATATTGCCGAGCATCGCCTGGCCTTTCTCCGGATAGGCCCGAAAGGGAATCTGCGCGAGTGCATTTAACGCCTTCGCCCTGAGCTCATCATTGGAATGTTCCCATTCCCTGAACACAGGCCAATCATTCAGGCCACCGGGAAGCGCCTTATAGTCCGTGAGCACATCGGCAATCGTGAAAGCATCCACCCCATAATGCCGATGAGGTTGTTCCTCCAGTGGCAGATCGGGTGACACCCTCTCCGGCGGCGGGACGAGGAATCGTAAGTGAAGCCAGTTCGCGTCAGCACCGGGGGAAAGGCCAGGAACGCCCGTCACGAGGTGGTTAAACTCGCCGCCAAAGGTCGCACCCTTGAGGGTATCCATGATGTCGTCCGGCTCAATCCCAGGACGCTCGCGCGCGATCAAAAGGGCCGCGTGCTTGAACGAGATATAATCCCCGTCGAGGGGTGAAAAGATGTCCAGCATCGCTGCATTCCTCTTCCCCCGTCATACCCCTGCTCGAACGTTGTTGGTCGTGGCGCTGCGTGAGGTTAACTTGGGCTTCACCTAGACCAACGGGACAAATAGTAATCCGAACGATGCGACTTTTCAATTTGCTGGTGTTTGATGTTCGCCATGAACCACCCACATTCGTTTAGGCTGCCACAACTCGTACAGCTCTCGTTGGGACACGACCAAGTGAGAACTGGGTATTCATCGGAGTGGGGTGTGCAAGGTCCAACCGGCGTTGAATGCGGAAAAGCCGAATTATCGGACTAAGGAAGGCCCGTTGTGCCCCCCAAGTCGGTCGTTCCCGGCGCGCGACGTAGGTCCGGGTTGCGCCACAAACGGCCATTCTTCTGATGAAATTTAACCAGGCCGTGAACTCGAAAACGTGGCGAAGGTCGAGGACTGCGGATAATCTCAGATCGTGTTCACTTTAATGGTCCACGAAGGATTGGAAAACCGCTATGGCAAGAGCATTCATCGCGCTGGTTCCGGTGATTGCCATTGCGCTGCTGACGGGATGGCCGCTTTTCTCTGGTTTGAGGCGCGGCGTCATATACGCAAGGCGGGTTGGCCATTCTCGCGTGGACGATCCGGCCGCTTTCTGGTCCTACGTTGGTAGCTATGCTGTTGCGTTCGCGGCTTCGGCGGGCTTCTTGGTCTTCGTTGTCTTTGAAGTAGTCTTTCGATGATCCATAGGCGGATAGCGGAACGGCCGTTCATGGCGTGCGCCGTGACAAGGCGGCGCTTTCCAGCGGGTGCGAGACCCGCCCGGCGACATCGCTCCAGCCGGAAGCAATCGGAGCAGTCATGGAGGTGACGAAGTGGCTGAAGCCTTCGATTAGCGTGT
>JARLIR010000204.1 GCA_031291635.1 Rhizomicrobium sp. | reverse complement strand
TGGAATCGGGAAAATGCTCCTCGAAATCGCAAGATTCCGGGCCTCTATCCGCCCCAACCCTGCAAAATCGAATACTTGCCGGCGCACGGAAAAATCAAACGGGGCAACACATTCCGTGTTTTTAACGGACGACTACATAGATGACCCGCTGTTGCGGGCCATGACAAATAGGGATTGCGGCCATATGCAATTCCCCTGGGCCTTGATGGGCGGTTAAAAAAAACAAAAAGGGGCCGCGTTAGCAGCCCCTTGTCCTATTCAGCGAAGGCCCCCTTCGTCTGACGACGCTTCGCGCCGCCAGCCACTTCCCCCGCGAAGTGCGGCGGAAGAAAGGGACTTAAATCTTCTGGTCGTATTCGCCGACGTCTTTGTGTTTGGAAAGGCGGGCGTTGAGGTCGGCGAAGATCTCGTGCATCAGCGCCGAAGAGGTCGGGCTTTCGACCACCACCACCAGCGAAGGCTTGTTCGACGAGGCGCGCACCAGACACCAAGTGCCGTCCGCCAGCGTCACCCGCACGCCATTCACGGTGACGATGCTGACGATATCCTGACCCAGGATCTTGCCGCCCGCTGTTTTCAGCGCCTGATATTCCGCTGTGATCTCCGCCACCACATTGTATTTGGAGGCGTCGGAGCAGAACGGGCTCATGGTCGGTGAGGACCAGGTCTTGGGCAGCGTCGCTTCCAGATCCGACAGCTTCTTGCCGCCGGCATGGTCGAGCATCTCCAAAACCGCGATGGCGGCGACGATGCCGTCATCATAGCCACGCCCATAAGGCGCATTGAAGAAATAATGGCCGGATTTTTCAAAACCCGCGAGCGCCTTCAATTCGGCGGTGCGGCGCTTGATGTAGGAATGGCCGGTCTTCCAGTAATCGACCTTGACGTCATTGGCTTTCAACACCGGATCGATGGTGTAAATCGCCGTCGACTTCACATCGACCACGAACTGCGCACCAGGATGCTTGGTGGACATATCGCGCGCCAAGAGCACGCCGGTTTTGTCGGCGAAGATTTCCTCGCCCTTGTCATCGACCACGCCACAACGATCACCATCGCCGTCAAGCCCAATGCAAAGCTCGGCACCATGAGCGCGCACGGCATCGGCCATGATGTGCAGCATTTCGAGATCTTCGGGGTTCGGATTGTATTTGGGGAAGGTGTAATCGAGCTCGCAATCGGCCTCGATCACCTCGGCACCGATACGGCGAAAGGCTTCCGGACCAAAAGCGCCAGCGGTGCCATTGCCCGTCGCCACCACCACCTTGATCGGGCGCGACAGCTTGTGGCCCTTGGTGACCTCTTCCAGATACTGCTCGCGGAAATTCTCCACGAAGCTGTATTTGCCGCCTTCCTTGGCCACGCCCTTGTTATTGAGGACGATGTCCTTGAGCGCGTTCATCTCATCAGGGCCAAAGGTGAGCGGCTTTTGCGCGCCCATCTTGACGCCGGTCCAGCCGTTTTCGTTGTGGCTGGCGGTGACCATCGCCACAGCCGGGCAATCCAGCGCGAACTGCGCGAAATAGGCGACCGGGGTGGTGCAGACGCCGACGTCCACCACTTCCATGCCCGCCTGCATCAGACCGAGGATGAGCGCCTGTTTGATCGACAGCGAATAGGAGCGGTAATCATGCCCTGTAGCGACCCGACCAGCGCCCTGCTGCTGGAAGTAGGTCCCCAGACCGAAGCCCAGCGCCTGAACCCCTAGAAGGTTCAGCTCTTTGCCGAAGAGCCAGCGTGCGTCGTACTCTCGAAAGCCGTTTGGGGTGATAAGAGGGTAAAGTTCGTTCTCAAATGTATTGGGCTTGAGGTCCGAGCGGGGCTTCAGCATGTGTCCAGCAGTCCTTTCTGTGTACATCTTGTCTAGCCTAAGAAGTGCGGCAGAGTCAGTGCTGGAGGCGGTATATTTCACGAAAATGGGGACTATTTTACGGCGCTTCACCGTGATACATTAATATATACAGTATTTTGGTGTGTAAATGTCCAATGACCTAATCCATGCTGCCGACCGCGCAGCGATCCAAAGGCTGAGTGCGGCGCTGAACCTTCCTGCCTTTGAAATGGGCTGGGTTTGGCTTGCGGGTGCGGGGCCGGGCGATCCTGGGTTGATCACGGCGCTGGGGCTTCATGCCATCGCCGCGGCGGATGTCATCCTTTATGATTCGCTGTCGAACGAAAGCCTGCTTGCTTTCGCGCGCCCCGGAGTCGAGCTGATTTTTTCCGGCAAGCGCGGGGGGATGCATTCCTGCAAGCAGTGCGATATCTCCCGCACCCTGGTCAGCTTGGCGCAGGAGCACAAGCGCGTGCTGCGGCTGAAGGGCGGCGACCCTTTGGTCTTTGGCCGCGGCGCGGAGGAAGCCTTAACGCTGGCCGAGGCCGGTGTCCCGTTCCGCATCATTCCCGGCGTTACCGCGGGAATTGGCGGCTTGGCCTATGCCGGTATTCCGGTCACCCATCGCGACACCAATCAGGTGGTGACCTTTCTCACCGGCCATGGCGCCGACGGCAAGCTGCCGGAGCTTGACTGGGTTTCCATCGCCCGCGGTTCGCCGACGCTCGTGCTTTATATGGCGCGGAAATATGCCGGCGACGTCGCCGCCAAACTGATCGCTGCCGGACGCTCGGCGGCGGAACCCGCGGCGATTGTCAGCAATGCATCCCTTGCCGACCAAACCGTACAGGTTACCACTTTGGCGTGCCTCGGCAGTGAGGCAAACAAAACCTCCGCACCCGCAATACTGGTTATCGGCGAAAACGTAACGCTCCGTGAACAGATGGATTGGCTGGGCGCGGTGGCGGGCTACGCCTTGGCGATCAAATCGCAGGCCGCAATAAAAGACGTTTCCTGATCCTTCATCCAGAATTAAAGTAATCGGTGAAAGCTTCCTAAGCGGCCAGGCTGGCTGCGCCGGTTTTGGATTTTTCGCATCATGCCCCCGGAAATTCTCGATTCCTTGTTTTTGCAGCGTTTTTGCAGCGCGGGCGCGAAATCCTTTGGCTGGCGCCCTCCGCGCTTAGTCAAAACGAAACCCGGGCCGCCTACGCCTATTGGAGCAAGCTGCGGGGAGACCGTCCTTGGCCCGCGCGCGAGGAAATGCAACTGCGCCATATCGCGGCTTTGGTGCCCATCATGTCCCTGGTCAAGGTGCTCGATGACGGCGCTGATTTTGAGCACCGCATCGTCGGCGATGCGATGGTGCGCGCCTTCAGCGTGCCGCTGCAAAACCGCCGTTTCAGTGAGATCGCGGTCGATGCACCGACTCTGATCGACGGTAGTCTCACCCTCTTCCGCAAAGTGCTGACGGAGCAGACCCCCATTGCCTGGCAGCAGCGGGTGCTGAACGACTCAGTCCATATCGTCACGACCTACACCGAAATGGTGTTGCTGCCCTTCGGCCGGACCACGGGTGTTATCGACCATATTGCCGCTTTTGGGGTCCAAAGCCGGGCGCCGCGTCCAGAAAATTAAGACAACTTCGCCCCAGAGCTTAACCCCCATTTAATTGGCAGCGCTTACGCTCACCCTGGCGGGAGAGTTCGATGGCAAAAGCACTGTTTCATAAAAACCAGCGCGTCTTTGTGCGCCCGGTGGGAACGTGGGCGCTGGTCGAGCACGTCGTGCCGCAATGGACCAAAGGCCTCGAAGAACCCATCCGGGTGCTTTACGACTGCGGCTTGGGGCGGGAATTCACGGCTGACGAGTTGCAGCAGGAAGAGCCCATCCCGGAAAAGCTACAGACGGCCAACGAACGCTGGCGCGTCACGCGTGCCCGCAACAAATGGCAGCCGACCGAAGATTGTGGCCGCCATCCCATCCCCGGCACCTATCCAGTGGTGATCACCGGCGAACAGGAATGGGGCGGCTGGCGGGTGCCGGGCGCGGAATATGATTTGAACCCCAGCCGCATCGAGCGCCAAGCGCGCCTGATCTCCAGCGCACCGGCGCTGGAAGCCATGGCCCGTGCGCTGGTCGATTGGGCGCGGCGGTCGGGCGAAGAGATGCCGCATGAATTGGCCGAACTGGCGCATAGCGCGCAAGATCTCGTGGCACGGATAGAACGCGACAATTGAACAAGGTTTGACTTAGGACAGTGGCGATGTCTCTTCACGTTGCGAAAATTCCGGACTACACGCAGCATAGTGAAATTGCGCCCGACGAGCTGGCGGCCCAGCCGTTGCGCTGCGCCCTGGCCTATTGGCGCAGTATTCGCGGTGATCGCCGTTTTCCGACTCGCGCCGATGTTCACCCCCGCGATATCGCAGGCATCTTGCGCCACGTCTCCCTGATCAAATACGAAGACGGCGATTTCGTTTATCGCATTGTTGGCGACGTTATCGTGCGCTCTTTCGATTTGCCGATGCAGAACCGCAAAGTGAGCGAGCTGTCCTTTGAAGAGCCGGGCTTCGGCGCTATCGTGCGCCCCTTGCTGCAGCGCTGTGTCGATAACGGCGAGGTCATCGCGGTGCGGGGGCGAACCGGCCGCGACCTCATCAAGGTGAACTTCACCCATTATGAAAATGTGCTGCTGCCGCTCGGCCCCGAAGACGGCAGGGTCGATCACATCATGACCGCCAGCTTCTATCGCTCGCGCTCGCAATATTAGGCCGCCAGCGCCTTTGCCAATCTTCCCGCAGTGATTGACCGGCGGCTGCGCAAGCTTAACCGAGCGTTCCGCCGCCACCACTTTAAAGCGTGGGGGGCATGGCTAGCCGCTCCGCCGGGAGCCTGACACCGCTAGACGTGCCGGATTGATGCGCTTATCCACATAAAATAATTTGCAGCATCGGTAGGGCTTCTTCCGCTATACCGTCGCAGCTTCACTACGAACGGAACCCGTATGCGCACCGACGAACCGCAAGCCATCCATCTTAAGGATTATCGCGCCCCGGATTATAAAGTGTCCGAAATCGCCCTCGATTTCGTGCTCGATCCCAAGGCGACCCGGGTGGCGGCGCGTATGCGCATGGTGCGGCTCGGCGAGGCCGTACCGCTGGTGCTGGACGGCGAAGACCTGAAATTGGTTTCCGTGGCGGTCGATGGCCGCTTGCTCGCGCCTAGCGAATACCGGGTCGAGGCGGAGCAGCTGACGATTGCGAACCTGCCCCAGCGCTTTGTGCTCGACATCGTGACCGAGATTGCCCCTGCCGAGAATACGCTGCTGTCGGGACTTTACACCGCTGGCGGCATCTTCTGCACCCAATGCGAGGCGCAAGGTTTTCGCCGCATCACCTATTTCCTCGACCGGCCCGACGTGCTGACGGTTTACACCACCCGCATCGAAGCGGACCGCAGCAAGTTTCCTGTGCTGCTCTCCAACGGCAATCTGATCGAAAAGGGCGATTTGAAAGAGGGCCGTCACTTCGCCGTGTGGCGCGATCCTTTCCCCAAGCCTTGCTATCTCTTCGCTCTGGTGGCGGGCGATCTCGGCGTGGTGGCGGACAGTTTCACCACGATGAGCGGGCGCAAGGTTGATCTCAAAATCTTCGTCGAGCATGGCAATGAGCCCAAGACGGCTTACGCGATGGATTCGCTCAAGCGCGCCATGAAGTGGGACGAAGAGGCTTACGGTCGCGAATACGATCTCGATATTTTCATGATCGTGGCGGTGTCGGCCTTCAACTTCGGTGCCATGGAAAACAAGGGCCTGAATATCTTCAACGACAAGGTGCTCTTGGCCTCACCGGAAACCGCAACCGATGACGATTACGGACGCATCGAAGGCGTGGTGGCGCATGAGTATTTCCACAATTGGAGCGGCGATCGCGTCACTTGCCGCGATTGGTTCCAGCTCTCGCTCAAAGAAGGCTTCACGGTTTTCCGTGATCAAGGCTTCTCCGCCGATATGCGTTCGCATGCCGTCAAGCGCATCGAAGATGTGCGGGCGCTGCGCCTGCGCCAATTCCAGGAAGACGCGGGACCGCTGGCTCACCCAGTGCAGCCGCAGAGCTATATCTCGATCGACAATTTCTACACCGCCACGGTCTATGAAAAAGGCGCCGAAGTGATCGGTATGCTGAAGACCTTGGTCGGCGAAGAGACCTATCGCAAAGCCACCGACCTCTATTTCAAGCGCCATGACGGCCAAGCTGCCACGGTGGAAGCTTGGGTGAAGTGCTTTGAAGAAGCCAGCGGGCGCGATCTTGCCCAATTTCGTCTTTGGTATGCGCAAGCAGGCACGCCGCTGATCGAAGCCAAAGGCACCTATGATGCCGCCGCCAAAACCTATGGCCTGACGCTGACGCAATCCTTGGCACCGACACCGGGCCAGCCCGAAAAAGCGCCGATGCAGATTCCGGTACGCCTGGGATTGGTTGGCAAATCGGGCCGCGCCTTGCCGCTCACTCTGGAGGGCGAAAACGCCACCGGCGCCGATGAGCGCGTGCTGGAACTAACCGGAGCCGAACAGCAGTTTACGTTTGTTGGTGTCGAGGAAGAACCGATCCTGTCGCTGGGCCGCGGGTTCTCGGCACCTGCGGTGTTCAAGACGCCGCAAAGCCCTGCCGACCGCACCACGCTGATGGCGCATGATGCTGACAGCTTCAATCGCTGGGAGGCGGGCCAGATGGCGGCGCGCACAGCGATGCTGGGGATGATGCAAGGCCAAGCGGTCGATCCGCTTTATGTCGCTGCTCTTGGGCCGGTGCTGGACAAGGCGCTGGAGGACATGGCGTTTGCTGCCAACATGCTATCGCTGCCGCTGGAAAGCGAAATCGCCATGGCTGTGGCGGTGATTGATCCCGAGGCAATCCATAGGGCACGCGTCGATTTGGTGCGCGCTGTGGCAGCGGCCCATCGAACAAAATTTGCTGCGCTTTATAGCCAACTGGGCGAAGACGGTGCCTTCTCGCCCGGCGCGGCGGCAGCGGGAAAGCGTTCGCTGCGCAATGCCTGCTTGCGCTATCTCACCGCCGTCGATGACGAAGACGCCGCTGTGATGGCTGCCGCGCATTACGACAGCGCCACCAATATGACGGATATGATCGCGGGGCTCGCAGCCCTGACCCGTATGGCCTCACCGCATAGCGAAGCTGCTTTCGCGCATTTCCATGATCGCTTCGCCAAAGATCCGCTGGTGCTCGACAAGTGGATGGCGCTGCAAGCCGGATCGCCACGCGCCGACACGGTGGCCCGCGTGCGGGCTTTGATGAGCCACAGCGCTTTCGACATCAAAAATCCCAATCGCGTGCGGGCACTGGTCGGTGCTTTCTCGGGCAACCAACTGCGCTTCCATAGCGCTGACGGCTCGGGCTATGCCTTGGTCGGCGAAGTGGTGCGCCAACTCGACGGCATCAACGCGCAAGTCGCCGCCCGTATGGCTGGAGCCTTTGAGACCTGGCGCCGCTTCGATGAAGGCCGGCAGGCTATGGTGCGGACCGAACTCGATTCCATGCTGAAGACGCCGGGCCTGTCGTC
>JARLIR010000203.1 GCA_031291635.1 Rhizomicrobium sp. | reverse complement strand
GGGAAGTGCGATCCCTTTCGGAAGCCCTCTAAGTGGGCTTTGGTCGAATGCCATTGGATACGCAGAATAAAGGAATTTGCATCTTCTTCGCATTGCGTAAGGTCGTAGCCCAAACATTCCGGCGCCGCTGCGAGATGGGTGGCAGCCTTTCTGTAGCCATCCATGAACTCTTCCGGCGTCGACGTCTTCAACGTGTAGCGAATATATTCGGTCGTCATCTTTCGTCCTTAGGGATTGAGGGGCATGAAGTGAAAGGCGCCTTGCGGCATGGTCTTTTTGTTATGCACAAGATCGATCCAAAGCATCGCGAGCGGTTCCAGCAGACGCGCGGCAGAGAGCCCGCCGGCATCGATTGGGAAAAAACCCAACTCCTCCACCAAGGTCATGACCATCGTTTTGCCTGCCACGTTATCACCTGCCACGAACATCACTGGAGGTGAGGGCAGTTCCTGAGCCCGGCCCATGACTGCGGCGCCGACTTGGTTGAGCGTCTTGAAGACCGCCGCGTCTTTGGCAAATTGGGCCACGCATTCTGCGGCCGATGTCGCAAAGCCCATTGTTAAAGCGAGGCCTTCGGAGCCAAGGCGAAGCGGGTTTGTCGCGTCGATCACCACACGTCCCGCAAGATCGCCGCATTGCGAGAGCACCGTCTCCGCGGCCTCGAACGGGACAGCGAGCACGATGACAGCGGCGTCCTTCGCTGCGGTGGCGACGGTTGTGACAATGGCATTGCCCGAGCGGGCAGCGATCGCGAGGTACTTGGGGTTGCTAGGATTTTCCACACCATAGCGGATGGTGTGGCCGACGCGAGACCAGCTCGACCCGAGGGCGCCCCCCACGGCGCCTGCACCCATAATGGCAATCTGCATAGCGCTTATCCAAACCCAAAGGGCCATGCTAAAAGCATAGCGAAATGCATGGAACTGAAATGAATTCATCATGGATATCGATATCGCGCATATCAGAAAGCTCGACATGACGCTGCTGCTTGTGTTCCAGGAGGTCTTGCGGCATCGCAAAACCACCGTGGCGAGCGCTAACCTTGGTCTCAGTCAATCGGCCGTGAGTCACGCGTTGACGAGGTTGCGGGGCATATTCGGCGATCCGCTCTTTTTGCGCCGCCGTGATGGGTTGCAACCGACGGCACGGGCGTTGGCGCTGGGCCCGCAGATCGGCCGCTTGATTACATTGGCGTTGGAGGCCGTGAGAGCTGCGCGCGAATTTGAGCCTCAGCGTTCCGAGCGTCTTTTTCGCATAGCCGCCAATGACCTTTTCAGCACACTCGCAGCGCCGCCTTTGCTGGCACGGCTTCAGAACGATGCGCCCAATGTCAGGATCGCCTTTCGCTTTGCCGTGGGCATGCAAGCCTTCGAAGGGCTGCGCAATGACGATTTTGACCTCGCGCTTGGCCGATTTTATCGCTTACCGGATGGTTTCGAGAATGCCGTGCTCGGAGAGGAGAATTTCGTAGTCATTGCGCGGCAGGGACACCCCATCGTCGGAAAGCGATTGACGCTCAAACGCTTTTTGTCCTGCGATCATGTGCTGGTGTCGTTCGCCGGCGGACTAAAGGGAACCGTGGACGAAGCGCTGAGCGTGCTAGGTTTGAAACGGCGCGTATGTGTAAGCATGCCAGTATTCTTCTCGGCCTTCACCACGGTCGCTGCGAGTGACTTGATAGCCACGGTGCCGGCCAGACTTGCCGCGCGCCATGCGAGAGCCTTCGGGTTAGCAATCCACCCGACGCCATTCTCTGTAGACCCTTTTCCGATGTCGCTGGTTCGCCACGGTCGGAGCAAAGGGGATGCTGGGCTCGACTGGCTTGCGTCGCAGATTGCGACTTGCCTCGCCTAAGCCCTTCCAAGTATCAGCGCGTCAGAAACGCCACGCGCGTATCGCCATAGGTGCGCTCATCAAAGCGCGTGAAGCCTTCGGCGAGGATGGCTTCGTCTTCGGCGGCTTCCGCCGCCAGAACAGCGTGCTCGGAGAGCCAGCCGCCTTCGACCAAACTTGCGAAGGAGGGGCTGAGGCAATTCTTGCGGTAAGGCGGATCGAGGAGGACGAGATCGAACGGCCCGCCTGCGCCGGGTCCCATGGGCCCCAGATTGGTGGCGTCACGGCGCCAGATCTTGGTGGTGCCCGTGAGGTTCAAGCTTTCCACATTCTGGCGAATGAGGGCCCTGCTTTCGGCGGAATCATCGACGAAAAGGCAGAAAGCGGCGCCACGGCTCATGGCCTCGATGCCCATCGCGCCAGTGCCAGCGAAAAGATCGGCGACGCGGGCGCCTTCCAAAGCAAAACCACAGTCGAAATCATTGTGCATGAGGATGTTGAACACCGCCTGGCGCACTTTATCCGCGGTCGGGCGCACGCGTTCGTCACGCGGCGTTGCCAAACTGCGACCACCATATAAACCTGCCGTAATGCGCATCGAAATCCTCCGGGGGCGGACCCTAGACAATGCAGCATCCCATCTCCAGGGGGCTTTCACGTTGAGTTGTTGGCGCTTTTCCGCCCAAACAGCTAAGGTCGCTGCCATGCGCGCCATCCTTTTCAGCCTTTTCGCCCTGCTCAGCCTTGTTCTGCCTGCCGCCGCCGACGGGCTGCCGCTGGATCAGCAACCCAAGGTTCATGTCCGCCTGATCTCGGACCGCGATGCGGTCATGCCGGGCAGCCGCTTCACCATCGCGGTGGAACAGGACATCGCGGAGGGCTGGCATACCTATTGGCTCAATCCGGGCGAGGCAGGCCAACCCACCGAAGTGAAGTGGACGTTGCCAGCGGCTTGGCAGGCAGGCGCCATCCAGTGGCCTTATCCCATTCGCGTTCCCGTGGGGCCGCTGATGGATTACGGCTATGAGGGCAAAGTCTGGCTGCTTGTGGATCTGACCGTGCCCACCGATGCGCCGGTGGGGGCGCTGAAGCTGAAAGCTTTGGTGCAATATCTCGTCTGCCGCGAGGTCTGCATTCCCGAAGATGCCACCGTCGAGCTTCCGCTGGTGGTCGATGCCAAAGGGGCCGCGCCTGACGCCAGCAGTGCCGCCGATTTCGCGGCCGCGCGCGCCAAGATTCCTG
>JARLIR010000202.1 GCA_031291635.1 Rhizomicrobium sp. | reverse complement strand
GGACCGCGACCGACTTCATCCACGCCGGCGATGGGACCGGTATGGCTGGCGATCAGACGAAGCTCGTGGGCAAAGCTCGGCATGCCGCTTTATAGCTGTCACGTGGGCGCAGAGCGATGCGGCGCAGGCGTTCATCAACAGGCTGGGGGCACTCTCACCCGCCCCTTGCGGGCAGGGCTATCGCTTTTGGCCCTGAACCCTCTTTGTCATGGCCCGCAAAAGCGGGCCACCCAGCTCTCGCGGCACTGCTCCCTCAGGAAGATGCTTGAACTAACACTCTTACAGCAGAGCAACACCAACTGGATGGCCCGTTGTAACGGGCCATGACAAATAGGGTTGAGGCCATATGCAATTTCCCTCCCTCAAGGGAGGGGGAGAATTCTGTCTGACTACGCTTTCTTTCAGTTCCAAAAATGGAAGAATTGGCGGTCGAAGAGCCAGGTGGCCAGGATGACCACGGCGGCGACGCCGACTTCCAGCGAGGTGGCGAGCGTGATGACGATGCCGTTGAGCAGCTCGGTCAGCGCCGTCACCGGCAGCAACAGGCAAGCGACGGTCGCCACAAAAGCCGCGGTGATGCCGAGCAAAATGAGCTGGCGCTGCTCCTGACGGCGGATCTGCGTCATCACTTGCGCCGAAAAGCCGTTATCGGCAACGGGGGCCAAAGGCTCAGAGAGGAGATCATCAATATTCATGACACCGCTACCTTACGCCAATCGGTGAGCAAAAGCGCGAGTTTTGCGCGACCACGGTTTACATGGGATTTCAAGGTTCCAAGGGGAATGTTTAAGGCTGCCGCCGCCTCTTCATTGGAAAAGCCGAGCGCGAAGCACAAAGTGAGCGCGGCGCGCTGCATCGGATGCAAGCTTGCCATGGCGCTCTCCAAATCGTGGCGGATGAGACTGGCATTTTCGGCTTCCGGCACATCTTCAGCCATCTCAGGCAGATCATCGAGATTTTCGAGACGGCGCTTTCTCGCTTCCATCAAGAAGCGCGACCAAGCGATGGCGCAAAGCCAGCCGAAGAAATTGCCGTCGGCGTATTGCGCGATCTTCTTGAAGGCTTCGAGAAAGGTCTCTTGCGCCAGATCGTCCGCCAGCGCCGCATTGCCTTTGGTCAGCCGCAGCAGAAAGCCGCGCAAGCGCGATTGATGGGCGCGAACCAAATGCCCGAAAGCGGCCGCATCGCCTTTGATTGCCAAGGCGGCGGCCGCATGCAGTGTGGGGCTGTCGGGTTCGCACATCGCGGTTCAGTGGTCCGCTTTATCCTTGGGGCGGTCGAAGGTGGCGCTAAGGACGCGCGCCAGACCCGTCATGAAGGGAAAGAGGCCAATGGCCGGCAGCCAGCCGATATGCTCGCCCACGAAAGGATTGCCCCAGCCCTGCATGGCCCAGAAGAACAGCGCCAGCGCCACGCCCGTGCACATCAAGGTGATGCCGGAGGTGACGGAATTACGCTCATAACGCCAGCCGTTATTGCCGCTGTCGGTGTTGATGCCGCGCATGAATTCGGGCGGGATCGGCTGGCCCTTCTCGGCGAATTTTTCCATCATGCGGTACTTCGCCCGGCGGTTCACTGAGACGAAGAAGAAGACCATGAAGACGATCACGACGATGGCGACCCAGGTGATCAGCACTGGGTTTAAAAAGAAGTCATCCATAACGAGATCCTTTTAGCGAATAATGACGAAGCGGCCGACGGTGGCCAGCGCATGGCGGATTTGAAGCTCCGCCATATGGGCGGCAAGACGCACGGAAACGGTAGTGGCGGCCGTGTTGCTCCACGGGTTGCTCATCGGCATGCTACCAAAATGGCCCCTGAGTGCCAGCAGCACCAACAGGATCACCATCGAGGCGAGGACGAGCGTTCTGCTCTGTTGCATCCGAAGCTCCAACCGTGGGTTTCACAGGCTAGATGCAGCGAGGCCACCAGATGGATGCAGGGCCTTGTGATTTTTATCGCGACAGGGATTTCAGCAGTGCCGCGCCGAGCGCGGATTTGACGAGGGCGCCGACGAGGAAGGGCACGGTGCCAAGGAGAAGGGCCTGGACAGGGCCAATCGCCAGCGTCAGCCACGCCGAGCCAAACGCCAAACACAGGGCATTGCCGAGCAGCATGGCGGCAAAGGCGAGCAGGGGGCGGTGACCATTCCAGCCGCGCTCGGCCAGCCAACCGGTGAGGGCGGCGGCCAGCGGGAAAGCGGCAAGATAGCCCGCGGTGGGGCCGACAAAGGGAGCAAGGCCCGCGCCGCCACTGGCCAGAACCGGCAGGCCGAGCATAGCTTCGCCGAGCCACGCGATGACGGTGAGGACGCCCAGGCGCCAGCCGTAAAGCGCGCCAATCACGGTGACGGCCAGGGTCTGCAGCGTCATCGGCACCGGCAGCATGGGCACGGCAATATAAGAGGAGAGGGTGAGCAGCGCGGTGCCGGTGAGAACGGCCAATGCCTTGAGCGCCAAGGAGCCGCTCTTGAGATGGCCGATCTGAAGCTGGGATGTGGGGTTCAAATGCATGGCGGCCTCCGCGATTTTGGCAGCAAGACAGACACCAATCCGGGTTTTATGGCAACGGGGTGGGGGGGCTCGCTCAAGGGCAGGGCTATCGCTTTTGGCCAAATCCGGAATTGTCATGGCCCGTTACAACGGGCCATCCAGACGGTGTTGCCCAGCTGTAAGGGCACAAAGCAAGCATTTCCTGAAACAGCCGTTCTGTGAAAGCTGGATGGCCCGTTGTAATGGGCCATGACAAGGAGGGGTACAAAATCCAAAAGCGAATGCTCTACCCTCAGGGGGGGTAGCAGAGTGTCCTAAAACAACTTCAGCTGATCGCCCAGTTTCGGCGGTGGTTTGAAGAGGTCGCAGCGCAGCTTGCGGCTGTCGCGCAGATCCAGGCGGCGGATGGCCATGTGAAAGCGGTGGGCCAGCATCTGCGCATAAGGTCCGGTGCCGCGCATGCGGGTCGACCAATCGGCGTCGTAATCCTTGCCGCCGCGCATCTGGCGGATCAGGCTCATGACATGCTTGGCGGCATCCGGGCGATTGACCTCCAGCCACTCGCGAAACAGGTCCTTGATCTCCAAAGGCAAGCGCAGCAGCACATAACCGGCTGACGAGGCGCCCGCTTCTTTGGCCGCCTTCAAGACGTTTTCCATCTCGCCATCATTGAGCGCCGGAATGATGGGAGCGAACATCACCGCCATCGGAATGCCCGCGGCGCTGAGGGCGCGGATGGCATCGAGGCGGCGTTGCGGCGTGCCGGCGCGCGGCTCCATCTGGCGGGCCAGGGTGCGATCCAGCGTGGTGATCGAGAGCGCGGCGCGCGCCAAGCCCATCTCGGCCATCGGCGCCAAGATGTCTATGTCGCGCATGATCAACGGCGATTTGGTGATGATGCCGACGGGGTGTTTGAAATCGCGCAGCACTTCCAGAATGGAGCGCATGATCTTCAAGCGCCGCTCGATCGGCTGATAGGGATCGGTGTTGGTGCCGATGGCGATGGTCTTGGGGCTGTAACCGGGGGCCGACAATTCCTTAGCCAGCAGCTCCGCCGCATTGGGCTTCACAAACAGCCGGCTTTCGAAATCGGCGCCGGGTGACATGCCGAGATAAGCGTGGGTGGGCCGCGCGAAACAATAGATGCAGCCATGCTCGCAGCCGCGATAGGGATTGATCGAACGGTCGAAGGAGACATCCGGCGATTTGTTGCGCGCGATGATCGTGCGGGTGGCGTCGATGGTGATTTCGGTCCTCAGCGGCGGTAGCGCATCCTCACCTTGCGGCTCGGCCCATTCTTCGATGGTCGCACGGCCGGACGGCTGCGCCTGGCCGGTGCTCCAGCCATCATCAACCAGAACGCGTGTGTGGCGCTCAAAGCGGCCCGCGGCGTTGGAAACGGCACCCCGTCCGCGCAACGACCTTGGATCAGCAGTGATCTTTAGGACTGTCGTCATGGTTTAGGAGTGTAGTTTGTCGCACAGAACAAAGCAAGTACAAAAACCTGACACGAAATTAAACACCTCAGGCGTGGCTGCGACAGCAAAAGAATTTCCCAAACGGAAAACCTCCTTCATAGTGCTGTCATGATCACTGTCGTTGTCCCCACACTAAATGCTGAGCTGACCCTGCCACGCTGTTTCGACAGCCTGATCCAGGCGACCGTGCGCGGCATTGTGCGGGAGGTCATCGTGGCCGATGGCGGCTCCACGGACGAAACCCTTCTTATTGCCGATGCCGCAGGCGCAAGGATTAAAAAAGGCGGGCGTTCGCGCGCCAGTCAGCTCAACGCGGGCGGAGCGGTGGCGCGGCAGGATTGGCTGCTGTTTCTGCATCCCGAAACCGCGCTCGATCCTGGCTGGGAGATCGAGGCCGAAGCCTTTATTGCGCGTTCGAGTTTGGAACGGCCGCGGGCCGCAGCGTTTCAATTCGGCCTCGATGATTTCGAAGGCGGGGCGCGGCGCAACGAGACCTTTGCCGCCTTGCGCTGCTGGCTGCTGAAACTGCCTTATGGCAACCAGGGCCTGCTGTTGCCCAAGCGGCTTTATAAGCAGCTTGGCGGTTATCGCGAGGTGCGCCGCGAGGACACCGATATGGTGCGCCGCATCGGCACGCGCCGCCTTTTGATGCTGCGCAGCCGGGCCGTCAACAAAGCCCCACTGCCCATCGCCGCATACGCCAAGGTTGAGAGCGAAAGCGGCTTCTCGGTCGAGCGCGCCCAAGGCTAGGGGTGGCCTTCCTTGGCCCTTCCACCGCACTAGCATAAATTGCAATTCATCTGCACGCTCTCGAAAGTGGATGTTTCGCTGGTGCGGATCGCTTATCGTGGCGCAAAGCCCTGGGGGATCGCCGGGATGAGACGTCTCGTTGTTGCAGTGCTTTGCGCCCTGCTTTGGCCCACCGCCGCGCTGGCGCAGGATTCGGCGCGAATGGACGCGATCGCTCAGAGCTATGTCAAATCAGGTAGCTTCATGGGCGCGGTGCTGGTGGTCAAAGACGGCAAGGTGCTGCTCGATAAAGGCTATGGCTTCGCCAATCTGGAATGGCAGGTGGCGAACACGCCCGAGAGCAAATTCCGTATCGGTTCGATGACCAAGCAATTCACTGCGGCAGCGATTTTTTTGCTGCAGGAACGCGGCAAACTTTCGCTGAACGATCCGGTGAAGAAATATCTGGAGGTGCCGCCGGCTTGGGACAAGATCACGATCTATCATCTGCTGACCCACACGGCGGGCATTCCCAACGTCACCGCGCTGCCGGAGTTTGATGCCCACCAGCGCAACCCCGCCAAGCCGGACGAGATCATCGCGTGGTTCAAGGACAAGCCGCTGGAGTTTGAGCCCGGCAGCAAGGGTAAGTATTCCAACTCCGGCTATATCGTGCTCGGCCGGGTGATCGAAAAGGCGAGCGGCGTTTCCTACCAAGATTTCCTCGCCGACAATATCTTCAAGCCGCTAGGCTTGAAGGACACCGGCTATGACAGCAACAGCGCGGTGATTGCGCACCACGCTTCAGGTTATCAGCCTGCCAAGGGCGGTTTCCGGGTAGCCGATTACACCGATATGACGGTGCCTTTCGCGGCGGGGGCGCTTTACTCCACGACGCATGATTTGGTGGCGTGGGACGAGGCGCTGTTCGGCGGCAAGCTTTTGTCCAAGGCCTCGCTGGAAAAAATGACGACGCCGTTCTTCAACAACTATGCTTGCGGTCTGGGTGTGAACGAGGTCGAAGGCCATCGCGTCATCAGCCATGGTGGCGCCATCCAAGGCTTCAACAGCTTCGGCGCTTATCTGCCTGCCGACAAGCTGGCAGTGGTGGTGCTCGCCAATGTGAACGGCCCCGCGCCCGATGAGATTGCCAAAGCACTGGTCGAGGTCGGTCTCGGCAAGACGGTGGAACTGCCTAGCGAGCGCAAAGCGGTAGCGCTGGATGCCAAGAGTTTTGAGGTCTTCGTAGGGGTTTATCAACTTGCGCCCAGCTTTTCGGTGACCATAAGCCGCGACGGCGAGCACTTCTTTGCCCAAGGCAGTGGCCAGCCGAAAGTCGAGATTTTCCCTTCATCTCCACACGAATTCTTCGCCAAAGTGGTGGATGCCACCATGCGTTTCGAGTTGGACGATAAGGGCCACGCCACAACGCTTATCTTGCATCAGAACGGCCGCGATATGCCGGGAAAACGGGTGGAACCGTAGGGTTGGACAGGGTTTTCGGTCGATGCTGCGCTCGAAGGCCCCGAGACGCGATCGATGGCACAAGACGAAAAGTCTAGGTGCACCAATGCTGCTGGTACTTTAAAATGACGGTCGGCTCATTGCGGGAGTTGGGGATGCGGTTTTTTGCTAATATCGGCCTTTCTATTGTCGTAACGGCCGGCTGCGCCTTGGCCGACACCGTCATTTCCGCTTCACGGGAATCTATTGCCGAATTTCGTATCGGTTACAGTTATGAGCGCGGCCAAGGCATGGCGAAAGACTATGCGGAGGCCATGCGGCACTATCTAATTGCCGCCGCCGAAGGAAATCCCGTCGCCGAATTTCGCATCGGCTATCTTTATGAAAAGGGGCTCGGCGTGTCGCCGGATCCGGTGCTGGCGCGGCAATGGTATGCCAAAGCAGCCAGCCATGGCGACGACCACGCCCAAAGAAAGCTTGACCAATAAGTGCTTCAGCCTTCGCTGCAGAGGACTTCTTATTTCTCCAGCAAGCGCGGCATCAATTCGACCAAATTGCAGGGCAGATGGCGGTTGTCGAGCTGCCATTTCAAAATATTGTCCCAGCCGTCTTTGACGGCGCCCGGTGAGCCGGGCAGGCAGAAGATGTAGGTGCCTCTTGCGAGGCCGCCACAGGCGCGCGATTGGATGGTGGAGGTGCCCACGGTGGTGAAGCTGACCTGATGGAAGAGCACCGAAAAGCCCTCGATTTCTTTCTCGAATAGCGGGCGGATGGCTTCCACAGTGACATCGCGGCCGGTGAGGCCAGTGCCGCCGGTGGTGATCACCACATCGATGGAAGGATCGGCTATCCAGGTCTCGACTTGCCCGGCGATGGCGCCCTTGTCGTCGCGCACCAGCGCGCGGGCGGCGAGGTGATGGCCCGCTTCGGTTACGCGCGCGGCCAGCGTGTCACCGGATTTGTCGTCGCTGAGATCGCGCGTATCCGAGATCGTCAGCAGCGCAATATTGACGGCGACGAAGGCTTTGGCTTCATCAAGTCGATGGGTTTTCGTCATCGTCATCATCCTGGTCGGTGGGAGCGGGCGGCGGCGGCGGTGCAGATTGGGTCGGGGGTTGATAAATCGGCCAGCCGCCGCGGGCGGTATCATCAAGGCTCGGTGCCGCTTTGTCGTTGCGGCGGTGATACATCCAGTAATAAGTGAGCAGGCGTTTGACGTAAGAGCGCGTTTCGGGCGCCCGCATGCTCTCGATGAACATCAGCACATCGTCTTCTTTGCCAGCGCGGGCGGCCGTCCAGGCGGTGACTTTGCCGGGCCCCGCATTATAAGCGGCCGCGGTCTGCACGATGCTGCCGTTATAGAGTTTCAACATTCGGGCGATGTAACGCTGGCCGAGGGCCATGTTGTAGCTGGGATTGAGCAGATCATCTTCCGCCGAAGCGCCCCCCAAAAGGCGGGCTGTGCCGGGCATCAATTGCATCAAGCCCAAAGCCCCTACGGGAGAGACGGCGTTGGGCTGAAAGCGTGTTTCGATGCGCACGAAAGCCAGCACCAGCGACGGATCGATGGTGTAACCGCCGGAGGGCGCATAAGGCGGAATGGGAAACAGGCCGGTCAACACCATGCCTTTGGCAAAGCTGGTCTCACTGGCGCGCAGTTCGAGATTGGGAACGCCCAGGCTGCGGGCCAGCGCGGCATAAGCGGCATCGAGCTTGAGACCGGCGGACATGCCGAAGGCGCGATTGATCTCGGTGTTGACGTAGTAATCGTATTTCTTGTCGTCGATCTGCCACAGCGCCACGGCGCGATGCGCCGGTCCGTTCTGCATCAGCTTGGAAAAATCATCCGGCAGCAACACCGGGTCGGCAAAGCCGGTTTCGATGTCGAGGCCGAGAAGTTTTTCGGCGAGAAGGCCGTAGAAGGTCGGCTGGGCTTTGGCGGCGACGGTCAGCAGGGTGACAACCTGGCGGGCATCGCCAGCGCGCATATAGGCGCGTGCGGCCCAGAAGGCGGCGGCGCTGCGGTTGGAACTTGGAATGTTGGCGAGCTGCGCGACATATTCGAAATGCGCGGCGGCCTCGGGGTATTTCTGCAAGCGGAAGGCGGCGAGCCCGGCGCACCATTCGAGTTGCGGCGCGAATTGATGGCCCGTGGCAGCGGCCGCTTCGCCGAGCGCAAAGGCTTTGTCGTCCATGCCCTCAGCGAGATAGGACATACAGATCCGCTGCGACAGCGCAGCGACGTCATTGGCTGGCGTGGCGCCGGTGTTGACCAAGGATTCCAACACGGCATAAGCCAGATCGGGGTGATCGGCTTTGATGTCGGCCATGATCTGCTCGAGCACCGTGTGGCCCGCATCCGAGGTGACCGGCGGTAACGGCAAATCCATATCTTCATAGCCACCACCACGGCGCGGCGAGCCCGGAAGACCCGGAATGTGTGCCGTCACGATGGTGACCGTGTGGCGATGGTGGCGTTTGCCGACGCGTTTTTTGACGACTGCGCGCTGCTCGGCCAGGGTGTGGATGCGCCCTGCGATGGGCAGCTCTCCATATTGCTTCAGCCAGGACACCAGCGTGGTGACGGGGACGCGCTTGGCTTTGGGCGAGAGGTAATGCTCGGCCAAGACATAGCCTTCGAGCGATTTGTCCTCGACGGCTGCAAAAAGATTTTCGGCGGCGGTGAAATTGCCCGCGCGTTCGGCGACGATGATCTTGCGATAGCGCACCACGTCTTGCGGTGTCAGCACCGTCGGGTCAGGAGCTTTCGCGGTCGTAGCCGGTTGCGCCATAGCAGGCGCGCTCATAACGAAGAGCAAAAATGCAAACACCAAACGGCGGATCATTCCCCGGGCCTCCATGGCCGCCATAACGGGGCCATCCAGTGTTCGATTTTCGACGCGGGTTCCGTTTAGCCGATGGACCCGTGTTTCTCAAGCAATCCCAGCGTGATCATTTTCTGTTCTGCGGCCTGCAGATCACGCCAAGCCAGCTTTTTATGCGCTGGCTGCCGCAATAAATAGGCCGGATGCAGTGTTGCCATCACCGGAACCATTACATCGCCGACACGATACTCGAGCCAACGCCCGCGCAGTTTCATGATGCCTTCGGTATAGCCCAGCACATGACGCGCAGCGACGGCGCCCAAAAGAATGATGATGCCGGGATTGGTGAGCTCGATATGACGGCGCAGGAAGGGCAGACAGATCGCCGCTTCCTCCGGTGAGGGATCGCGGTTGGCTGGCGGGCGCCAATTCAGCACATTGGTGATGTAGGCGCTGGACCGGTCGAGATTAATCGCCGCCATCATGCGATCCAGCAATTTTCCAGCGCGACCGACGAAGGGCAGGCCTTGACGATCTTCCTCCGCACCCGGAGCTTCGCCAATAAAGAGAATGCGCGAAGCCGGATTGCCATCAGCGAAGACGGTGCTGGTGCAATTCTGCTTGAGCGCGGAACCCTCGAAGCCTTCGAGCGCCGCTTTGAGTTCCGCCAGCGTGGTGGCGGCAGCAGCAAGGGCCTGGGCCGAGGCGATGGTGTCGGAGTCCGCTTGCGTCGGGAGCGGTGACGCGGATTTCAAGGCAGATGCGGCCGGGGCCCGGTAAACGGGCGCTGCTGCTGGCGTTGCCGCGGCGATGGCAGGCGGCGGCGCGGGGCGCACCGTGAAGCGATCGATCGGGGTGTCGCCGATAGATTCGTCCGCCCCGGACTCCAGGAGCCAGGCGAGGGTGTCGAGCGGGGTCATCGGAACAGACATCACCCCTAGCATAAGGGACGGATCGTCGCCGCGCGACCCGTTTGGTTGACCCGTCCAAGCCCGCAGTCCCATAAAGCTGTGGGGAGTGAGAATGACCGGACCGCGCGAAATTATCGAGTTTGACGTCGTCATCGTGGGGGGCGGGCCTGCGGGCTTGTCTGCGGCGATCCGGCTGAAACAGGGCGCCGCCTCGGCGGGACGCGATATCAGCGTCTGTTTGCTGGAAAAAGGGGCCGAAATCGGGGCTCATATCGTCTCCGGCGCAGTAATCGATCCCAAAGCGTTGAGCGCCCTCATCCCCGATTGGCGGGAAAAAGAGGCGCCACTGCACGACCCCGTGACCGAAGACCAGACCTATTACCTGAACGAAACACGCGCCTGGCGCGTGCCGCCCGTTCTGATGCCGCCTTTGATGAGCAATCGCGGCATGGAGATCGTCAGCCTGTCCAATCTCTGCCGCTGGCTGGGCGAGCAAGCGGAAGCTTTGGGGGTCGAAATCTATGCCGGTTTTCCAGCGGCGGAGGTTTTGGTCGAGGGCGGGGTGGTGCGCGGCGTCGCCAGCGGTGATTTCGGCGTGGCACGCGATGGCCATCACAAGCAGAATTATGCGCCGGGCGTCGAATTGCGCTGCAAATACACGCTTTTTGCAGAAGGCGCGCGCGGCTCACTGAGCAAACAACTGCTCAAGATCTTCGCCCTGGATGCGGGCTGCGAAGTGCAAAAGTATGGGCTCGGCTTCAAAGAGTTGTGGGAGATCGACCCTATCCAGCACCGCCGCGGGCTGGTGCTGCACACGCTGGGGTGGCCGCTCGATAATGCCACCGGCGGCGGCTCGTTCCTCTATCATTGGGGCAAGCGCTATTGCGCCATCGGCTTCGTGCTGCACCTCGATTACCAAAATCCATTTATGTCGCCGTTCAAAGAGTTTCAGCGCCTCAAGCGCCATCCCTTGATCAGCCCCTTCCTGGAAGGCGGGAGGCGGATCGGCTTCGGGGCGCGGGCCGTGAGCGAAGGGGGCTTGCAATCGGTGCCCCAGCTCAGCTTTCCGGGCGGTGCGCTGATCGGTTGTGCGGCGGGTTTCATGAACGTGCCCCGCATCAAAGGCACCCATAACGCTATGGAATCGGGGATGCTGGCGGCGGACGCGGTGATGGCGGCGCTGCTCGAAGGGCGCGAGGGCGACCGCCTTGAAGCGTATGAAACCGCCTACCGTGAGGGAGCGATTTACAAGGATTTGCGCAAAGTGCGGAACGTCAAACCCTTGTGGGCGCGCTTCGGCACCGTGCCCGGGGTGGCTTTGGGCGGCCTCGACATGTGGACCAATACCCTGTTTGGACGGAGCTTTTTCGGTACTTTGGGCCACGGCAAGCCGGACTGGGCGATGTTGAAACACGCCGCAGCGTCAATGCCGATCCTCTATGCTAAACCAGACGGGGAGCTGACCTTCGACCGCCTCTCTGGCGTGTACCTTTCCGGCACCAATCACAACGAAGATCAGCCGCTTCACCTGAGATTGACTGATCCTTCACTTCCCCTGCGCGTTAATCTGCCAGAATATAGCGAACCGGCGCAGCGCTATTGCCCGGCCGGGGTTTACGAGATCGTCGGCCAAGGTGAAGGTGTGCACCTGCAAATCAATGCTACAAACTGCGTCCACTGCAAGGCCTGCGATATTAAAGACCCATCGCAGAATATTACCTGGGTGACGCCCGAAGGTGGCGGCGGCCCGCATTATGCGAATATGTAGGAGATCGTCTTTGCGTATCCTTCCGTTGATTGCCGTGTTGTGCCTCTGCGGCATAGCCGATGCCAAGACGACTGCGCGGATTTCCGCGAATAGCATTGCCACGACCGACCAGACCCCCACCGCGGGGCTGGGCAAATATCTGGCGGCACGCTTTGCAGCGGGCAATCACGAATTCTCCGAAGCTGCCACGCTGTATCGCGACAGTCTCGCGGCCGATCCCAGCAATCCGCAGCTTTTGACTTTCGCCTTCTTCTTCGCTGCTGGCGCCGGCAAAATCGATGACGCTGCCAAATATGCCGAGCGCTTGGTGGCGGCGACGCCGGATGACCGCGCAGCCCGCATGACCTTGGCAGTGGCCGCCATGTCTGCGCGCGATTACAAGAAAGCCCGCGAAGAGATCGGCAAATCCGCCAAAGGGCCCTTCACCTCCTTCACGGTGGCGCTGATCGATGGCTGGGCCGCGGCGGGTGAGGGCGACAAGCCCGGTGCCATCGCTGATTTCAAATTGCTGCACGCGCAGCACAGTGCGGACGCCTTGGCCTATTTCAACGAGGCCATGCTGGCCGAATTGTTCGGCGACAAAGTCGGGGCGGAAGAGAATTATCTCAAAGCGCTTGACGCCGCAGGCCCGACGCCGCGCGTGATCGATGCCTATGGCCGCCTTTTGGAACGCACCGGACGCGGGCCCGAAGCCAAGGCGCTGTATGAAAAGACGGCGCAGAATGACGGTTACGCTGCGGTGACGGCGCCGGGGCTGGCGCGCATTGCCAAGGGTGAAATTCCGCCGCCGCTGGCGGCGCGGGCCGAAGATGGTGCCGCTGAGGCGCTGTTCGGTATTGCCGCCTCGCTCAACGATGAAGCCAGCCGCGATGTTTCGGTGCTGTATTTGCGCTTGGCGCTGCACATGCAGCCGAAACTGGATCTGGCCACCATCCTGCTGGCCAATCGCTTCGAAGCCTTGGGCAAATACGATGATGCCATCCGGGTCTATCGCGCCATCGACAACAGCTCGCCTTACTGGCGTGTGGCAGCGGTCGCAGAGGCCGTCGATATCGCCCGCCAAGATAAGGTGGATGACGCCATCAACCGGCTCACGATGCTGTGCAAATCCGATCCGACCGATATGGAAGCCTGGACCGCGCTCGGCGATGCCTTGCGCCAAGCCAAGAAGTTTCCCGACGCGGTGATCGCTTACGACCATGCTTTGGCGCTGCTCGTTCCGCCCACCAAGCGCAACTGGCCGCTGTTTTACGCCCGCGCTGTGGCCGAACAGGAAGCCGGTCACTGGGACAAGGCCGAAGCCGATCTGAAGCAGGCGCTGATCGTCAGCCCCAACGAGCCGGCGGTGCTGAATTATCTCGGCTATAGCTGGGTCGATAAGGGCCTCAAGACCAAAGAAGCGCTGGTGATGTTGGAAAAGGCGCGGGCGCTGTCGCCGCAAGATGGCTACATCATCGATAGCGTCGGCTGGGCCTATTACCGCTTGGGTCGCTATGAAGAGGCGGTGAGCGCGCTGGAAGACGCCGTGCAAATCGTGCCCGGCGATCCCACCATCAACGATCATCTTGGCGATGCCTATTGGAAGATCGGGCGCAAGCTCGATGCCTCGTTCCAGTGGAACCATGCCATCGCTTTCGGTGCGGAAGACGGCGACAAGGCGAAAATTCAAAAGAAGCTTGCGGCGCAACAGTGAGCAGTTTCACCCTTCACGCCCATGCCAAGATCAATTTGTTCCTGCATGTCGGCGACAAGCGGGATGATGGCTTTCACGCGCTACAGAGCTTGGTGGCGTTCACCGAAGTGGGCGACGAACTGTCCTTTGCCCCGGATGTAGGCCTCAGCCTTGCCATTGATGGACCGTTTGGCGCCGGGCTGAGCGCGGGTGCGGACAACCTCATCATCAAGGCGGCGCAGTGCTTGTCGCACGACAAAGGCGCGGCGATTACGCTGACCAAGAATTTGCCCGTGGCTTCCGGTATTGGCGGCGGTTCGGCCGATTGTGCCGCGACGTTGCGCGGACTGTCGCGATTGTGGGGAATGGCGAGCGATACTTCGGAGCTGCAGAAAATCGGCGAAAGCCTGGGCTCGGATGTGCCGGTGTGTATTGCCTGCCAGCCGCAATGGATGGAAGGGCGCGGGGAAATCGTCACGGTTTTGCCAAGCTTGCCGCCGGTGGCCATCGTGCTGGTCAATCCGGGTGTGGGTGTGCCGACCGGAAAAGTGTTTGGCGCGCTGAAAGAACGCCGTGGTGTCGCGCTGCCATTGCCGCCTGGCTTTGCTACCACCGCGGATTTGGTGGCCTATCTGAAGGACACCAGCAACGATCTGGAAGCGCCTGCGCGCCTCATCGCGCCAGAGGTTGATACGGTGCTGGAGGCGATTGCGGGCGAAGGGGCTTTGCTGGCGCGGATGTCGGGCAGCGGTGCTACGTGCTTCGGTCTGTTCGACAGCGACGAGGTGGCAATGCGCGCCGCAACCACAATGCGGACGAAACATCCCGGCTGGTGGGTGGCGCCGAGCCGCCTGACGGCCTGAATTCTTCCCCTCTGACGTTTCTGTCGAAGCCCCAGCACTGCTATAACGTGGCCCGATGTCGGCTTGGGGGCTGTGATGCGTCGACCCATTTTGCTTGGCGTGAGCCTGGGCGTGATCGGGGTGGCGGTTGCGGGCTGCATCATGACGAGCCAAGTCGACGTCATGGGCTGCAAGGATTTTGCCTGCCGGGTCACACCATATCCCGCCGTCATCGCAAGCAATGGCAGCGAAGTGACATTGCCTTTGCTGTGCCGCGACGAGGCTTGGCGGCCAAGCGGTCCCAAAGGCGAGCACGAATGGCTGACGGCGCTTGTCTACACCGTGGCAAACGGTCAATGGCGGCAGATATCGTACAGTCAGGACCAGGCGGACGTCGAAAACAGGCCCGCACATATCGTGACGTCGGGCGCCGTGGCTGATCTGGAACTGAGCCATAGCTGTGCCGCCGATTGCAGCAAATTTGTTCATCTACGCCAGATCAATCCGCCGAGGCACGGGTATCACTTCGAGGTGTTTTATTCCGAGAACGGCGTGGAGCGGCAGCTCTCGCATTTCGCTGTCCCCGGACCCTCACTAGCATGGCCGCGGCTTTCAGCAGATGGGCGAACGGTCGTTGCCCGCTTGGGGCGTGACGTGGCGATCATCGATGTGGCTTCGGGCGAGACGCGCGTCGTTCCGGCGGGTGAAAGGGCACGGAGCGCGTGCACGAGCGGACCTAGATAGCAGGCTGGCCCAGGGCTATCGCTTTTGGCCTAAACCCTATTTGTCATGGCCCGTTACAACGGGCCATCCACGTGTCGTTGCTCTGCTGTAAGCGCTTTAGATCATGCATTTTCCACAAGGAACCTCACCGCGAAAGCTGCCTGGCCCGCTTTTGCGGGCCAGGACAAGTGGGGCCTGATAGCCAAAACGTGATGCGGTTTTTGCTGCTGCAAAAGCGGCCGACAGACGCCATCGTGCAACTGCAGAAGGCGCTAAGCTTTCCCGATATGGGACAGAAGGCAGAAGCTTTGCTGGCGGGGGCTTACGCCGATGCGGGCGGTCTTCCTGCCGCCTGCCTGGAGGCGCGCAAAGTCCCGAACAGCTTGCAGGCGCCATACCGCAAAGCAGTCGACTTGATCCTGACCCAATACCAGGGCCAATCGCCGCGCTAGCGGGGGCTGCGATACAACTCGTCAATACTCTTGGGATAGATCGGACATATTCAAGCCTGGGAGAGCAGCATGGCAAGTTGGGTTCGGTGCGTGGAGTATGAAGTGGGTGTCGTTCCCAGCTTCTGTGCCCAACTGCTGGTGAACCTCGACACCGTGCGCTTCATGGTGCGCGGCGTGGATTCGACCCGCATCACCTTCATCGGCAGCGATCACGAGAGCGCCATCGAAGTGCATGAATCGCCGGAACAAATTCTGGGTGTTGCGCCCAAATAGGCAGGCGTTATGGCGCCAAGTGCTCGCCTTCGAGTAGCGTGACCTTGCGATCCGCCATACCCCAGATCTCGCCGATTTTGCGTGGCGTGGCGTTTTTCATCTCTTCATCCGTGCCCATCCCGGGACGGGCGACGTTGTAATGCAAAAACAGGCTGGCGCCTTTGACGGCCCAGCTGCCTTCGGTTTTCCAGCCGGGGCGGACGGCGGTAAAGCTATGATCCGGGCGCCAGTAAAGCCGCGTCTCGGTGCCGTCGGGGTCTTTGGCCACGATGGTGTTGCCGACCCGCGCGGCGGCGGCCTGGGCTGCGAGCGCTTCCGGTGAATTGTCGAGCGCCATGCCGCTCACCAGCGTGACGTGATGGATGCCGTGAATCCACACATCGCCGATGGCGTGGGCTTCCGAGGAGACGCATTCCTT
>JARLIR010000201.1 GCA_031291635.1 Rhizomicrobium sp. | reverse complement strand
GGCATTCCGGAAAAAGAAGCGCGGCGGATTTTGGTCAATGCCTTCTTGCAGGAAGCAGTGGAAGCCATCGCGTCTGAGGATTTGCGCGCTGCCATCTGGCACGAAGTGGAAGCCGCCTTGCCGCGTGCCATGGAGTCCGCGAAATGAGTTTCGTTCCGCCACTGAGTGATTTTCCCATCCTGTCGCGCGAAATCAACGGCAGAAAGCTCGCCTATCTCGACAGCGCCGCCTCGGCTCAGAAGCCGAAACAGGTGTTGGAAGCGATGACGAATTTCGCCTCGACCTCCTATTCGAATGTGCATCGCGGCGTGCACAAACTGGCGGCGGAATCGACCGAGGCTTATGAAAAAGCGCGCGGCACAGTCGCCAAATTCCTCAATGCCAAACACACCGATGAGATCATTCTCACCCATGGCGGCACTGAGGGGCTCAATCTGGTTTCTTATTCCTATCTGTCGCCGCGGATCAGTGCTGGCGATGAGATCGTGCTCACCAAAATGGAGCACCATTCCAATATCGTGCCCTGGCATTTCCTGCGCGAGCGCCAAGGCGCCAAGCTGAAATGGGTCGATGTGCGCGAAGACGGCTCGATCAATGCTGCTGCTTTTGGTGCTGCGATCACGCCCAAGACCAAGCTCGTCGCCGTCACACACATGTCGAACGTGCTCGGCACCATCAATCCGATCAAAGACATCATCGCCATCGCCCATGCCAAGGGCATTCCGGTGGTGGTGGATGGCTGCCAAGGCGCGGTGCATGAGATTGTCGATGTGCAGGATCTCGATGTCGATTTCTATGCCATCGCCAGCCACAAATTGTACGGCCCCACCGGCATCGGTGCGCTTTACGCCAAACGGGCACATCTCAAATCCATGCGCCCCTTCAACGGTGGTGGCGAGATGATTGCGGAAGTGGCCGAAGATCACGTCAGCTATGCCGAGCCGCCAGCGCGGTTCGAAGCCGGCACCCCGCCGATCATCGAAGCAGTCGGTTTCGCGGCGGCGCTGGATTATCTCACCGGGCTTGGCCGCGCCGCGATCAAAGAGCACGAAAACGCCCTTTACGCTTATGCCCGCGACGCCGTGCGCCAGTTCAATTGGCTGCGCGTCATCGGCGAAGCGGAAGGCAAAGGCGCCATCCTGTCCTTCGAGGCTGAAGGCATGCATGCCCATGATTTAGCGACGATTTTGGATCACGAAGGTGTGGCTTGCCGGGCCGGTCACCATTGCGCTCAGGTGCTGATGGAACGCTTTGGCCTAGCTTCCACCACGCGGGCGTCTTTCGGGCTCTATTCGACCCGTGACGACGTAGATTCCCTGATTGCGGGGCTGGAAAAAGCACGCAAAATTCTTACATGAGATGGTGATGGACGACTCTCTGCGTGAACTTTACCAGGAAGTGATCCTCGATCACTCGCGTCACCCGCGCCATTTCGGGCCGTTGGAACACGCCACCCATAATGGCGAGGGCCATAACCCGCTGTGCGGTGATCGCGTCAAAGTCCATTTGATCGTTGATGCTGACAACCGTATCGCGGACATACGCTTTGAAGGCCGCGGCTGTGCCATCAGCCAGGCTTCAGCCTCGTTGATGACCGACATGGTGATGGGCCGTACCGTAGCGGAAGCCGAAACCCTGATGGGCGGTTTCCTCGATTTGGTGAAAGGTGAGGAGGCTGCGCATCTGCCGGAAGACGATATGGACCGGCTGAATGTGATGGCAGGCGTTTCGGCCTTTCCCATGCGCGTCAAATGCGCGACGCTGGCATGGCATACGATGAAATCAGCCTTGGAGGCGGGCGACGCCGCCAAATCCGAATGAGCGATACTTTGGACAGCACCTACAGCCAAGTCGATGTTACCGGCTCAACCATCCCGCCGCAGGAGCTGGAGGCGTTGACGGCCATTCTCGTGGCCGCGTTAAAGACCGTCTACGATCCAGAAATTCCGGTCGACATTTACGAACTCGGTCTTATCTACAAGGTGGATGTCGCCGACAACAAAGATATCGCAGTCGATATGACCCTGACCGCGCCGGGTTGCCCGGTGGCCGGGGAAATGCCGAATATGGTGCGTGAGGCGCTGGAAAAAGTCGAAGGCATTGGCACCGTAACGGTGAGCATGACCTTCGATCCGCCTTGGACGCCCGAACGTATGAGTGAAGAAGCCCGTCTTGAGTTGAATATGTTCTGATGAGCACGAAACGCGAAAGACCCAAAGCCATCCGCCTCTCGGATTCCGCCGCTGAGCGGATCCGCGAGATCATGGCTGACGGCGAAGGCAAATACGAAGGTGTGCGCGTCGGTGTGAAGAACGGCGGCTGCGCCGGTATGAGCTACACGATGGACTACGCCGAAAGCGCTGCCCCCTTCGAAGAGGTGGTGGAGGACAAGGGCGTGAAGGTCTTCATCGAACCCAAAGCGATCATGTTCCTCCTCGGCATGGAAGTCGATTTCGTGCGCGAGAAGCTGGGCGCGCGCTTCGTCTTCAACAATCCCAATCAGACGGCGGCCTGCGGTTGCGGCGAGAGCGTCTCGATCACGCCGGCGAAAGTGGATTAATTCCGACCATAGGTGGGGCTTATGAAACTTCGGCTTTTTATAATGCTCACTGCAGGGTTCGTATTCTCGGCTGCGGCTTGGGCACAAAACATCGAATTGCAAAGCACGGTAGCGTCGTACCTCAATAGCTACGCAATCGGGGACCGCGCCGCGGTTTTGGGTGCCCTCGATCCCGATGTTCGCAGCTATGGTTCGGATGTGGCAGAGGTCTTCTCTGGCAAGGATGCCGTGGCGAAGATGTTCGATGAGGACATGAAGCTTTGGGGGGCAACCGCTAAATTTGGCGAAATGCACAACGTCTCGATAGTGAGTGAAGGAGCTTTGGAGACGATCTTTTTTGATGTGCCATTTTCGGTCGCCGGTCGTCCTCCTGTGCAAGTTCGCGTGGCCATGGTTTGGCGGTCGGGAGCGCAGGGATGGAAGCTAGTTCAAAGTAGCAATACTGTGCCGACGGTTGGCCAAAGCGCCGCCGATATCCTGAAGAGCTTGAGCAAACAGTGAAGGCGAAGTGACGTGGCTCCGGACTATTTGCTCGATTTGTTCGCGCAGTTCGGCCCGGTTCGCATCCGCCGCATGTTCGGTATGCAGGGCCTCTTCGCGGGCGAGCGGATGATCGGCTTTGCCGGTGACGATGCCCTTTACCTGAAGACAGACGAAGCCACGCGCGGCGCTTTTGAAGCCGAGGGCTGTGAGGCTTTCGTTTATCGCAAAGCCTCGGGCGAAGAGATCGCCATGTCCTATTACCGCATCCCGGACCGGCTTTATGATGATCCGGAGGAACTGGCGGAATGGGCGAGGAAGGCCGAAGCGGTCGCCGCGCAAACGCCCACGGCCAAGCGCAAACAACGCGCCGCGCTCAAACGACCGGCTGGCGCTTCCCGGTAAGCTGCAGCACCAGCGCCAAGCTCGCCATGCCAGCGCCGAAGAGGCAGACCGGAACCCAGCCTGCCAAATGGTAGAAGGTGGTGGCGCCCGCTGATCCGACAGTGCCGCCGATAAAGATGCCCGACATGAAGATGGTGTTGACCCGGCTGCGTGCTTCGGGCCGCAAGGCGTAGATTTTGTGTTGGTTGGAGACGATCGCGCCCTGCACACCGAAATCGAGCACCATCACGCCGACGATCATGCCGAGGATGGAATTCCACAAGCCGAAAGCCAGCCACGACAGCAGCGTCACCAGCGCGCCCATTTGCACCACCAAGCTGGGGCCGTGCTTGTCCGCGATATGGCCAGAGACCGGCGCTGCCATGATCCCAACCACGCCGAGCAATGCAAAAAGGCCCGCCGCGTCAGCGCCGAGATGGAACAGCGGTTCGGCAAGGCGCAAGGACAGCACCGTCCAGAACACCGAAAAGGAGCCGAACAGACAGGCTTGTGTCAGCGCGGCGCGGCGCAACACCGGCTCTTCTTCCCAAAGATCGGCGAGCGAAGCGACCGCGGCGCGATAGCTGATCCGGGAGACGGGCGGGCGTGACGGCAAGGTCAGCGCCATCAAAGCGCCAGCGATCAACATGGCCGGAACGGCGGTCCAGAAGGTGGCGCGCCAGCCGAACCAAGTGGCAATGAAACCAGCCACAGTCCGCCCCAAAAGAATGCCGCAGAGAACGCCGCTCATCACTTTGCCGACAATGGCGCCGCGATTGCTGTCGCTAGCCAGCGCGGCGGCAAAGGGCACGATCTGCTGCGCCACACTGCAAGCCGCCCCGAGCACCAGCGAGGCCAGCAAAAGGGCAGGCGCCGACGGAGCCATGGCGGCGAACACCAGCACCAAGGCAAGAATGCCGAATTGCACGACGATCAAGCGTCGCCGGTCGACCAGATCGCCCAAAGGCAGGCACAGGATCAGCCCGAATACATAACCCAGCTGGGTGGCGCTGGGGATGAAGGGGGCGAGATGGGAATGGGGAAAGGCCCGCTCGATCATCGCCAGCAGCGGCTGGCAGTAATAGAGATTGGCCACGCCAAAGCCCGCTGCGACGGCCATGGCGACGGTGGGTATTTTCTGGGACTTGGGCGTGGACTGCATCCGGCCTTCCTACCGGCTCAGGGCAAGTATGGCCAGCCTGTCATTTGACACTGGCAAGTCCCCAGCCTGTATTCTGGCCCCGTGAACCCATTTGCGCAGCACTTCCTGGACGCCGCCTTGAACGGCCGTCGCTATGCCAAAGAGAACGGTGCCGGCGTGGCGGTGTCGCTGGCTTTGCATGCGCTTTTGCTCTGTCTGGTGCTGCTGCAATTGGTGCAGCACAGCGCGGTCAAATCATTCCGGCCAGAGCCTTTCGTTGCGGTTGATCTGGTGCGGCTGGGCGAAGAGACGCGCTCTCCACCCGCGGCACTGCACGCGCTGGTGCCGCAGCAAAAGGCTGGGCGCCACCAGGACGAGGCCAGTCCCGTGCGGGCCGCCGTCTCGCCGACGGGCAAGAAACCGCCGCCGGAAGACGCGCTGGATGCCAAGCTGCGGGCCTTGGCGCGGCTGAAACAACCCAACACCAAGGTGACGCTCGATCCGGGGCAGGGCGTTGCTGCCGCCGATTTCAGCAATGGCTTGGAAGGCGACGCGGCCACCTACAGCATCCGCGATTATGTCTTGGCGCAGGTGCTGCGGCGCTGGACCGTCGATCTCGCAAAAGTGAAAGACCGGCCGCTGGTGATCGCGCTCAGGGTGACGATGAAACGGGATGGCAGCATCGCGCTGTCTGAGATTGTCGAACAGGGGCGGGCTAAGACCGATGCCTATTATCGCGACATCGCCATTGGCGCGCGCAACGCCGTGCTTCTGTCATCACCGATTGGTTTGCCACCGGGCGATTATCCCAAAGAGATGCATTTTGTGCTGAAGCTCGATACGCGCGCCATCTTGCGTTAGGGCAGGTCGCGCGCCACCCGGAAACCGGCCAGGGTGGAGTAGTCGAATTCGCTACCATCGCCGCTGCCGCTGACCCGCGCGGCCGAGCGCACAAAAAGCGGAACGTTGTCCCAAGAACCGCCGCGCAAGACATGCTGCTTACAGTTTTGCTCACGCCAGGGGCGGCTGTCGGCAGGGGCGCCGAGATAACCCTTGTGCCAGCAATCTTCCGTCCACTGCCAGACATTGCCGAGCATGCCGTAAAGCCCGAAGGCATTGGCTTTGAAGCTCTCGGCGTTGGACAGAACATGGAAATCATAGGCGCTGCCGCAACCGTTGCAATTGGCATTGCCGCGACCGATCTCGTCGCCCCACCAGCGCGCCGTCGTGGTGCCAGCACGGGCGGCATATTCCCATTCGGCTTCGCTGGGCAGGCGATAAGGGCCTGGCCGGTTGCCAAGCGCCGGGCGGGCCTTGCGCACCTCCTGATTCAGCCAAGCGATATAAGCCTGCGCATCTTTCCAGGAGATGCAGCTGGCGGGCCAGCGCGACGGTTCTTCGTCATAAGGCGGATAGGCGACGCCTTTGGATAAGACGCGCCAGCGCATCCCGATAAGGCGATTGCAGGGCTCGGGCTGATAGCCAGTGTCGCGCAGGAAGATCAGATAATCCTCGCTCGTCACATTGGTCTTGGCCAGGGCGAAGGCTTTGACGCTGACGATGTGCTGCGGGCCTTCATTGTCGAAGCGGCCGGGCTCGCTCATCGGGCTGCCCATAGCGAATTTGCCCGCCGGAATGCCGACCATCTCGGAGCAATTGGGGCATTCCTTGAATTCGCGATTGTCCTCGGCGGAGATCGGAGCGGCAGCGAGGATGGCGAGGAGTGCAGCGGTTCGTGCGGGTGCAAAAAAATGGGGTGCCATGATGCGATATATCACCATGACACCCCTCGGTTCACCAGAGACTTATGATTACCAGAGCTTCACGCGCTCTTCCGGCGGCAAATAGAACTTGTCGCCCGGCTTCACGTCAAAGGCCGAATACCAATCATCGACATTGCGCGTGGCGCCGCGGACGCGGAATTCGGCCGGGGAGTGCACATCCGACAGAATACGGCTGCGCAAGGCGCCTTCGCGCAGCTTGGTGCGCCAGACTTGGCCGATGCCGAGGAAGAAGCGCTGCTCGCCAGTGAAGCCATCCAGCACCGGTGCCGGTTTGCCGTTCAGCGAGATGCGATAGGCTTTGAGGGCAATCGACAAGCCCGCAAGGTCAGCAATGTTCTCGCCCAGCGTGGCTTCGCCGCGCACATGCAAACCGGGCAGGGGCTCATAGGTGTCGTACTGCTTGGCCAGCATCTTGGTACGGGCATCGAAGTTCTTGCGATCTTCGTCCGTCCACCAGCTTTGCAGCACGCCTTCGCCGGTATATTTGCTGCCCTGGTCGTCGAAGCCATGGCTGATTTCGTGGCCGATCACGGCGCCGATGGCACCGTAATTGACCGCATCATCCGCATTGGGATCGAAGAAGGGCGCCTGCAGAATGGCGGCCGGGAAGGTGATGGAGTTGAAGGGCGGCGCGTAATAGGCATTCACCGTCGGCGGTGTCATCTGCCATTCAGCCTTGTCGACGGGGCTGTCCAGACGGCCAACATCGCGGTTCCAATCGAACTGCGCCGAACGCTTGATGTTGCCGACCACGTCGTCGCGCACCACGGTGTAGTTCGAATAGTCGCGCCACTTGTCGGGATAACCGATATAGGGCTTGAACAGGTGGATCTTTTCCAGCGCCTTTTTCTTGGTCTCGTCGCTCATCCAAGTCAGCGATTGGATGTCCTGCTCATAGGCTTTGAGCAAATTGGCGACCAGCTGTTCGACCTTGGCTTTGGATTGCGGCGGGAAGTACTTGCCGACATAGACTTGGCCGAAGGCTTCGCCGAGATGGTCATCGAGCAGGCGGACGGCGCGGGTGCCGCGGTCGTTCTGCTGCGTACGGCCCGACAGCACCGTGCCGAAGAAGGCAAAGTTGGCGTCGTCGTATTTCTTGGGCAGATAGGGCGCATAGCTGTGCAGATACTGCACCGTCATGTAATCGCGCCACACCGCGACCGGGGTCTTGGCGAAGAGTTTCGCAAGCTGCGGGATTGCGGTGCTTTCGCCGACGATGATCTGGCGTTCGCCGTCCTTCAGTGGAATGGCGGTTTCCGAGAAGAAGGAATCCCAAGCAAATTGCGGGGCGGCTTTCTTCAGCGCCTTGAAGGTCATCGGCGCATACATCTTGTCGGCTTCGCGCTGATCCTTCAGCTCCCAGCGCAGCTTGGCGATGGCGATTTCGAGCGCCAGCACTTTCTCAGCCCGCGCCGGTGCATTCTTGGCGCCGGAGAGATCCAGCATGGTGGTGAGGAAGACCTTATAAGCCTCGCGCACTTTCACGACGTCGGGATTGTCGAGCAGATAGAAATCGCGATCGGGCATGCCCAGACCCGCGGCGGTGACATTGACGCTATAGGCATTGGGGTTCTTGTCATCGACGCCCACGGCCAGGCCGTAGAGGCTGCCAGCCGAAAGCTTGGGCGAGCCCATCAACTGGGCCACGTCCTTCAGCGTCTTCAACCCGGCAATGCGGGCGAGGTCCGCTTTGGCCGGCTCCAGCCCATGCGCCTCGATGGCGGCTTCGTCCATATAGCCGTCATAGAGATCGCGCAGCTTCTTTTCATTGGTCGTCAGCTTATCGACGGGCTTGGATTCCAGTTCGGCGACGATGGCTTTCATGCGGGTTTCGCTGAGGATCGCCAGCGACTGGAACGAGCCGATGCCGGAACGGTCCGGCGGGATCGTGGCGGTCTTTTCCCAGGCGCCATTCACATAGGAATAGAAATCGTCACCGGGCTTCACCGACTTGTCCATGCCGGAAAGATCCACGCCCCAGCTGCCGAGCTCGGCTTTGGGGCCCGGCGGTGGTGCGGGCGGCGGCGGGGCAGAGGCGGCACAGCCCGCCAAGACAAGCGCGGCAAAGGCCACGAGACTACGATGCATAGAGAACTCCCGTAGAATGAAAGGCAGCGAGACAGTTTACCAGAGTTTGACCCGTTCTTCCGGGGGCAGATAGTATTTGTCACCAGCTTTGACGTCGAAGGCGGTGTACCAATCATCGACATTGCGCATGGTGCCGCGCACCCGGAACGGTCCAGGCGAATGCACATCTGACAGGATGCGGTTGCGTAGGTCGCCGTCGCGGAATTTGATGCGCCAGACTTGGCCAAAGGCCAGGAAAACGCGCTGATCGCCAGTGAAGCCATCCAGCACCGGTGCCGCTTGGCCGCCCAGGGAAATGCGATAGGCTCTGAGGGCGATCGACAGGCCCGCAAGATCAGCGATGTTTTCGCCCAGCGTATTGGCGCCGCGGACTTTCAGACCCGGCAAGGGTTCGTAGGTGTCGAACTGCTTGACCAGCGTGTCGGTGCGGGACTTGAAGTTGGCGCGATCCTCATCCGTCCACCAGCTCTCGAGATTGCCGGTGCCGGTATATTTGGAACCCTGATCATCGAAGCCGTGGCTGATCTCATGACCGATCACCGCACCAATGCCACCGTAATTGACTGCGTCGTCGGCGTTGGGATCGAAGAAGGGCGGTTGCAGGATGGCGGCCGGGAAGGTGATCGAGTTGAAGGAACGCATGTAATAGGCGTTCACCGTCGGTGGCGTCATATGCCATTCGCTTTTGTCGACGGGCTGGTCGAGGCGTTTGACCTCGCGGCTCCATTCGAACAAGGCGGCGCGTTTGAGATCGCCAATCAGATCGTCACGCGCAATGGTCAGGGCGCTGTAATCGCGCCAGGTATCGGGATAGCCGATATGGGGCGTGAATTGATGGACCTTATCCAGCGCTTTTTGTTTGGTGGCCTGGCTCATCCAAGTGAGGGATTGGATATCCTGCTCATAGGCTTTCAGCAGATTGGCGACCAGCTGTTCCACCTTGGCTTTGGACTGGGGCGGGAAGTAGCGTGCCGCATAAAGCTTGCCGAGGGCTTCACCCATCTTGCCGTCCAACAGGCGCACTGCGCGGGTGGCCCGGTCATATTGCTCGGAGCGTCCGCCGATCACCGTGCCGTAAAAGGCAAAATCGGCTTCGTCGAAACGTTTGGGCAGATAGGAGGCGTAGGCGTGCAGATAATGCACCGTGAGATAATCTTTCCACACGGCGACGGGCGTTTTCTTGAACAGTTTGGCGAGCACCGGAATGGCGGTGTTTTCGCCGACGATCACCTGACGCTCTCCAGCCTGCATCGGGATGCCGCTTTCGGCGACGAAGTCATCCCACGCAAAGTCGGGCGCAAAGCTCTTCAGCGCGGAAAAGCGCATAGGGGCATACATCTTGTCCCGGTCGCGGCGGTCTTTGCGGGCCCAACGGGCCTGAGCAATGGCGGTTTCGAGCGCCAGCACCTTGGCCGCGCGCGCCTCAGCATTCGTGGCGCCGCTAAGGCTGAGCATAGTGGTGATATAGGTCTTGTAAGCCTCGCGGGCTTTGACGATCTCGGGATTGTCGAGGAGGTAGTAATCGCGATCCGGCATGCCAAGCCCGGCAGCAGAGGTCGCCACGGCATAAGCGTTGGAGTTCTTGTCATCGACACTGATTTCGATGTTGAACAAGCTGCCGGCTTCCATTGCCGGTGAGCCCATCACCCGCGCCACGGCTTTCAAAGTCTTCAGCTTGGCGATGCGGTCGAGATCGGCTTTGACGGGTTCCAGGCCGCGTTCCTCGATCTGCTTATCATCGAGATAAGCCTCGTATAAATCGCGCAGCTTCTTTTCTTCCGGCGAGAGTTGATCAAGCGGCTTGGCGACGAGGCCAGCCACGATTTCCCTCATCCGTGCGTCGCTCAAGATCGCCAGCTGCTGGAAGGAGCCCATGTTGGAGCGGTCCGGCGGGATCACCACCGCTTTGTCCCAGGCGCCGTTGACGAAGCTGTAGAAGTCGTCGCCTGGCTTAACGCTGCGATCCATGCCGGAGAGGTCGATACCCCAGGAGCCAAGCGTCGGTTTCGGGCCCGGCGGCGGCACAGCTACGGCGGGGGGCGGTGGCGTCGAACAACCAGCCAAGACAAGCAAGGCCACCGCAATCAAGCGCCGATAGTGGCGAACGGGCATCCGCAGACTCCTCGAAAGAAACTGTCGCAGAATGCGAATGGCATAGCGACCGGCGCAAGTCACGCTTTCGCGACTTATTGCCCGCTCAGCAAGCCTGCTCGGAAATTGGGCGTTTGTAAAAGAAGGTTAATGCTAGGCGGCGTTGGAAGCCGCGAGCAATTCGTCTTCGGCCACCACCCGGTTGCGGCCGGTGTTCTTGGCTTTGTAAAGGCAACGGTCGGCCCGTTGCACCAGAAGCTCGGCGGTGTCGTTTTTCTTGAGCTCGGAGACACCGATGGAAATGGTGATGGTGCCGAGGATGTCGCCCGTCGATTTCTTGACCAGCTTCTTGTTCTCGACATTGCCACGGATCTGATTGGCGAGCTTTTTGGCGCCAACCAGCTCGGTGCGGCGCAGAATAACGACGAATTCCTCACCGCCGTAGCGCGCCGCCGTATCGCGGCCCTTCACATTCTCGGACAAGCAATTGGAGACCAAGCGCAGCACCTGATCGCCGGTTTGATGGCCCCAAGTGTCGTTGAAGCGTTTGAAATGGTCGATGTCGCACATCATCAGCGCGACGCTGGTGTTGGTCTCGCGGGCATCCTCAATCGCTGCTTGCAATTCGAGATCGAAGGCTTTGCGATTGGCCAGATTGGTGAGCGGATCGAGGCGGCTTTCCTTGCGCACCGTATCGAGCTGGCTCTTGAGTTCATTGACCTGATTGGACGAGCGCTGCAGCTCGCCTTCCAGCACCTTGGCGCGGTTTTCCATGGCTTGGGTGGCACCGACCAAGCGGTCCACCAGCTTGGCCACGGCGGCAGGCGATTGGTTGCCACCGAGTTCACCGCTGGCGGCCGACAGGGTGCGGCCGTATTCGCCAGCATCCTTACCGGCCCGTTCCAACTTACTCAGCATCGCATCGATCATGCTGCTGATGCCGACGCCCACATCGTCCATGGTTTGGACGGTGCGTTCGTGGGGGAGGAAGCGGGTGGAGAGATCCTGTAGCACCGTCTGAGAAAAGCTGGTGCGAGCCTTGACCATGCCTTCGATCGTCTGGGCCAGGGCGGGATTGCTGCCGGAGGCGTAGACGTAGAAGAGCTCGTAATTGTCCGGCGTCGGCATGATGTTCCAGTCGGCCATCAAAGTGATCGCCGCTTTCGCAAATGCCTGTTCGCGAGATTGTCCTGCCACGCTATTCCCCAAAGCGCCGCTCCGATCTGTGGAGCATCGCCAAGTGTCACCGGGGGAGGGGTAAGAAAGCGTTAAACCGGGCGCCTTTCGCCCGGTTTTTCTAAGCAGTCATACGCATGAACCCGGTCCGCCTCAGGCAGAATCAGGCTCTTCGGCCACCGGCGCTTCGACCACGGGCGCATCAGCCACAGGGGCTTCGACGGGGGCGACAACCTTTTTCTTACGCGGCGCGCGCGGGCGCTTGGGCTTTGCGACCACGGCAGGCGCTTCGGCAGGCTCGATAGCGGCGGGCGCTTCGACCGGCGCTTCGACCGTGACAGGCTGGACGACGACGGGTGCTTCCACCACCACCGGCGTTTCGATTACCACTGGCGTTTCGATTACGACGGGTTTTTCGACCACGACCGGCTGAGCAACCACGACGGGCTTTTCAGCCACCACCGGCTTTTCCACTTTCACCGGCTTGGGCGCGGGCTTTTCGATCGGCTTTTCCAGCTTTTCCGCGGGCTTGGGCAATTTCACCGGCCGCAACAAGAAAGCAGGAAGCTGCGAAATATCGACTGGCCGGGATTCGACCCGCGGCTGCTGCTGCGGACGTTGCGGCGTGCGGCTGTATTGCGGCGGACGCGGCGGGCGCGGGTTGTTCGGCGCAAATTGCGCGGGCTCGGGACGACGCTCCGGCTGACGCTCGGCTTGGCGTTCGGGCTGGCGGTCCGGTTGGCGCTCGTGCTGGCGCACGGGACGTTCCGGCTGACGCACAGGCACTGGCGTGGCAGGCTTCACCGCTTCCGGCGCTGCCTTCATCGGCTCCATCGAGGCGACTTGGCCATGGGCTTTGATGGGGTGTTCACGATGATGATTGCGCCCCTCGCCACCGCTGCTGCTGCCGCCACCGCGGCGTTTGTTGCGGTCACGATCACGGCCGCCACGCTCTTCGCGGGCAGGGCGTTCGCGCACTTGTTCGGCCAGGCCTTCCAGCTTGCGGCGCGGGATGGCGGTCTTGGTCAGCTTTTCGATGGCTTCGACATATTTGCCATCGGCGCTGGTGACCAGCATCAAAGCTTCGCCGCTGCGACCGGCGCGGCCGGTGCGGCCGACGCGATGGACGTAATCATCGGAATGATAGGGCACATCGAAATTGAAGACGTGGCTGACGGCAGGAATATCGAGACCACGTGCGGCCACGTCGGAGGCCACCAGAATGGTTAGCGCCCCGCTGCGGAAATCATCCAGCGTCTTGGTGCGAACCGATTGGTCGAGATCGCCATGCAGCGGCGCGGCATTGAAACCGTGCTTCGACAGCGATTTGGCGACGATATCAACGGTGCGCTTCTTGTTGCAGAAGACGATGGCGTTGGTGATTTCGCCCGCTTCCTTGATCAGGATGCGCAAAGCTTCGCGCTTGGCCCATTCGTCGTTGGGGACCTGGATCAATTCCTGCTTGATATTGATGGCGGTGGTGGCCGGACGGGTCACTTCCACGCGCACCGGATTGGAGAGGAATTGCTCGGTGAGGCGGCGAATTTCCGTCGGCATGGTCGCCGAATAGAACAAGGTCTGGCGCGTGAAGGGCAGCAGCTTGCAGATTTTCTCGACGTCGGGAATGAAGCCCATGTCCAACATGCGGTCGGCTTCGTCGACGACCAGGATATTCACCTGGGAGAGCATCAGCTTGCCGCGCTCGAAATGATCCATCAAGCGGCCCGGCGTGGCGATCAACACATCGACGCCGCGATCCAGCTTCTTATCCTGATCATCGAACGACACGCCGCCGATGAGCAGCGCCATCGAAAGCTTGTTGTACTTACCGTATTTCTCGAAAGCCTCGGCCACCTGGGCGGCGAGTTCGCGCGTCGGCTCCAGGATCAGCGAGCGCGGCATGCGCGCCTTGGCGCGGCCACGGGACAAAATCTCGATCATCGGCAGGGTGAAACTGGCGGTCTTGCCAGTGCCGGTCTGAGCAATGCCGATCATGTCGCGGCGCTTCAGGACGTGGGGAATACCTTCGGCCTGGATCGGAGTGGGGGTGGTGTAACCGGATTCGGAAATCGCCCGCATCAGCTCCGGTGACAGGCCTAGCGTGTCAAAGCCGGCAACTGGAGCGTCGGCGGCAACTTCTTTAATTTCGGGAAATTCGGGCTCAGCCGCGGCGGGCGCGGCTTCGATTGTTGCGGGAGCTGCCGGTTCTTCGGCAACGGAATTGTTATCCGCAAGGGGGGAGGGGAGGGGCTCCGCGACAAGGGCGGGAGCGGTTTCCGCGGGCACTTCAAGCGCCGCCGGAACAGTCGGTTCAATGGAAATTGTGGTGTTCTCTGAAGGGGATACTGAAGTTACGGGCGTAGTAACTTCATGGGTGCCAGCTTCCGCGCTGGCGGTCGTTACATCACTCAAATGCGCTCCTTACCGTGGGCACATTCCTGCGCCCGGTTATGAGGGGCGCAGCCACGCGCCCGGCGGCAGCCCGTATTGGCGCCGCTCATGGTATCCGCCGCATATGGGGAACAAAGCGGGAAAAGTCAAGGTTGGGGAAATAACGGAGTTAAGCCGCCAATGGATGCTCAGCCCTTACTGCTTTCAAAAAATTGCGAATTAGACGCGTAAAATCTTGCGGCGGGTCAAATTAGAATGCTACGACTTTTTGACCCTATTTTTTAAAAGGTTGAATCAGGCCGATGTCTTTACCCAGCGCGGCCTCAGACGTTCCGCTCAAGACCACGCAACATTACCTGGCTCTTGATGCTCTGCGCGGCTTAGCGGCGCTTTCGGTGATGATCTTCCACTTCGGGCATTGGCTGCATGTCGAGCGGCTGGCGCCCAATGCAGGCTTGGCCGTCGATTTGTTCTTCTGTCTCTCCGGCTTCGTGATGATGAAGTCTTACGACCGCAAACTGAGCGGCGGCCTGAGCTTCGTGCGATTCATGAAAGTTCGTCTTATCCGTCTGATGCCGCTGGTGATGGCAGCGACGCTCATCAGCGCGATCTATGTTCTGTTCCGTATCCAAGTGAAGCACGACCATGTTGCCTTGCGCGACGTTGCAACGGCCGTGCTTCTTGGCCTTATCAACCTGCCCAATTTCGGCGCCGTCACCGCGATCGGCGGACCACAAATTTTCCCCCTGAACGGACCGCAATACACGCTGTTCCTCGAAGTTGTGGTCAACATCTTCTGGGCCGGCCTAGCAGTGCTACGCGGTCTTCGTTTCGCACTCATCGCCTTGGTGCTGTGCAGTTGTGTGGTCGGCTGGTACGGCACTGGCGGTGACGTACCGGATACGTTTTGGAACGGCTTTCCCCGCGTTGTGGCGTCCTTTTATGCCGGTGTGGCTGTCTATCATTTGCGCCACATATTGCCTGAGAAGGCTGCGGTTGTTGTGTTTCCGCTCTGTGTAGCGATCATGCTCGCGCTCTATTATGTGCCAAGCTTTCCCATCAGCCATTCCGGCAATCCGATCATATTCGTTTGGATCGTTGCGATTTCGCCTTTGCTGGTGTTGAGCGGTGCGAAAGTCACCTACGCTGGCGCTTTCGCCACCAAAGGGCAGACCTTTCTTGGCGACCTGTCCTACCCCCTTTATGTGCTGCACTATCCCTTGTTTTGTTGGGTAAACGGTATCTATCAGGCCGTCTTCAAGGTGTATCCTTCCGGCCTTGTAATGGTGGGCTATGGCGTTTTCATTGTGGTGGCCAGCTTTGTCACGCTGCGCTTGTTTGATGAGCCCGTGCGGCGGTGGGCGAGCACAACGCTGCTTGGCAAATCCGCCGTGAAAACGAGCGCGGTCGCGGCGACCGAATTCGGCGTGTGATTTGCGAAAAAATGGGGGGGCAGTGGTTTCTGCGGCCCGATAGGCTCATGTCCCGGGAGCATATTCCTGCGCCCAGCTATGAGGGGCGCACACGCACCGGCAGCAGCCCGTATTGGCGCCGCTCATGGTATCCGCCGCATGCGGGAAGAAAGCCGGAAAAGTCAAGGTGCGGGGGATAGGGGACTGAAACGCAATTTCGTATTAGCCTAAAGGTGGAGCATGGGGGAAGGAAATGAGGCTCGCGAAATTACTGTTTGCACTTGCTGGGTTCAGCATGGTCACGGCCGGTTCGATATGGGCCGAAGAAGCCTGCGCTGGGCTCCCACCCGAAGCGCGTACGACCCTTCCTGATCCGCTCGCCAAATGGGGCTCTCTAGTTTGTACCCCCTACGGACAAATCCTCTCCAACCATCAGGGTTGGATATGGAGCTATCCGGGTGCCTTTGCGCCGGTGTTTATTCCTTCGCAAATGGTGCGCGATAATCCAGAGCCCCTAGGCAACAAGTCTTACTTCACAAGCATTCAATGGACGAAGGTGGAGGGTGAGGAATTTCAAAGGGCCTATTCTGTTTTTCAAACGGGCTTCGCGCCGGCCAAAAAAAATCCCGTTGGATATCGTCTTGATGTCAGGTCCGTTTCTGGCCGAGAGCTCGAACTTTATTTTTTCGACTCTGACACTTACGCGTGGGGTATCTGGTGTCCAGAGCACAAATGCGATGCCGCATCGCGCTTTATGATCCTTGATATGTCGAAAAAGCCTTCTTAGGGGGCGGCGCGGGGTGGTTTACGTAATGCAATTCGTCGAATTGATCGACAAGTGTGAGTCCAAGACATGAGTAAAGCCCTCGATTATCCCTTCACCGTGCGGCCTCTCGGCAAGGAGGATGGCGGCGGTTATTTGTGCGAGTTTCCGGATTTGCCGGGCGTCATGGGCGATGGCGGCACGGTGGAAGAGGCAATCGGTGATGCGCGCAAGGCTTTGAAGGCCGCGTTGGCAACGCTTCGCCAATTGGGGCGCACACCGCCGGAGCCGACGCAAGCCTCGGGGCAATGGCGGATGCGGGCGCCGCGGTCCTTGCATCAGCGTTTGGCCGCGCGCGCCAAAGCCGAGGGCGTTAGCTTGAATACGCTGGCGGTATCATTGCTGGCGGAGGGTTTGGGGCGCCGCGATAAGGACGCTGCCTGAAACAGGCGCCCCGCGTTGCGCTTCGGACTATTACTTCCTGGTTCCGAATCTCGCGCGAAGCGATGGGGAGGGAAAAATGGGACGCACGGGTTGTCTGCTGTTGTTCTCCGCGATGCTTTGCGGCTGTGTCTCCACCTCCGCCATCGATGATCAGCAAGCCATCGCCATCGCCTCGAAGACATGCGCTGCGACTTGGGCAAAAACTTTGCAGAAGGAAGGCGGCGCTTGGCAGGTGGGGCCGTCTGAATGGCACGCCCGTCTCGACGGTTCCTCCTGGAAGGTGTGGACGGGCGACGAAGCCAGCCCTGTCTTGCTCATGCGTGTTCCACGCTCTGGGCGCTCTTCAACCGCTTGCGATTTGCGCTTCGTGGATTAGGTGCGAGCCGCTTTGTCATGGCCCGTTACAACGGGCCATCCAGCGGGTGTTGCTCGGCTGTGAGAGCATTACATCAAGCATTTTCCTGAAGCGACTGCGCCGCGAGAACTGGGTGGACCGCTTTTGCGGGCCATGACAAGCAGGGGCAACCCGTAAGCGATGGTCCTGCTACTGTCCCGGTGGTCCGCCCGGAGGCGCGGCGTCTGTGCCACCGCCGGTGGTTGGCTGTGTGTCTCGGAAACCGCCGAAGGTATAGACGAGGCCGAGGAAGAGGACACGGCCGCGAGTGGTGCGGTGGTCGACCTGATGCAGTCCTGGCGAATCCAGCACGGTGTCTCGGTGGGCGGAGGCGTACAGATTGTTCAGCGACATCACGGCGGCCAAGCCACCCTCGAAGCTGTGCTTGTAGCCGAGATCGCCGTACAGCGTCGGTTGGGTGTAGCCTTGGGAAAAGCGCTGCTTGCTCGCATAATTGGTATTGAACTGAACATGATCCTCGGGCGTTGGCTGCCAATCCAGCCCGCCCTTCAGCGTCCAGCCCAGGCCGGATTGTTTTTTGCCCAGGCCCGCAGCCGTGGGATTGAATTCGTTATAACTCAGCGTCCCGGTGGTGCGCAGCGATAAGCCGGAGAGCAGCTTGGCATTGAGATTGGCTTCGACGCCGCTCGCCATGCGCCGCGCCAGATTGTCCATGGTCGTCAGCAGTACTGTGTCATTGAGGTAGCGGTAAACACTGGTGAAGCCTTTGTAAGTGGCGCGGTAATAGCCGGTGATCACGGCATCGAATTTCTCCGCCGTGTAGCGATACGAAGTTTCGAAGGAATCGACCTGCTCAGGTTTGAGATAGGGATTGCCGGCCCAGACATTGAAGGCATCGTTGGAATAGCGCGCCGGGTTGAGGGCATTGGTGGCGGGCCGGTTCATGCGGCGGCTGTAGGACAACATCAGCTGCTGCGTATCGGTGAGGGCATAGCTTAAGTGCAGGCTCGGATAGAGGCCGAGGGTCGCCGTATCGTGGATTTCGCCCGTGGTCTTCAGATTGGTGTTGAGGTAATCCTGCTCCAGCCTGAGGCCCGCCATCACACCAAAGGCGCCGAATTTCTGTTGGTAGCTGAGGTATCCGGCGTGAATGGTGCGATCGAGCAGAAAATTGTTGGTGAAGCTGGGGTCATCGGCCGGTACCGACATTGTCGCGTCGCGAAAAAGCCCATGATTGTTGGTTTGGCTGCTGTCGTTCTGCAGCGCATAGCCGGCTTTGAACTTGCCCTCATGCGGCAGCGGTAGGGTGTAGTCCGCTTTAAATTCGGTGTGCCCCTCGCGCAGAATCGAACTCTGCGATTGCCAGTAGGTGCCGACACCCGTGGCCGTGACCAAGCTGGTGAAGTCGGTGCCGTTGCGGCCCCAAGTGGCGTAGTGCGAAAGGTCCAGATGGACCTCTTCGTCCTTGGTGGCGAATTTGTGCCCGTACTGGAGTTGCGCGCCCAGGCCTTCGCGCTGCCAGACCACCAGCCCATCCCGCGTGATGTCGCTCACCGCGTCGACATTGTGCTCCAGCGAATTGTTGTGTCCGGCAAAGCGGTTATAATTGCCGCCCAGCGAGACGTTGTCGTGTTCGTTGAGGTCGGTGCTGGCGTAGAGCCAGGTGTAGCGCCCGGAATAGACGCCTTTGTTGGCACGGTCTTGCGAGGAGGTGACGTTGGTGCCGTCCGAGCGGAGCGTGGAGGCCTGGCCCTTGCGGCCATCGCGGACTTCACCGTAACCGCCATTCAGATTGATGTGGCCGAGCTTGATGTTGCCCGAGGCCGAGGCATTGAGGCGCCCGCCGCTGCCCAGATTGACCCGGACAACACCGGCGGCGACCATCTCCTTATCCTTTTTCAGGATGATGTTGATGATCCCGCCGGAGCCTTCGGCGCGAAATTCCGCAGACGGATTGGTGATGACCTCGATACGGTCGATCATGGCGGCGGGGATTTGCTGCAGGGCATCGGCGCGATTGCCCGCCAAGAGCGGTGACTTCTTGCCATCGATCAGGATGGTGACATTGGCATCGCCGCGCAGCGCCACATTGCCTTCGATGTCGACATCGATCGAGGGCAGGTTTCGCAGCACATCGCTGAGGGAACTGGTCGAACTCTGAATATTTTTGGTGAGCGAATAGACCGTGCGGTCGGGCAGAACTTGAACCGTGGGCTTGGTGGCCGCGACGGTCACAGACTCC
>JARLIR010000032.1 GCA_031291635.1 Rhizomicrobium sp. | reverse complement strand
GCGGCGGCGCCGAAGCGGGTGATGCCGGCAAAATCGCCCAGCGCCTTTTTCACCGCTTGGCCGATGACGATGCCGGTGTCTTCGGTGGTGTGGTGGAAATCGACATCCAGATCGCCGAGCGCCCGCACTTTGAGGTCGATCATGGAATGGCGGCCGAAAGCGTCCAGCATGTGATCGAGAAAGCCGATGCCGGTATCGATATCGCAGACGCCGGTGCCATCGATATCGAGCGAGACGGCAATCTCGGTCTCGCGGGTTTTGCGTTCGACAGTGGCTGTGCGCATTGGGCTCATCCAGCGATTCGTTGGGAAGGGTGTATTATCGCAAGGCTTAACAACTGTCGAACCGGGGGGATGCGATGGCGTGGATTTGGCGAATTATTGTCCTTGGGCTGGTGATGGCCTCGGCCCAGGCGGCGGAACCCGACCCAGCCGCTGCAATTTGCGCCAAAACCGCCTGCAGGGCGGGCGGCTTTTCTATCAAGGTCAGTGTCGACAAGGAGCATTTCACCAGCCTCGCCGTCACCCATTCGCCCTATGTCGAAGAGGATGGCACCATCCTGATCTTCCCGGGCGAGACCTTGGTCTTTCACCTTCCTGCCGAGGGCGACAAGTTGGGGGCGCCGCAATTCGTTGCCGAATATGCCCCCCAAATGCCTGCCGAGCGCGACACCCCAGACTCCCGCTCGCTGCCGAAACTCAGCGGCGCGCTGCCTGCCGACGTGCTGGCCCCGTTTCCGACGGGGAGTTTCGTCATTTCCTACGGCCAGCGCGGCCGCGAACCGAGTACCTATCTAATCATGGCGCACAACCTGCCGCAGACGCTGAAACTCGACGCGGTGATGATGATCATCAGGCCAGGAAAATACGAACCACACGCCACCTCAACCTGTCCGCTGATGAGCAAGGTGTTCGGCTTTGAACATTGGCCGCATCCCATTGGTCCGATGCTGCTCAAGAACATTCGCGTGCCGACGGGCGGCATGGTGTGTGACTAAGCTGGCAGGCTGAAGACCTCGGTCACCGGCTCGGTGCCAGCCGTGCCCAGCACTTTCAGCATGCCGGTGGCGGCGTTGGCCAGCACCACCAGGCGGCTGTTCACATTGGCAATGGGCGGGGTAAACCACGCAAAATCCTCCCCGTCCGCGGTCAGCGCCATGGCTTGGGAAAAGCGCCCAGAGCTGTCGATGGGCCGGGCTTTCCAGCCCAATTCGCTCTCATTGAGCGGCGAATGGAACTGATTGCTGGCGCAGACCCGCCCGCCGGATAGCTCGCGCACGGCATAAGCCTCCTCGGTGCGCTCGATGACACAGCCTTCGCCCGGACGGGTGCCGCTCAGGGTGAAGAGCGCGGGCACAGCAACAGGGATCAGGCTGAGCATTTCTTTGGCGGCGTGGTAATCGCTCGCGGTCTCAAACACCCGGCGCAAGAGATGGGTGGGGGGCAGGGCCAGGGTGCGTCCGGTCTTGAAGCGCCCGGCGATCCAGGCGCCCGCAAAGCCGCCCGCATGCTTGCGCCTGGGGGCTTGGTTCAAAGCCGCCGCAAAGCGCTCCGGCGCCATAGCTTGCAGCACGCCGCTAAAGCCCGGCCAGGTGACGTTGTAGTAATCGCCCCGCGTGCCGGAAAACTGGGCTACGACCGGAAATTCGCCCAACCGCGGAAACGGCCAATCCAGCACCCGGCGCAACAAGGGTCCGTCCTCGCCCGCCCAAGCCCCGCTGGTGCAGCCCCACTCCACGCAGGTGTTGAGGACGAACGCCCCGGGCCGCCGCATCGCGACGGCGATCAGGGAAATTTCTTCCAGATAGGGATTTTGCGCCTTTTCCAGCCAGCGCTTAGAGGCGCGGTCGGTGGCGCTGGCCAGGATATGGCCCGGCCCGGCCCCCACCAACGACAGCGCCCCATCCAGCAGGATATGGGCCTGACGGCGGTAGAGGAACAGCAGCTCCAAAGGGCTGTGCCCGCGCAAATCGACAGCGGCAATTTTGGCCAAGGGCTGCATTGAGGCGAATCCCACCCTATATTCCCCACTATGACCGATCAAAAATGGCGTTCCACCACTATTCTCTCTGTCCGCAAGGATGGTTTTGTCATCGTTGCCGGGGATGGCCAAGTCACTTTGGGTGCCACGGTGATGAAAGCCAACGCGCGCAAGGTCCGCCGCCTCGGCAAAGGCGATGTCATTGCTGGCTTTGCCGGCGCCACCGCCGACGCTTTTGCTTTGTTCGAGCGGCTGGAAGGCAAGCTGGAGCAGCATCCCGGCAATCTGGCGCGGGCCTGTGTGGAACTGGCCAAGGATTGGCGCACCGACCGCTATCTGCGCCGACTCGAAGCCATGATGGCGGTTGCCGACGCCAAGACCAGCCTGATCCTTTCGGGCACCGGAGATGTGGTCGAACCGGAAGATGGCTTGATGGGCATCGGCTCGGGTGGGCCTTACGCCTTGGCTGCGGCGCGCGCTCTCATCGATCTCGACATGTCCGCCGAACAAATCGCCCGCAAAGCCATGAAAATTGCTGCCGATATTTGCATCTACACCAACGAGAACGTGGTGCTCGAAAGCCTCGCCTCCGGTTGAGGCGGGGGCAGGCCGGATGTACCATCGGCTGGCAAAAGGTGGCCCATGAACCTCAGGATCAGCGATCCCAAGATCGAAGAACTGGCGCAGCAACTCGCCGCGCAGACGGGCGAGGACCCGACGGTTGCGGTAATCCGTGCTCTTGAGGAAAGCCTGCAACGCCGAGCGGGACAGCCGCCGTTTTCCGAAGATGCGAAAGTGGCCGAGATCCTCGCCATCGCGGAACGTGCTACCGGATTGCAGGGTGAAGGCAAAACGGGCCGCGAGCTCATCAACGAACTTTACGACGAAAACGGATTGCCCGTGTGATGGTGATCGACGCGTCCGCGCTGCTTGCGATTCTCAAGCTTGAGCCCGAGCGCGAGCAATTTTCCCGGGCCCTTCTTCGGGCCTCCAAACGGCTGATGTCGCCGGTCAATTGGCTCGAATGCGCCATTAGGATCGAGCGCGCGCGTTCTGAAGATATGCAGGCGCTAGAGGCTCTTGTGGCTGCATCGGGAATTGTCATTGTACCCGTTGACCAATTCCAGATGCGCACGGCGCACGCCGCCTATCGCGATTTCGGGAAGGGGCGCCATCCCGCCGCGCTCAACCTTGGCGACTGCTTTGCCTATGCTCTCGCAAAGGCAACCGGCGAGCCGCTTTTGTACAAAGGGGCAGATTTCCCGCGGACAGACATCGTATCGGCTTTGTCATAGACAACGCCGCAAAGCGTTCCCATATAATCCCTATGACCTCCGCCTTTACCCCTCGCGAAATTGTCTCCGAGCTCGACCGCTATATCGTCGGCCAGCATGACGCTAAGCGCGCCGTAGCCATTGCCTTGCGCAACCGCTGGCGCCGTCAGCAGCTGGCGCCGGAGCTGCGCGACGAGGTGTTGCCGAAGAATATTCTCATGATTGGCCCCACCGGGGTCGGCAAGACCGAGATTTCGCGCCGCCTAGCCAAGCTGGCGCAAGCCCCGTTCCTCAAGGTCGAAGCCACCAAATTCACCGAGGTGGGCTATGTCGGCCGCGATGTCGAGCAGATCATCCGCGATCTGGTGGAGGTTGCCATTGCCCAGCTGCGCGAGAAAAAGCGGCGCGATGTGGCGGCCATGGCCGAAGACCGCGCCGAAGATCGTATCGTTGAGGCGCTGGCCAAATCCACCACCACGTTGCGCGAAACCTATCGCAAGCAGTTGCGCAGTGGCGAACTCGAAAGCCGTGAGCTCGAGATCGAGATGAAGGATTCCGGTGGCGCCCCCGCTTTCGAAATCCCCGGCATGCCCAATGCCCAGATTTCGATGGTCAATCTCGGCGACATTTTCGGCAAAAGCTTTGGCGCCAAGGCCAAGCCGCGTCACATCAAAGTGGCCGACGCCCGCCCGCTACTCATCGCCGAAGAAGCCGACAAGCTGCTGGACAGCGAGGCCATCATCCGCGAGGCCATCACCCTCAGCGAAGAGAACGGCATCGTTTTCCTGGATGAAATTGACAAGATTTGTGCCCGCTCGGAAACCCGCGGCGGCGGCGGCGATGTCAGTCGCGAAGGCGTGCAGCGCGATCTCTTACCGCTGATCGAAGGCACTACGGTCGCTACCAAGCACGGGCCGGTCAAAACCGATCACATCCTCTTCATTGCCTCAGGCGCGTTTCACCTCGCCAAGCCCTCTGATCTCTTGCCGGAGTTGCAAGGGCGGCTACCGATCCGGGTGGAGCTGAAAGCGCTAACTCGCGACGATCTTCAACGCATTCTGACCGAACCGGAAGCCTGCCTGATCACCCAATATGTGGCGCTGATGCAGACCGAAGGCGTCGCGCTCAGTTTCAGCGAGGATGGCATCGCGGCGATCGCCGACATCGCAGCGATGGTCAACGCCACGGTGGAGAATATCGGTGCGCGGCGGCTGCAGACGGTCATGGAGCGGGTGCTCGATGAGATCAGCTTTGCGGCATCCGAAAAGCAGGGCGACAGTCTGACCATCGACGCCGTTTATGTCCGGGCGAAAGTCGAAGACCTCGCCAAAGACCAGGATTTGTCGCGCTTTATCCTCTGACGCGACCTCTTGTTGGATGGCACGCATAGGTTGCTATTCCTGCTCTTTATGATTATAAGATGCGGGCGTTTTGGACAGAGGGCGACTATGCGCAACACCATCCGCGTTCTTTCAATTTGCACGGCCATGAGCCTGTCGCTGGCAGCGGCGGCTTCGGCACAAACCTACACCGCATGTTCGGCCAAGACCTGGCCCGGGCTGACCTTTGGGCCCAATGTTCCCACCTATTCAGTCGGATCGGCCAACAACGCTTGCTATTGCGGGGTCTGGACTGGCGTGACGCCGCAACAGGCCATGCAGGCGGGCTGGTATGCCTCCTGTAACAGCGGCAAAGGCATCTGCAACTATTCCCCTGGGACCCGCGCCAGCAATCAGGTTTGCGGGCCTTTCGCAACAACCAAGCCTCACTAGCTCCCGGTGACGGCGGCAGGTCTTGCCGCTGTCCCCTAAAGCCCAGGGCCGGTTGTAAAATTGCGACATGCGCGCGCAGGACGCGCACGATCCCTCCGCTTTGCCGCAAGCGCTGCCATGGTTTCCGCCCGCCGCGGGCCACTACATATGCCAAAATGTGCATATGTTGTTGACCCCCGGGGGATTTGCTGTAAGGAGTCGCTCTTAGCGGAGCGCCATCAGGCGCGTGCAAGAGGGCTAGTTGGATGGCGCGACAGAATTACCTGTTCACCAGCGAAAGCGTTGGCGAAGGTCACCCCGATAAGGTGTGCGACCGGATTTCGGATGAGGTTGTGGATTTGTTCTTCCGCGAAGGGCCCAAGGCTGGCTTTTCGCCTTGGGATATCCGCGTCGCTTGCGAGACTTTGGCCACCACCAATCGTATCGTGATCGCTGGCGAAACCCGCGGTCCGGCCTCCATCACACCGGCGATGGTCGAAGAAGTGGCCCGCGCTGCCGTCAAGTCGATCGGCTACGAGCAGGAAGGCTTCCATCACGCCACCGCCAAGGTGGAGGTGCTGCTGCATTCCCAGTCACCGCATATCGCTCAGGGCGTTGATGCCTCGGGCAATAAGGACGAAGGCGCAGGCGACCAGGGCATCATGTTCGGATATGCCTGCACCGAGACGCCCAGCCTGATGCCGGCGCCGATTTTCTACAGCCACAAAATCCTCGAATTGATGGCCGCTGCCCGTCATGCCGGTAAGGCCCCCAAGCTTGGCCCCGATGCCAAGAGCCAGGTCACCGTCCGATATGAAAACGGCAAGCCGGTGGATGTGACCCAGATCGTGGTCTCCACTCAGCATCTGGATGCCTCGATGACCTCGGCGGACGTTCGCGCCGTCATCGAACCTTATGTGCTCGAAGCTCTCCCGGCTGGTTGGGTTAATGCCAACACGGTCTGGCACGTCAATCCGACCGGCGCCTTCGTGGTCGGCGGACCGGATGGCGATTGCGGCCTGACCGGGCGCAAGATCATTGTCGATACTTACGGCGGCGCGGCCCCCCATGGCGGCGGTGCCTTTTCGGGCAAGGATTCGACCAAGGTTGACCGCTCGGCGGCCTATGCCGCGCGTTATCTGGCCAAGAACGTGGTCGCGGCTGGTCTGGCGGATCGCTGCACCATTCAGATCGCTTACGCCATTGGCGTGTCGGATCCGCTGTCGGTCTATGTCGATACCCATGGCACTGGCAAAGTCGACGAAGCCAAGCTGGAATTGATCCTGCCGCAGCTGGTCAGCCTGAAGCCCCGCGGCATTCGCGAGCGCCTGGAGCTCAACAAGCCGATCTATGCCCGCACCGCGGCTTACGGCCATTTCGGCCGTAACCCCGACGCCGATGGCGGCTTCTCCTGGGAGAAGACCGACCTCGTGGACGCGCTGAAAGGCGCGTTCTAGACAAGGGCGCAGGCCAAGCGTCCAATTGGCGCTGGATTTTTGAAGGCGGGCCGGGTAACCGGCTCGCCTTTGTTTTTGGGCCCAGTTGGGTTTTGGGTATTGCTGTGAGCGAAGACTTTCCGCGCAAACTCTATGGCCGCCGCAAGGGTCCTAAGATCTCGGCCCACAAGGAAGATCTGCGCCGCACCCTGCTGCCCCAACATGCCCTCGCCATCGTTCAAGGCACAGACCCGCGCCGCTATTTTCCGACCCCAGTCACCGCGGTCTGGCTCGAAATCGGCTTTGGCGCGGGCGAACACATGCTGGCTTTGGCGCGGCAAAATCCCGCTATCGGCCTGATCGGCGCCGAGCCTTACGAATCCGGCGTCGCCAAGCTTCTCACCCATATGGCGGACGCTCCCCCGCCCAACCTGAAGATCCATGAAGGCGACGCCCGCGCCATCTTAAGCGCCCTGCCCGACCACAGCATCGCCAAGGTTTTCGTACTTTTCCCCGACCCCTGGCCCAAGACCCGGCACCACAAGCGCCGCTTCATCCAAAGCGAGATGTTGACGGAGTTCGCCCGCGTCCTGATCCCTGGCGGCGAGTTTCGCTTTGCCAGTGACGATGCCGGTTATCTGAGCTGGACGTTGGAGCGAACCCTAGCCCATGCCGATTTTGTCTGGACGGCCAAGAGCCCCACGGATTTCACAGTGCGGCCCGCATCCTGGCCGCCGACCCGCTACGAAGCCAAGGCTTTGCATGGTCCGCCGGTCTATCTCAGCTTTCAAAGACGGGATAAAATCGCCTCATGACAAACGATGACGATGGCAAAAGCGACCGGCCGAAACTGCATATTGGCGATCTGGGCACCATCCTGCTGGCAGGGGTTTTCCTGGTCGGCATGCTGTTCATGATTTTTGGGCCGTCACCCTTCGATGGCGTCTTCAAAAAACAGCCCGAGGCCAAGCCTGCCGAAAAGGGTGAGGTCACCATCACCCTGCCGGCCAAAAACTAACGCCCGCTCAGGGCTGCGCGGATTGCGGCGGAAGCGGCTCTGCCTGCGGCGGCGGGGCGAGCGCTTTTTCCAATCGTTGCAGCTGTTTGCTCTGTTGCTGCAGCGACCCTTGGACGCCCACAAGCAAGAGCAGAGTGATGATGTTCAGACCAATGAGGGCCATCATAAACATAGGCTGCCTTTGCTCTGCCAACGGGAAAATCCGGCTCCCGCATGATTCCGGAGCCTTAAACTAAGCGAAAATTTCCCGTGGGGGCAGCCGCCTTCCTCAAAGCCCATTAGGGACTGGCCACCACCGGTGTTGCTGCATAACGGCCCTTCGCTTGGCTTGTCAGCGGCGCTTTTGAAGAGTACATAGCGGCCATCCCAGACAACAGCGTGTTTGTTGTGTGGCGGTCTTAACCGGCCGCCGCGGGGAGAAGACGTAGCTCAAGCCGGTCTCCGGCGGTTTTGCCAAGAAGGAATGCGGCCATTCTTGCCGTTGCAGATCTCGAACCTGTCCTGACCCCCGTGATCACCGCGGCGGGCTTTGTTTTGGTGCGCCTCCGTCTCATGGGCACCAAGCACAAAACCTTGCAGGTCATGGCGGAAAAGCCCGATGGCACGATGGATGTGGAAGGCTGCGCCGAGCTGTCGCGCGCCCTCTCCGATTTTATCGATGCCGATCCGGAGATGATCGAAGGCGAGTTCGATTTGGAAGTGTCTTCGCCTGGGATCGACCGGCCACTGACGCGCCTGACCGATTTTGCCCGCTGGTCGGGCCACGAAGCCAAGATCGAGCTCACGGCGATGCTGGATGGACGCAAGCGCTTCAAAGGCACACTGCTGGGTCTTGAGGGCTCGGACGTGGTCTTCGCCTTTGACAAAGATCGGATCAAACTGCCTTTTGCGGCCATTGCCGAAGCCAAACTGATCCTCACCGATAAGCTGATCGAAGAAGATTTGAAGTCGCGCGAAGAGCCCAATTCAAATGTGCGCCAGGCGCACGGGGAGCATTAATCATGGCGATTGCCGCAAACCGCACCGAACTTCTGCAGATCGCAGATGCAGTTGCCCGCGACAAGTCGATCGACAAGCAGGTCGTGCTGGGGGCCATGGAAGAGGCGATGCAGCGCGCCGCCAAAGCCCGTTATGGCGCCGAAAACGAAATCAAGGTCGAGATCGATCCCAAGACTGGCGAGACCCATGTCTCGCGTTATCTGCATGTCGTCGAGCTGGTTGAGAACGACAAGATCGAAATCTCGCTGGACGATGCCCGCGCCCGCAATCCCGCCGCTCAGGTCGGTGACATCATCGCCGAGACCTTGCCGCCGGTCGAATTCACCCGCATTGCCGCCCAGGCCGCCAAGCAGGTGATCGTGCAGAATGTGCGCGAAGCCGAACGCGCCCGCCAATATGAAGAATACAAAGACCGCATCGGCGAAATCATTCACGGCATCGTCAAGCGCAGCGAATTCGGTTCCGTGGTGGTCGATCTCGGCCGCGCCGAAGGCGTCGTGCGCCGCGATGAAATGATCCCGCGCGAGAACTTCCGCACTGGTGACCGCATCCGCGCTTATATTTACGACGTGCGCAAAGAAACCCGCGGGCCGCAGATTTTTCTCTCCCGCAGCCATCCCCAATTCATGGTCCGCCTTTTCGCGCAGGAAGTGCCGGAAATTTATGACGGCATCATCGAAATCCGCGCCGTGGCGCGCGATCCGGGCTCCCGCGCCAAGATCGCCGTGATTTCCAAGGATTCCTCCATCGATCCGGTCGGTGCTTGCGTCGGTATGCGCGGCGTCCGCGTTCAGGCCGTGGTGCAGGAGCTGCAAGGCGAGCGCATCGACATCATTCCGTGGAACCCGGAAGCGGCGACCTTCATCGTCAACGCTTTGGCGCCCGCCGAAGTCTCCAAAGTGGTGCTCGACGAAGATGCCCATCGCGTCGAAGTTGTGGTGCCCGATGAGCAGCTCTCGCTCGCCATTGGCCGCCGCGGCCAGAACGTACGCCTGGCCTCACAGCTGACCAGCTGGCAGATCGATATTCTGACCGAAGCCGAGGAATCCGAGCGTCGCCAGAAAGAGTTCGCCGAACGCACCAAACTGTTCATGGAAGCGCTCGATGTCGATGAGACCGTCGCGCAGCTTTTGGCGTCCGAAGGTTTTGCCGAAATCGAAGATGTGGCCTATGTCGATCTGCACGAGCTTGCCTCTGTGGAAGGCTTCGACGAGGAAACCGCGCAGGAATTGCAGCAGCGCGCCATCGAATTCATCGAAGCTCGCAACAAGGAAATGGACGACAAGCGTCGTGCTTTGGGCGTCGAAGATGCCGTTCTGGAGGTCAAAGGCGTGACCCCCGCGATGGCGGCCGCGCTTGGCGAACACGAGGTGAAAACCTTGGAGGACCTCGCTGGTTGCGCCACCGATGACCTGCTCGGTTACTACGAAGTGACCAAAGAGCCGGGCAAGGAAAAAGAGCGCATCCGCATTGCGGGTGCCTTGGAAGGCTTTGACCTGACACCGGAAGACGCCAACGCCATCATCATGAAAGCCCGCGTTCTGATGGGCTGGATTGAGGCGCCAGTGGAAGAAGAAATCGAAGAAAGCGTCGCAGACGAAGCCGAAGAAGGCGCGGAAGTGGCGGAAGAGACTGAAGAAACGCCGGAATCTGAGGCATAAGGACCTGCCAGCCAATCCGGTATTGGCGATAGGCAAGGTCACACGGACCGGATATATAGTCCGGCCCTTAACACACGGGAGTAGCAGCGCTGGATCGGGCTCGTACATTTACGACGGGGAGGGCGTCTCGTCATGACAGCCACCCCGGACGATGAGAGCGCCTTGCGCGAGCGGCGCTGCATTGCTTGCGGCGAAGTCTTGCCGGAAGACAGGCTCGTTCGCTTTGTCGTAAGTCCCGACGGAGAGGTCATTCCTGACCTCGATGCCAAGCTGCCTGGGCGTGGGATTTGGCTTTCCGCCGACCGCGCCCTTATGGCCAAAGCCATGGCCAAGAACGATTTTTCCAAGGCCGCCAAGACCAAAGTCAGCTGGGCCGCGGATTTGCCCGACCATGTCGAACGCTTGCTGGTGACCCGCATGCAGGCCGATCTCGGCATGGCACGCCGGGCTGGGCTGCTCGACGCCGGATTTGATCAGATTGTCCGGGCGCTCGACAAAAAAGTAACGCCGGCCGTGTTTTTTCACGCTGCCGACGCCTCCGAAGACGGGCGCCGCAAGATTTTCGGCGCCTTGCGCTCGCGGGAACTGGAAGGTGAATCCATCGGGATTTTGAGCCGCGACGAGCTCAGCTTCGCCTTGGGTCGCGAGAATGTGGTACACGCCGCCATCCGGCCTTCGAGCTTGGCGGATCGACTGATCATGAATGCGAAGCGATTGGCAGGCCTGCGCGGCAAGCCCAAAACCTCGAACACCAAGGGCTCTGCCCGGCCACAGGGCCAAACCGAAAGCACGTTATGAGCGACCAGAACGATCCGAAAAATAAGACCCCGGGCGCCGCACACAAGACGCTGTCGTTGAAGAAGACGGAAACCTCCACCGTGAAGCAGAGCTTCAGCCATGGCCGCACCAAAGCGGTTGTGGTGGAAAAGAAGCGCACGCGTGTCGAGCCCGGCGTTGCTCCCGCACCGGTCGCTGCTCCCGTCAAGGCCGCCGCGGCCCCGGCGCCAAGCCAGACCAAGGTTCATGCTCCATCCGCACCGATGACCCAGCCGCCGCCGCCCAACCGCTCGGGCGTGGTGCTGCGTCAGCTTACCGAAGAAGAAAAGGCCCGCCGCGGCGCTGCGCTTGCCGATGCTCGGGTGCACGAAGTCGAAGCCCGCAAGGTTGCCGAAGAAGAGGCCCGCCGCCGCATTGAAGAAGAAGCGCGCCAGAAGATCGAGCGCGAAGCCGCCGCCAAGCGCAAAGCCGAAGAAGACGCGCGCAAAGCGACCGAAGAATTGGCCAAGAAGCGGGCCGAAGAAGAGGCTCAGCGCCGGCAGGAACGCGAACAGGGCGATGCCCCGCGCCCGACGCCGTCGCAAGGCTATCAGCCCAACCGTGGCGCTGCCCCCGGTGGCCGCGGACCGGCGCCGTCTGGCACCCGTAGCGCTGGCGCCCCGTCGACGCGTCCGGCTCCCAGCGGCACCCGCAATGTCGGCACCGGCCCCAAGCCGGCCACCCCGACCTCGCCTAACAAGCCCCCGGCTGCTGGTGAAGTGCCGCGCCGCCGTGTCACCCAGGAAGAGGATGACGGGCCGAAGAAGACCGGTGGTGTCAACAAAGCCCCGGTGAAAGCTCCAGTCGCCAAGAAGACTCCGGAAGTCGATCGCCGCCGCGGCAAGCTCACCGTCACCAAGGCCTTGTCGGATGATGACGAACGTATGCGCTCGGTCGCCTCCTATCGCCGTCATCTGCAGCGCATGAACAAGGGCGCGGCCGTGCAGGCTGCCGGTCCCGTCGGTCCGCGCGAAGTCACCGTTCCGGAAACCATTTCGGTCTCCGAACTCGCCAACCGTATGGCGCGCCGCGCTGTTGACGTGATCAAGGTCTTGATGAAGAGCGGCATCATGGCGACGGTGAACGACATCATCGATGCCGATACGGCCGAACTGGTGGCCACCGAATACGGCCATACCGTCAAGCGCGTGGCAGATTCCGACGTTTTGGAAGGTCTCACGGGCGCTATCGATACCGCGGAGGATTTGGTTTCGCGTCCGCCGGTCGTCACCGTTATGGGTCACGTTGACCACGGCAAGACCAGCCTGCTCGATGCGTTGCGCTCCACCGATGTGGCGCAAGGCGAAGCGGGCGGCATCACCCAGCATATCGGTGCCTATCAGGTGCAGCTGAAAACTGGCCAAAAGATCACCTTCATCGACACCCCTGGTCACGCCGCCTTTACCGCGATGCGTGCCCGTGGTGCCAAGGTCACCGACATCGTGGTGCTGGTGGTGGCGGCCGATGACGGCGTCATGCCGCAAACGGTGGAAGCCATTGCCCATGCCAAGGCCGCGGGCGTGCCGATCATTGTCGCCATCAACAAGATGGACAAAGGCGATGCCGACGCCATGCGGGTCAAAACCGAGCTCTTGCAGTACGAGATCCAGGTCGAAGATCTGGGCGGCGAGACCATCGCCGTGGAAGTCTCGGCCAAGAAGGGCACCAACCTCGACAAGCTGACAGAGATGATCCTGCTGCAGGCCGAAGTCTTGGACCTCAAAGCCAATCCCAATCGCATTGCCGAAGGCGCCATCATCGAAGCCAAGCTGGATCGCGGTCGCGGTCCGGTGGCCACTGCCTTGGTCTCGCGCGGCACGCTGAAAGTCGGTGACATCGTCGTCGCTGGCGCCGAATGGGGCCGCGTCCGTCTCCTGCAGAACGAGCGTGGCGAGACCGTGCCCAGCGCCGGTCCTGCTTTGCCGGTGGAAATCCTCGGCCTTTCGGCCGCGCCGGAAGCCGGTGACGAATTCGTCGTGGTGGAAAATGAAGCCCGCGCCCGCGAGGTCACCGAATATCGTGCCCGCAAGCGTCGCGAAACCCGTCATGCCTCTTCTTCGCGCCTCACCCTCGATCAGCTGCTGAAGACACGCGCCGCTGGCGAGAAGAAGCTGTTGCCGCTCATCATCAAGGCGGACGTGCAGGGTTCAGCCGAAGCCATTCAAGGCGCCCTCAACAAGCTGGGAACCGATGAAGTCGGCGCCCAGGTGCTGCAGTCGGGCGTTGGCGGTATCACCGAAAGCGACGTCATCCTGGCGCATGCCTCCGGCGCAGCCGTCATCGGCTTCAACGTGCGTGCGGATAAGCAAGCCCGCGAACGGGCCAAGCGCGATGGCGTCGAAATTCGCTACTACGCCATCATCTACAACGTGGTGGACGACATCAAAGCCGCCCTCTCGGGCATGCTGACGCCGGAAACGCGCGAAAAGTTCCTTGGCAATGCCGAAATCCTGGAAGTCTTCACGATTTCCAAGGTCGGCAAGGTTGCGGGCTGCCGTGTCACCGAAGGCGTTGTGCGCCGCGGTGCCAAGGTGCGCCTGATCCGCGATCATGTTGTCATCCACGAAGGCGAACTCTCCACGCTCAAGCGCTTCAAGGACGAAGTGAAGGAAGTGCAGACCGGCCAGGAATGCGGCATGGCCTTTGCGAATTACGAGAACATGCAGAAGGGCGACGTCATCGAAGCCTTCGAAGTCGAGACCATCCAGCGCGCGCTGTAAAATAAAGGGCGAGTAGCGAATAGGGAGTAGTGAGTAGGAAGCGGGGGTGACCTCTATTCACTACTCACTACTCACAACTCACCACACGCAATTCCCATGAAAAAACACGCTCCCTCCGCCAAAAAAGGCCCCACCCAGCGCCAGCTTCGGGTCGGCGAAACCCTGCGCCATGCGCTGTCGCAGATTCTCTTGCGCGGCGACATCCGCGATCCCGATCTGGCGGGCGTCTCGGTCACCATCACCCAAGTGATCCCCTCGGGCGACATGCGGCACGCTGCGGTCTATTGCGAGCCTTTGGGCGGCAAGAATGCCGAAAAAGTGATCCCGGCGCTGAACCGCCACAAAGCCTACCTCCGCGGCCAGATGGGCCATTTGATTGCCCTCAAATTCACCCCCGATCTGCGCTTTGTCGAAGACAAATCCTTCGCCGAAGCCGAGAAGATCGAAATCATCCTCAAATCGGCCCGCGTCCAGCAGGACCTGCTGGATAAGGAAGCGGCAGAGGGTGAGGACGACGATGAGTCGTAGGAAAAAGGGCGACCGCATCCATGGCTGGGTGGTGGTCGATAAGCCCCAAGGCGTCACCTCGACTCAAGTCGTGGCCAAGATCCGCAATGTCTTCAATGCCCAGAAAGCCGGGCATGCCGGGACGCTAGATCCCATGGCGACCGGGGTGCTGGCGATTGCGCTGGGTGAAGCCACCAAAACCGTGCCTTACGCCATGGACGCGGAGAAGACCTACCGCTTCACCGCTCAGTGGGGCGAGGCCACCGATTCCGACGACGCCGAAGGCGCGGTCACGGCCACCTGCGACAAGCGCCCGACCAGGGCCGAAATCGAAGCCGCCATGCCCCAGTTTATCGGTCTGGTCAGCCAAACCCCGCCTGCTTACTCGGCGATCAAGGTCGATGGCGCCCGCGCCTACGATCTGGCCCGCGAGGGCGAGGTGGTGGAATTGGACGCGCGGAACGTTTTGATCCACTCCGTCAGCCTGGTCGAAATCCCCGATCCAGACCATGCGGTGTTCGAAATGCATTGTGGCAAAGGCACTTACGTCCGAGCATGGGTCCGCGATATGGGCCAGGCGCTGGGCTGTCTTGGCCATGTTTCGGCCCTGCGGCGGACACAGGTAGGGTCTTTTAAGGTAGAAGACGCTACCCCCCTGGAAACCCTGCAGGGTTTTATGCATAGTCCCGCCGCTTTTGAGCACTTAAGGCCCCTATCGACCGCGCTGGACGGCATCCCGGCGTTGGCCATTACGGGCCCTGATGCGGTTCGCCTCCGATCCGGCAATCCGATTTTGATCCGCCCGAACATGTTCGCGCAGATCGCGGAAGGCCATTTAGGGGACGATTACCAAGGGCTCACGGTCTATTGCACGACCGGCGAAAACGAACCCGTGGCACTCACGGAATTCGCCGCCGGCGAGCTCAGGCCGTTTCGCGTGTTTAATTTTGGCAATGGATGACCGAGGTAATAGATCGTGACGATCACTGTTGAACGCAAACTCGAAGTAATCAAAGAATACGCGACGAACCCGACAGACACGGGCTCGCCGGAAGTCCAGGTGGCGGTGCTCTCCGAGCGCATCACCAACCTGACCGAGCATTTCAAGACCCACGCCAAGGACAACCATTCCCGCCGTGGCCTGATCAAGATGGTCAACCAGCGCCGTCGTCTGCTCGATTATGTCAAAGCCACCGACCAGAAGCGCTACTTGGCGCTGATTGGCCGTCTGGGACTGCGCCGCTGATCGCGGTTCGCCTTTCCGTGTATGGTGTGAGTATCCGCACGCGCCCCTTGTGGGGGCGCGTGCTTTCGGATTCTTGAAGCTCGCAAGCGGTTCCAGGAAAAATGGGAACCGGTTTTCTGCAGCGAAACGCGAAAACCAAAAGAGTCTTCAAGGAAATGCCGCCCGGCAATCCGGCCGTGCGGGAATGAAAGAAAGTATGAGAATGTTCAAAATAACCCGCGAGGAAATCCAATGGGGTGGCCGCACGCTGACGCTTGAGACGGGCAAAATTGCTCGCCAGGCCGACGGCGCTGTTCTGGCCACTTACGGCGAGACTGTTGTGCTGGCGACCGTTGTTGGCGCCCACAGCCCCAAGCCCGGCATCGATTTCTTCCCCCTCACCGTCAACTACCAGGAAAAGTATTTTGCCGCCGGCAAAATCCCGGGTGGCTATTTCAAGCGCGAAGGCCGTCCCACGGAACGCGAGACTCTGATCTCGCGCCTGATCGACCGTCCCATTCGTCCGCTCTTTGCCGATGGCTATAAGAACGAGACCCAGGTCATCGTTACCGTTCTCAGCCATGATTTGGAGAACGATCCCGACGTGCTCGGCATGGTCGCCGCCTCGGCTGCGCTGACCATCTCCGGTATTCCCTTCATGGGCCCCATCGCGGCCGCCCGCGTGGGTTATATCGATGGCGAATACATCCTGAATACCCCGATCGACCGCTTGCCGGAATCCAAGCTCGAACTCACCGTCGCCGGCACCCATGACGCCGTGCTGATGGTCGAATCCGAAGCCAAGGAACTCTCCGAAGCCGAGATGCTGGGCGCCGTGATGTTCGGTCATCGCGAGATGCAGCCGGTGATCGAAATGATCATCCGCCTCGCCGAAAAATGCGCCAAGGAGCCGCGCGATATCCCGGTCAATGAGACCAAGGACATCGTCGCGACCATCAAGGCTTCGGTCGACGCCGAATTGCTCGCCGCGTTCCAGATCCCGGAAAAGATGGCGCGTTATGCCAAGAAGGACGAGATCAAGGCCAAGACCGCTGCCGCCTTCACCGGCGAAGGCAAGCTTGACGAGCAGAAGTTCAAGTCCGTCTGGCACGATGTCGAAGCCCAGGTCATGCGCAACATGGTGCTCGACACCAAGACGCGTATCGACGGACGCAATCTGACCACCGTCCGTCCCATCCTGGCGGAAGTGGGCATTCTGCCCCGCACCCATGGTTCGGCGCTCTTCACCCGCGGCGAGACTCAGGCGCTGGTCGTCACCACCTTGGGCACCGGCGAAGACGAACAGTTCGTCGACAGCCTGGAAGGCACCTCCAAGCAGCACTTCATGCTGCATTACAACTTTCCTCCCTACTCGGTTGGTGAGACCGGCCGCATGTCGGGCCCGGGTCGCCGCGAAATCGGTCATGGCAAGCTGGCATGGCGCGCCATTCATCCGATGCTGCCGGGCAAGGATACTTTCCCCTACACGCTGCGCGTGGTCTCGGAAATCACCGAGTCCAACGGCTCTTCCTCGATGGCAACAGTTTGCGGCACCTCGCTGGCGCTGATGGATGCGGGCGTTCCGCTGCAGCGGCCGGTGGCGGGTATCGCCATGGGCCTGATCCTCGAAGGCGAGCGCTTTGCCGTTCTGTCGGACATCCTGGGTGACGAAGATCATCTTGGCGACATGGACTTCAAAGTGGCGGGCACCGAAAACGGTGTCACCTCGCTGCAAATGGACATCAAGATCTCCGGCATCACCGAAGAGATCATGCGCGTTGCCCTCGATCAGGCGCAGGGCGGCCGTATGCATATCCTCGGCGAAATGGCCAAGGCGATCACCAGTGGCCGCGCTGAGCTGGGCGAACATGCCCCGCGCATCGAGACCATCAAGATCCCGACCGACAAGATCCGTGAAGTGATCGGTTCGGGCGGCAAGGTCATCCGCGAAATCGTCGAGAAGACCGGCGCCAAGATCAACATCGAAGACGACGGCACCGTGAAGATCGCTTCCGCCGATGGCGAGTCGATCCGCGCCGCCCTGAAGTGGATCAAGTCGATCGTGGCCGAGCCGGAAATCGGTGAGATCTACGAAGGCAAGGT
>JARLIR010000031.1 GCA_031291635.1 Rhizomicrobium sp. | reverse complement strand
GCTTCGACGGCGCGCTTGCCATTCTCGGCGATGTCGACGCGGTGGCCAGCTTTGGCCAGAATCGCTTGGGCGACGTCCTGGTTGACGCGGTTGTCTTCGGCCAAAAGGATGTAGAGCCCAGGCGCCGTCGAGGGTGGCAGCTCGGCCTGCTTTGAGGGACGTGCGCGCGCCTCTTGCGGCGCAAAAAGCTGCGTCAGACAGGCGCCCAGCTCATCCAGCCGCACCGGCTTTTCCAAAATGGCGTCCACTGCGCCGGGCTCTTCCACGGCCTCGTGCCCGGCCGAGGTCAGAAGCAAGAGCTTGATGGTGGCTGGCAGTGCGCGAATACGCTCCGCGAGCTTGTCGCCGCTGAGATCGGGCATCATGTGATCGAGCAGCGCCAAGGCAAAGGGATGCCCAGCGCGGCGGGCGCGCTCGATCTCTGCCAAGGCGGCGAGACCAGTCAGGGCGGTGGTGACGGCGATGCCGAAACGCTCGAGCTGGCGGCGCGTGACATCGGCCAAGAGCGGCATCTCATCGACCACCAGCGCGCGCAAACCGCTGAGCGCGGCAGAGCGAACCGGCGGCTCGCCCAGCGCACAACGCCTGAGCGGCAGCTCAAACCAGAAGGTGGAACCTTCGGAGGCATTGCTGGCGATGCCGATCTGGCCGCCCATCATCTCGACGAGCTGTTTACAGATGGCAAGACCGAGGCCGGTGCCGCCGTAACGGCGCGTCACCGAACTGTCGATCTGGCTGAACTTTTGGAACAGGCGCGGGCGGCGATCCTCGGCGATGCCGATACCGGTATCGACGATTTCGAAACGTAGCGCGCCGTCCGCGCCGGGGCCGACCTGCAACACGACACCACCGGTGGCGGTAAATTTAATGGCATTGCCGATGAGGTTGAGCAGCACCTGACGCAAGCGTGTGGGATCGCCGCGAAACAGACCGACCGCCTCTGGCGCCAGGAAAACGCCAATGTCGATGCCCTTTTCACGTGCCTTGGAAAGCAGCAGGCGGGCGGATTTGTCGGCCAGATCGGCAAGATCAAATTCGATGTCTTCGAGTTCGAGACGGCCAGCCTCCAGCTTGGAGATATCGAGGATGTCGTTGACGATGGCGATCAAGGCATCGCCGGATTCACATACCGTCTCGGCGTAACGGCGCTGCTCTTCATCGAGGCTGGTGCCGAGGAGGAGCCCCGCCATACCGACGATGCCGTTCATCGGGGTACGAATTTCATGACTCATATTGGCGAGGAATTCGCTCTTGGCGCGGTTGGCAGCTTCCGCCGCGTCGCGGGCCGCGGCCAATTCCTGGGCCTGCTGTGCCAGTTCGCGCGCCTGATTGGCGAGGCGCAGTTCACTGGCGCGCAAATCCTGCTCGGTCTCGTAGCGGCGCTTTTCGTGCAGCAGCAAAGTGCCGAGCACGGTGATCGCCAGCACATTGGCGAACAAAGCGGGAAGGCTCGACATCAGCGTCGCCGCGGCGCCTTGAAAATAGCGCTGCACCGCCAATTCCAAAGCGGCGGAGAGCATGCCGAGAAGCGGCAAATTCCAATAAGCGGGCTCGTGCTGGTGCGAAAGCCTGTCGAGGATGATGCGCAGCATGACGCCAGCGCCCCCGGCGGCCACCAAAGTCGCGACCCCGAAGCTGTCGAGCACTTGGCCTTGCAGTAGCGGTGAAAGCTGGGCCATCAAGGCGATCACGACGGCAGTGAGCGCCGCGAAGGGACCGGCAAGAAGCCCGGCCAAAGCCAGCAGAACGGTCTGGCTGCCGGTCGGCGCGCCACCACTGAGATGGATCGGCAGCAGCAAAGCGATGGAGGTGGCGATGCCGAAGAGAATACCGGTGGCAGCACCCGCGGGCACCGGAATCCGTTTCCGCAACTTGTCCGCCAGGATGGCGAGCGGACCATAAGCGATCACGGCGGCCGCAAAAATTGCCAGATTGAGAAGCGCCTCAACGAGCGTGATCTGCCAGAAAAGATCGTTGTCGCTCATCGACGCTGCATCAGCCTCCGTACGAGAGCGAGACGAAGAATTGGCGCTCCACTTCGGGGCCCGACGTTTGTTGTTGGGTGCCCAGGAGCAGGTTCTGACCGGAAAGCGCCACGGTGATGCTGTCCGTCAGCCGATAAGACAGGCGCGCGTCGACGGTGGCGAAGGATCCGATCGGCACCGGGATGCGGAACGGCCCGATACGCCGCAGGCCTTGGGTGTCGGATTGGAATTGGAGGAACACATCCGCCGACCACGGCTCGCTATCCCAGCCGAGATTGGTCTTCACCACGTGTTGCGGAGTCGTGTCTTGATAATTGATGAGATCGGTACGGCTGCCGCCGTGGGTGTATTTGTCGTTGATGACTTCCAAACGATAGCTGGCCGACCAGCGCCACTGCTCATCGAAACGGCCTTCGGAGCTGATTTCCAAACCATCAGCGCGAGACGAACCGACATTGATCGGCGCCAAGCCCGGCATGCCAGTGGGCTCGATGGTGCCGCTGCCGGTGGAAATCACGTCGTACGTATCTTGATGATAGACAGCGACTTGCAGGCGCGTATCCATCCAGGCGAAGTGGTGGTTCCACAACGCTTCGAAATTGGTGACCGTGGAAGGCGCCAACTGCAACAACTTGCTGCCGCCTTGGCTGGCCGCCGCATCCCAAACCTGCACGAGATTGGGAAGCTGAACCCCACGCGCGGCCAACAGGCGAAAGGTATCCTGACTGTCGGCGTTCCAAACCAGCCCACTGTTGAAATTCCACTCGTCGATATGCAGCGCCGGACCGTTACGGCTCGGCAAGACCTTAGGCAGCACGCTGTTATAGGCAATGCTGTCGAAACGCAGCGCCGTGGTGAAGGCCACTTGCGGCACGATTTGCCAATTCCACATCGCCGAAGCCGAGCCGGCATCGAAGGAAACCCAGCCATCATCGGGATTGCGCGTACCGACTTCGTTATGGCGGTATTCGCCAGCAATCCGGATGGTGTGGTCGGACGCCACCGTGAAGACATCTTCGGCCTGCACCACGGTGACGGTGTTCTTCAGTTTCGGCGCAATGATGCCGGGGGCGACGGCACGTGTCCAATCGAACCAATTGTTGTAGGCGTTGAGCTTAAAGAGGCCGAAGTCGGTATCGCCGGTGAGCCGCGCCAGCAGCGATTTGGTCTGATATTCCGAGGTTTGCAGCTTATAGCCCGCGGAGACTTCGTTCTGCTTGGCTTCACTATAGGTGCCGCCGATTTCGAGTTCGAGGTCCGCCGGCAACACGATCACCGCATCAGCATCGAGCGCGGCGCGTTCGTTATGGGTATGCAGATCGCCATCCAAAGGCAGCGGATTGGAGGTGCCAAAGGGCTTGTCCAGCCGATAATCACCGGACAGCCGCACGAAGACATCCTTACCAATGGCAAGGCGCCCGACGGCGGAAGTGTCGCTCAGATTCTGACTGCCATAGCGCGCCGTCAGAGAGGTGCTGTCGTCGTAACGCGGATTCTTGGTGATGATATTGATGACACCCGCCACGGCGTTGAAGCCGAACAAAGCCGCGTTGGGACCTTTGACGATTTCGATCTGGCGAATGGAGGACAGCTCGACCGGCACCGTGCTCCAGGGCGTGAAACCAAAGGAATCGGCATAGACCTGCCGCCCGTCCACCAGCACCAGCGTGCGCGCCGAATAGGCCTGATTGTAACCACGCGCCGAGGCATCGAAATCGTCACTGGCCCATTGCAGAACGTCCAGACCTTCAACATGACGCAAGATGCCGGGAATGTCGCGCGCGCCCGAACGAGCGATGTCGTCAGCCGTCACGATCACCATATTGGTCGGCACGTCTGTGGCGCGTTGCGGCGAACCGGTGGCGCTGGTGGTCCCGGGCTCACCGAACAATTGCGCGATGGCGCCGTAATCCATCGATTGGGCGTGGGACGCCGATGCCGTCAGAATCAGCGTGCACATCAGGGCCGTGGGCTTCATGGTTTTCATCATCGGCGCTTCACCAGCATCGTAAACACAGCGGAAAATTTCGCCCCTGCGGCCTGCGCCAGAGCGGTATCAAGAACGATCGTCATGTTGGAACGGGCCTGCACCATGAGGACGCAAGCTTGCTCGTCGAGACAGGCCGGATCGGCGGAAATGGAAACGACGCTCTGGCGTTTGACAAATTCGGCGACGCTGCGCCCGCTTTCCGGCGGCAGAGACAACAAATAGAGCGCATCGACGTGCTGGGCCGATGGCAAATCCTGCACCGCCATGACGCTGGCCGCGACGGTGGCCGAGCCCGGGCCGCCTTGGCGCATCAGCATCGCTGCTACGCGCACCGCTTGCAGTTTGGAATCGGCGTCGTGATAGACCACCCCGACCGCAATGCTGGGGCGGTTCTGCAAAGCGGTGAGAAAGCCCAAAGCGCGCATGGCAGCCTGCAGATCGGCTGGGGTGACCTCAGCCGCGGCGGCGGGGCAAAATAGCGACAGCAGCGCGCCGATCAGCACTGCGCCGATCCCCGCTCTGGCCTTCGCCGTCTTACCCGTCCCCGACACCGTGTTCACTTTGCCTTTGACCAGAG
>JARLIR010000030.1 GCA_031291635.1 Rhizomicrobium sp. | reverse complement strand
TTGGCAACCGGTCACCGCGGCGCTGACGAAAAATATCGGCGCCGTTTGGGCGGTCAGTTTGGAGAAATGCGGCGGGCGCTATTTCCTCTACATCCCGACCAAGCAAACCTCGCCCGGCACCAAGACTTCGATCTATGTCATTTCCGCCGACAACATCACCGGGCCGTGGAGCGAGCCTGTCGACCTGGACATGCCCCATCACATCGATCCCTGCCATTTTCAGGATACGGACGGTTCGCGCTGGCTGTTCCTCTCCGGCGGCGACCGCGTTCGTCTGTCTGCGGATGGTTTATCGCGCCTCGGCGAGCCCGAACATGTTTATGACCCTTGGCATTATCCCGAAGACTGGGATGTCGAAGGCTTCTCCCCCGAAGGCCCCAAGGTCTATAAGCACGGCCCGTATTACTACATCATCGCGGCCGTGGGCGGCACTGCGGGTCCGCCAACCGGTCATATGGTGATCGCGGCGCGTTCGAAGAACCTCGCCGGCCCTTACGAAAACCATCCCCGAAATCCGCTGGTGCGCACGACCTCGACCAACGAAAAATGGTGGTCGCGCGGGCATGCGTCGCTGATCGAAGGGCCAGCTGGCGATTGGTGGTCGATCTATCACGGCTATGAAAACGGTTATTGGACGTTGGGGCGCCAAGCCCTGCTCGCGCCCGTGACCTGGACCAAGGACGGCTGGTTCGACATCGGCGGCGGTGATTTGTCGATACCCTTGCCCAAACCCAAAGGCGGACAAAGCCAGCCGCATGGCATCGCGCTGTCGGATGATTTTTCCACTGATCGCAGCGGCATTGTGTGGAATTTCTTCCGTCCCAGCCCCGCCGAACAAGCCCGCGTCAGCCGTGATGGCGACGGGCTGGTGCTGAAGGGCGCAGGCAACACGCCCGCCAATTCTTCGCCGCTGCTGATGGTGGTGGGCGATCAGGCTTATGAATTTGAATGCGACATCGAAGTGGAAGGCGACGCCCGCGCCGGGCTGCTGCTGTTCTATGACGACAAGCTTTATTGCGGCGTTAGCTTCGATGCCAAAAGCTTCCAAACCCATCAATACGGCGCCGACCGTTCCAAGCCCGCCAATCCTTATGGCAAGCGCCTCTTGATGCGGGTGAAGAATGATCACCACATCGTTGCCATCCACACCTCCGGCGATGGCGGCAAAAGCTGGAAGCGCTACGACCGCGGCATGGAAGTCTCGGGCTATCATCACAATGTCCGCAATGGCTTCTTGATGTTGAAGCCAGGATTGTTCGCGGCAGGCAATGGCTCGGCCCGCTTCCGCGCCTTTCGGTATCGCACGCTGGCGTGAGTGCATCCCATCCCGCCGTGGACAGACTATCGTTCACGGGTATCACGCCCCCGCGTGTCATGGCCCGCAAAAGCGGGCCATCCAGCTTTCGCGGCACAACTGCGTCAGGAAAATGCTGGGTTTAAGCCTCATAGAGCAGAGGAACGCCAACTGGATGGCCCGTTGTTACGGGCCATGACAATTAGGGTTTAGGCCAAGAGCGACACTCCCGGCCATGACGAGGGGACGGCTGCAGATTTTGCTTCTGCGTTGCCGCCGTCTTGCTATGGTGGGGGCCGAACCAGGGGGCCTTATGCGCAAAATTCTTATCGCTGCTGCTGTGTTGTTGTCCGCCACCACCGCGCTTGCCGATCCTGCGCTCGAACGCCAATTCGATGCCTCTGTCAGCCCGGCCGAGATGGGCAGCTGGATGAAATTCCTCACCAGCCAGCCCAGCCACGTCGGCTCGCCGTTCAACAAGACCATTGCCGAATGGACCTTGGCCAAATTCAAAGCCTTTGGCTGGGACGCGCATATCGAGAGCTATCAGGTTCTCTATCCGACGCCGCTGTCCGAAAGCGTCGAACTTCTCGGCAAGAAGCCCTTTCACGCCACCCTGAATGAGCCTTGGACCAAAGAGACGCCCCAGCCGAAAGACAAGTGGTTGCCCGCTTATGTCGCCTATCAAGGCGACGGCGATGTCACCGCGCCGCTGGTCTATGTCAATTTCGGCGTCAAGGATGATTACGAAGCCCTTTCCCGTATGGGCATCAGCGTCAAAGGCAAAATCGTCATCGCCCGTTATGGCCAAGGCTGGCGCGGGTTGAAGCCGCGTCTAGCGCAAGAGCATGGCGCCATCGGCTGCCTGATCTTTTCCGATCCGCGCGACGATGGTTATGGTGTCGATAGCGTCTATCCCAAAGGCCCGGCGCGTCCGCCCGGCGGCTTCCAACGCGGCTCGGTGCAGGACATCACACTGTCCTCCGGCGATCCTTTGACGCCCGGCTTCGTCGCCGGTCCCGGCAAGCCGAGGCTGACGCGCGAGACCGCGCCCAACATTTTGAAGATCCCCACTCTGCCGATTTCCTATGCTGATGCGAAAGTGTTCCTCGCCAGCCTGTCCGGGCAAGTGGTGCCGCCCGCTTGGCGCGGCGGTTTGCCGATCACCTATCGCGTCGGCCCCAGCGAAGCGCGCGTCCATCTGAAGGTGCGCTCCGAATGGAGTCTGAAAACGGTCTATGACGTGATCGCCAAAATCGAAGGCTCGACCACTCCCGAGCAATGGGTGATCCGCGGCAATCATCACGACGGCTGGGTCTTTGGCGCCACCGATCCGCAATCGGGCCACATTGCGGTGCTGGCAGAAGCCAAAGCCATCGGCGCGCTGGTCAAATCCGGTTGGAAGCCCAAGCGCACCATCGTCTATGCCAGCTGGGATGGCGAAGAGCCGGGCCTGCTCGGTTCCACCGAATGGGTGGAAGATCACGCCGCGGAGCTGCAAGCCAAGACTGTCCTCTACATCAACTCCGACACCAATTCGCGTGGCTTCTTCAGCGCTGAAGGCAGCCAGGATTTTTCCGCCTTCGTCGGCAGCGTCACTGCTGATGTCACCGATCCCGAAACCAAAGTCTCCGTCGAAGCGCGCCGCCGCGCCAAGCTGCGTCTGGCGCCTTTGGAGGCGGCCACCGCCGATAAGGAAGACGCCAAGCGCATCGCCAAAGACGCTGCCGATCCCGCAGCCATCGTCCCCATCGAGGCGCTCGGCACGGGCTCGGATTACACCGGCTTCTTGCAGCATCTGGGCATTCCCGCGCTCGACCTGACCTATAGCGGCGAAGCCAATTGGGGCGGGATCTATCACTCGATCTACGATTCCTACGATCACCATAGCCGCTTCGTCGATCCCGGCTTTGTTTACGACGCGCTGCTGGCCAAGACCGCGGGCCGCATGGTGCTGCGCGCCGCCGATAGCGATCTGCCCTTGCAACGGCCAGGAAGCTTTGCCACCTCCATGGCGCAATATGTGAAGCAAGTGACCAAGCTCGCCAATGACAAACGCGAAGCTGCGAAAATTCAAGCCGGTCTACTCAGCGATCAGGTCTATGTGGTCACCGCCGATCCGACCAAATCGAGCGCGCTGCCCACCGCGCTCACCCCGGTTCCGGCCCTCGACTTTGCCCCGCTGGATGGGGCGGTCAGCAAGCTGAGCGCCGCGGCCAAAACCTATGAAGAGGCGCTGGCGAAAAATGGTATCGCCTTGCCCGCCGATAAGCGCGCCGCGCTGTCGAAACTCATGCTCACCATCGACCAGACCCTGACGGTCGAGTCGGGCTTGCCGGGACGGCCTTGGTATAAGCACGTCATCTACGCCCCGGGCCGCCAAACCGGTTATGGCGTCAAGACCCTGCCCGGCGTGCGTGAAGCCCTGGAAGAGGAGCGCTGGGAGGAAGCCAGCCTTTATATCGGCATCACCGCCAAGGCTTTGGACGCCTATGCAGCCCGGCTCGACGCGGCCTCGGCGGTGCTGACAGGGCCGTAACCCGCGACGGAAAAGTCAAAAAAACGTCTCCCGCTCCGTGCTAGACTAGCGCCAACGACAGGGACGAAATATGGCGGCCAAAATTCTCATCTTGGGCGGTACTGGCTTTACCGGCCGCTTGATCGCGCGCCATCTGCTCGAGCGCACCGATGCGCTGGTGACCATCGCCAGCCGCCGCATCGAAAAGGCTGAGGCCCTGGTCGCCGATATCGGCCGCGATCTACCGGAACGTATGGAAGCGGTGCAAGCGGTGGCGGGCGATGCGGCTTCGCTGAACGCCGTCTTACCAGGTCAGACCATTGTCATCGTCGCCTCGCCCACCACCGCCCATACCGAGATGGTGGCGCGGCTGGCGCTGCTGCATGGCGTCGATTATCTCGATGTCCAGCTCGGCGCCAAGAAACTGGCGGCCTTGCGCGCGCTGACCCCGCAGATCGAAAAGGCGGGCCGCTGCTTTATTACCGAAGCCGGTTTCCATCCCGGCCTGCTCTCGGCCCTGGTGCGCTATGCCGCCGAACAATTCGACCGCATCGAGACCGCAAATACCGCTTGCTATCTCAGCATCGATAAGGAAATTCCCTATTCGGATGCGGTCGACGAGCTGGTGGATACCTTCCGCAATTACAACACGCAGATCTTCACAGGCGGGCATTGGACCCTGCCGGGCGTCTTTCAAATCCGCAAAATTCCCTTCGGCGGCGATATCGGCACGCGCGAAAGCTATTCGATGTTTTTCGAAGAACTGCGCGCAATGCCGAGCCAGTTCCCGAGCCTGCGCGAGACCGGATTCTTCATGGCAGGCGGCCATTGGTTCACCGATTGGATCGTCTTTCCCACGGCCATCGCTGCCTTGAAACTGGTGCCCGCCGCGCATCGCTCGATCGGGCGCTATTTGTGGTGGGGTATGCGGCGCTTCCAAAAGGCGCCCTACCGCACCGAATTGATCATCAAGGCCAGCGGCCTCCATGCCGGTCAGCAGACGCGCTTCGAAGCGGCCGTGGCCCATCGCGATGCTTATGAACTCACCGCCATGGCGGTGGTGGCCGCGCTGCTGCAATATCTCGAAGGCATGGGCCGCAAGCCCGGTCTGTGGATGATGGGACAGCTCGCTGATCCCCGCCGCCTCTTCACCGACATGAAGCGCATGGGCGTGAAAGTCCGCACCGCGACGAGCTGAGCCCACTGCAGCTAAGGTTAATCCCAGTTCCAGCCAAACCCAATTTGTTCGTGTTGCGTAATGCTCGCAGGGTTGCGAATATCGCGGCATCGGCACGATCATTTCGGGGGCTTTGTGAGGATTTGGTTCGCGCTTATCAGCGTCGTCGCGTTGCTATTGCCAGCGGCGGCGGCGCCCTCGGAGCGCGCTCTGCTGGGCGCCAATACGGCCTACCACACGCCCTATTACATCTTCCGCGGCGCCGCGCCCGGACCTCGCGTGCTGGTGGAATCCGGCATCCACGGCGATGAGCTGGCGGGCACCTATGCCTTGGACGAGATGATACGCCGACTGACGGTTGTCAGCGGCACAGTGATTGTGATCCCGCGCATGAACCGGCCAGCGGTCAATCGCGAAGTGCGTTACATCAACGTCGATCTCAATCGGGCCTTTGGCGATGCCGGGCGCCAGCAGCCTTACGAATTCGCTTTGGCGAAGGAAATTCTCGCCCTCGCGGATCGCGAGAAAATCGAATACGCAATCACCTTGCACGAATCCCATATGATGGTGGACCCCGCCATCCCTCGCGCCCTTGGCCAATCGCTTTGCTATGGCGTCACCGAACCCGCGCCTTTGCTCGGCGAATGGCTGGGCGCGCTGAACGCCATGATCGCCCCGACGCGTCACCGCTTCACCACCAAATACTTTCCCATTCCCACCAGTTCCACCGAAGTGATGGTGGATCGCTTGCATCTCAAGGGCGGTTATTGCGTCGAGACCTGGCGCCACCTGCCCTTGTCGAGCCGCATCGCCATGCAGAAGGCGGCGGTGGAAACCTTCCTCACCGAAGTCCGCATCGACTACCGGCTGATCGGACGCTGAGCGTGCTAGGCGTCGAGCGCCACCACCTCCACGGCGCCTTCGGGCACCGCCTCCAGATAGACCGACAAAGGCGCCAGGGTCAGCTGCGGCCGCGCCGGAAGGGTGAGCAGCACCTTGCCACCCGCTTTGATCTGATAGGCCTGTAGAGGCCGCGCACCTGCCACCGCGCCTTGCCACGTCACCCTCACGCGATCGGCCTCTTTCACCAGCTTGACCTCGGTCGGCTGCAGCAGGCCTTGTGCTTTGGTTTGGAAGTAATTGGTGGTGGCGCCGTATTGCGCCTCCGATTCCTTTTCCAAGGCTTCGGCTTCGGCTTTGGTCATGGTGACGTCGGTTGCCGCAGCCAGATTGGCGAGCAGCTGATCGTCTTCGGGATCTTTGCGATTGATGTGACCGGTGCCGATGATGGCCGTGGAAACGCCCGGCAAGGAGACAGTATAGCGCACCATGTCATGGGCATTGATCTTGGCATTGCCGACCTTGGTGTTGACGTCAGCGGGGGTGCGCGAGAAGCGCGACTCCTTGCCGAAGAACACGCCGTCAGCAAAGACCTTCATGGCGATGACGCCCATACCGCGGGCGCGTGCGAGCGGCAGCACATTGTTCTGATGCGGCAGGTACAGCTTGTCGTTGACATTCAGCGCCACCAGCAGCGTGTCGATCTCATGGCCTTCATCCATCCGCAGCAGCTTCATCAGCACCGGCGAATCCGCATGCCCCGAAACGCCGACATGGCGCACCCAGCGGCAATGATCGGGATTGAGCCCGGTGAGGTTGGTGCCGTCGCGATAATCGAGCAGCGCCGCCAGGGCGCCGATCTGTTCCGGTATCCTGCCGCCACGCTCGGCCATGCCGGTGTAAAGCTGCGCCACCTGATCGTAATTGCCTACTGCATGCATCTGGATGGAATTAAGATAGGCGCCTTGCGGAATAAAGCCTTGGCCATCGCCAAAGACCTGGGTCAGCGTGCGCTTCAATTCGTCAATGGCGAACGGCCCCGCGGTGTCGGCTGGATTCTTGGCGAAGCGTTTGTTGGTCTTGGAATTGAGGAAC
>JARLIR010000029.1 GCA_031291635.1 Rhizomicrobium sp. | reverse complement strand
TGCAAGGCGTCATGCGCCGGCAGAATGGTTTCGTCTTCGCCTTGATGAGTCTGTGAGGCGAGAAAGACGGGCCGCGCGCCAATAGCCGTTTTCAAGGCGTTCAGTTTTTCCGGATCGGCCGGGAGCAGCGGCGCATCGGCTTTGAGGCTGCCGGTGACGCGCACATCGCGGGCGCCCAGAGCGCGGAAGCGGGCGGCGATGTCCTCGTCCAGCGCCAAGCAAGTTTCAAAGGCGGTGAGAAGCACCGCAGCGCTTTTGCGCACGCGGCGCCAGTTGGCGAAGGAACGCGCCGATATCCGCGCATTGATCTGCGCCAGTTTTACGCCGCGGTCGCGAGCATTGAGGATCAGGTTTGGCCACATATCGGAATCGACAAACAAGCCGATTTGCGGCTGCCAATGATCGAGAAAGCGCGCCGTCGCCGCGGGCGTGTCGATGGGGACGAATTGATGAATGGTTTTGGGCGGCAAGCGCTGCTGCATCACCTTGGCCGAAGTCACCGTGCCGCTGGTAAGCAGCACATGGCAGGGCAACGCCGCGATCAACGCGTCAATCAAGGGCAGAGCGGCGACGCTTTCGCCGACGCTGGCGCCATGAATCCAAATCAGAAGACCTTCGGGACGCGGCAGAGAGGCGATGCCAAGCCGCTCGTCGCTGCGCTCGCGATGTTCTTTGCCGCGGGTGAGGCGGCGGGCCAGCAGCAGCGGTACGGCGGGCGAGAGGGCCGTGGTGAGCCAGCGATAAAGAGAAAGACCGATAGGTTGCATATTAGACCGGCCCGGCGGCGGTTAAGTCTGGGTGCTCGCCGTGATGATAGAGGCGCGCGTAAAGCCCGTTCTGCGCCAGCAGCTCGCCATGGCTGCCGGACTCCACCACGCGGCCCTGATCGAGCACATAAAGCCGGTCGGCATCGGCAACTGTGGAGAGGCGATGCGCGATGACGATGGTGGTACGGTCCTTCATCAGCCGGGTCAGCGCCTCCTGCACCTGACGCTCGCTTTCGCTGTCGAGGGCCGAGGTGGCTTCGTCCAAGAGCAAGATAGGGGCATTGCGCAGCATGGCGCGGGCAATGGCGATGCGTTGGCGCTGGCCGCCGGAGAGTTTCAGCCCGCCTTCACCGACGCGGCTGTCATAGCCCAGCGGCAAGGCCATGATGAACTCGTGCGCGGCGGCATCCTGTGCGGCTTGTTCGATGTCGGCGCGGCTGGCGCCAGGGCGTCCGAGCGTGATGTTGGTCGCTACGGTTTCATCGAACAGGATTGGGTCTTGCGTGACCAGCGCGATGTTGCGGCGCAAGGATTCAAGGCTGACGGTGCGAATGTCGTGGCCATCGATGGCGATGCTGCCGTCACTGACCTCATAGAAGCGCAGCAGAAGATTGAAGATGGTGGTCTTGCCGGCGCCGGAGGGCCCCACCAGCGCCACCTTGCTGCCCGGTGCGATCTCGAGATCGATGCCACACACAGCGGGTGCCCCGGCATAGGCGAAAGAGACATTCTTGAAACGCACCGCCCCGCCTTTGGGGGCGCGCGGCACGCTGAGGTCGCTGGCGCCGGGCGCATCGACAATGACCGGCTTGGCATCAATGACGGAAAAGACCCGCGTCGCCGCGGTGATACCGCTGGAGGCGATGGCGAAGACTTGGCTGATATTGCGCACCGGCTGCTGGGCCATCAGCATGGCGCCCATGAACATGATGAATTGGTCGGCGCCCAAGCGGCCATGCGCGGTTTCATAGAGCGCGTAATAGACCGTCGCGGCGCTGACAAGGCCCGCAAAGATGTCGGTCACCGGCACCGCCGAAGCGCGGCGGCGCGCCAGTTTGACCAGCTGCTTCAGGCGCTCGGACAAGCGCTCATCAGCCGTCGCCGAGACGTGGCTTTCGAGGCCGTAAGCCTTGATCACGCGGCGCCCATCGAGGGCTTCGGAAATCACGGTGGCGAGCGAGCCGGTCTGTTCCATGTTGCGCTTGGTGGTGCGGCGAATGGAGCTGCCGATGCGCTCCATGGCCCAAGCCACGCCGGGAAGGGCGACGACCCCGATCAAAGTCAATTGCCAGTCGGCATAAATCATCACGCCGACCAGGGCGACGAGTTGCACGAATTCCAGTGCCACCGCGGCCACGCCGCGCGCGATGGCATCGCGCATCAAAGTGGCGTCATAGAGAAAATTGGAGACGAAGGTGCCGGAATGCACGGCGTTGAGCGAAGCCAGATCGCGGCGCACCAAAGCGTGAAACATGTCGCGCTGGGCCGCGGTCACGACGCGCTCACCAACGCTGTCCATGCGCGATTGCTGAATGTAGTAGGAACCAGCCCGCGTCCACAGGATGACCAGCACGGCCAAGGGCAAGGTCCAGAGCGCTTTGTCGCCGCTGAACAGCATCGCGGCAATGCCTGCGCCCGCAGTGGCATGTCCGGCGCTGAACAGGACTTTGGTGGCTGGTCCCAAAAGCCAGGCCAAAGCGGCGGTGCAGACCGCGTAAACCGCCATGAAAAAGATCGCGACGGCGAGCGTTCCCCGCTGGCCGCTGAGATAGTTTTTGGCCACGCGGCGCGCCACGTGGACTGTGCTGGAGGGGACTTCGGAGGGCGTGGCGTTCATGGCGGCGGGGTGTAGCACGCGCTGCGCCGCCGGGCGAGGGCCGGACCTACTCCGGTTGCATAAGACGGTGAATATGCACGACAAAATAGCGCATTGCGGCGTTGTCCACGGTGGCTTGGGCCTTGCTGCGCCACGCCTCCAGCGCTTCTTTATAATTGGGATAAAACCCAACAACGTCGAGCTTGGCCAAGTCCTTAAAGGTCACGTGATCGGGCGAAGTCAGCTCGCCACCGAAGACCAGATGCAGGAGCTGATCGGGAATGATGTCGGTCATGGTGAAGCCTCTTGGGTTTGGCGTGCCCGCAGCACGGCGTGAAGGGCCGGGCCAGCCGCCAGCACCGAGGGCTGGATCACGGCATCGCCATTATAATGCGGCGCCGCGCCTTCGATCGAAGTCATGACCCCGCCTGCCTCGCGCAGGATGATATCGGCGGCGGCGACGTCCCAATCGTGGAGCGAGACCATGGTCAGGGCGGCATCGAATTTTCCGCTCGCCACCTGCACCATGCGCAGGGCGATGGAATTGGGATTTTCGACGTGCATCTCAGGCCAAGGCTGGCGCCAGCTCGGATCGTTGAGGGTCGCCTTGCTCGCTTGGATGCGAGAGCCGTCCAGTTGGCTCGTGTTCGTCACATGAATTCGTTCGCCATTCAGAAAGGCGCCATGGCCTTTGGCGGCGGCGTAGGATTCGTCGGTCATCGGATTATAGACCGCGCCCACCACCGGCTGGCCATCCTCGACCACCGCGACACAGACCGTGAAATGCGGACGGCGTTTGACGAAGGCCAGGGTGCCGTCGATGGGATCGACAACGAAGAGACGCGAGGCGGTCAGGCGCGAATGGTCGTCGTCGTTTTCTTCCGACAGCCAAGCGTAATCCGGCCGCGCGCTCCGCAAATGCTCAGTCAAATAGGCGTTGACGGCGAGATCGGCCTCGGTGACCGGGCTGCCGTCCGATTTGTTTTTGGTCTGAAAAACGCGCGCCGCAATCTCGCGGGCGATGGCACCGGCGTCGCGCACCACGCGTTCGACCAGCTCCAGATCAACAGCATTGATATCAAGATCCGGCAACGGTCATTCCTTCGATGCGGCAGGTGGGGGCATTGATGCCATAGCGGAAGACGAGATCACTCGCCGGTGTCAGGCGGCGATAGATGTCTTTCAGATTGCCCGCGATGGTCACTTCCGAAACCGGATAGGCGATCTTGCCCTTTTCGATCCAGAAACCCGAAGCGCCGCGGCTGTAATCGCCGGTCACGGTGTTGACGCCCATGCCCATCAGCTCGGTGACATAGAAGCCTTCTTCGATGTCGGCGATCAGCTCGTCAGGCGTCAGCGTGCCCGGCAGCATGTAGAAATTGGTCGCGGAAGGATGCGGCGGGCCACTGGTGCCGCGGGCGGCATGGCCGGTGGTCTGCAAGCCAAGCTGGCGGGCGCTGGCGCAATCGAGTAGCCAAGTTTTCAAAACGCCGTTTTCGATCACCGCCGTCTTCTGATTGGCCACGCCTTCGCCGTCGAAGGGCTTGGAGCGCAGGCCGCGGACGCGATGGGGATCGTCCAGAATGGTGATGTTGGGGGCGAAGATTTCCTGCCCCATGGATTCCTTCAAGAAACTGACGCCGCGGGCGATGGCGGAGCCGGAAATGGCACCCGCCAAATGGCCGATCAGCCCAGCGGATTCGCGCGGATCGAAGATCACCGGCACGTTTTGGGATTTGGCCTTGCGGGCGCCGAGGCGGGCCACAGTCCGCTCGCCGGCGCGCTTGCCCACCGCTTCAGCGGCTTCGAGGTCGGAAGAGCGGCGCGAGGCGGCGCTTTCGTAATCCCGCTCCATTTCGGTGCCTTCACCGGCCAATACCGCGACGCCGATTGAATGGCTGGTGCCGGCATTGCGGCCGACAAAGCCTTCGGAGGTGGCAAGGGCGATGGCCGAACGGCTGAAGCTGGCGCCGCCGCCTTCGGAATTGGTGATGCCCTTGACCGCCATGGCGGCGCCTTCGACGGCGCGGGCGCGCTCCACCAAAAGCTCGGCGGAGGGCTCTTCGCTGTCTTCCAGGTCCAGAAAGGGAAATTCGCGGGCCAGCCGCTCGCGCGGGGCCAGACAAGCGTATTTGTCCTCCCGCGCCAGCTTGGCCATGGTCACGGCCCGGCCGGGCAGGGCGGCCAGCGCCTCCTTGGAGAAATCGGTGGTGGAGACGAAGGCGATCTTCTGGCCGACAAAGACGCGCAGGCCGATATCCGAGGATTCGGAGCGTTCCACGTCCTCCAGATTGCCCAAGCGATAGGAAACACTGCTCGAGATATTCTCGACGAACAGCGCGTCAGCGGCGTCGGCACCGGCCTTTTTGGCGGCGGCGATCAGGTCCTGGAGCAGGGCCTCAGCAATGGGGTTCATAGGACCGTTTTCGCCCGCCGCGCGTCCGAAGGCAAGAAAAAGCGGCCCTATTGCTCCCTAATCCTCCAAGGGCTCAGCCGCCTGGTCCAACTCCGGCTTGGCCGGGGTGATATAAAGCGTCTGATTGGCGTAATCGATGTAGATGTGGAGCTGTCTCAAGGTCGACATGCCAAGTTTCAGCGGCGCGCCTTGATGGACGCTCAAGCCCGCGATAATGCGCGAACCGCCGTGCCTCGGCATTTTGGCCGTGGCGTCCGGCACGATGGTGATATCCGGATTGGTAATGACGAGACCTTCCACGCTCAATTTGCTGAAGCGGTAGTGGAAACGGTCGGCATTGCCGGTGGGTTTGGCGCCCGGTGAGGTCTCGGTCAGGCCGAAAACGCTCTCGGCGACGGGACGGAGTAGGGTGGTGCGGCCGACGCCGCTTTCGATCGTGGCTTCGACCTCATGGCCATCGAGCATCATCTTGAAGACGATGCGATTGTTCTCGCTGATCCGCATGGGCACTTTGGCGAGGGTTTTCGAGGACCAATAGACGACTTTCTCGCCGGCGCAATGATCGCGCGAGATCAGGTTCATCTTGGCAGCCGCAAAATCGAGATCGACATCGTAGCCGCGCAGCAGATCATTGCCGAGCCAGCCTTGCGGCCCGTCTGCTGGCGGGTCTTTGATCATCTGGCGCAGCAGGACTTTGCCGAAGTGCGCCGTACCGATGCGGAAATCTTCGGCGTTGGCGACAGTGTTGGAATAGTCGCCCTGGGTGTCCAGCGTGCGCAGGGTCGAGTCGCGGCGAATGAGGGCGAGCTTATCAACGGCGGCCCCGGAGATCGCGCTCTGCGAGCCATCCGTGCTCAGCCGGAAAATAAGGGACTGCCCGCCGATGCTGACGGGCACCTGCGCCGCGCCGTTCTTGGGTAACTTGAGCTCGACGCTCGAAACGATCTTCAGCGGCTGGCATTGTTCGTCGGCGAGCGCCGGCAGGGCCAGCACTATGACGCTGGTCATGGCTATGAGTGTGGTTTTCATGCGGATTCCCCCAGGTCCTTTTGAACGGACATTTTGCGTGTGTCCGAATACGATGCTACCGTAAGTAAACGTTTTTTCACTCGCTGTAGTGTCGCGCTGGTTGCGACCAAGCCGACACCCGAAAGTTCAGCGGTCTAGTGCGCCTCTGCGGGTGTCAGGTAGACCATCTGATGGTGGTAATCGATATAGACGTGCAGATGCCGCAGCTCGGCCATGCCAAGCACCAGATCTGGCTGCTGATGGATCACAAGCGGTCCGTGGCCAGCGCCGCTATGCATGTTGTGCAGATGCTCGATTTCCGCGTCGGCCTTCGATGGCATCAAGACGAGCAAAGGATTGGCGATGGCCAGCCCGTCGACGCTCAGGCTTTTGAAGCGGTGGGCGAAGAGCGGTGTGCCGTCGCCCAATGTGCCTACGGCTTTGTTGCCGGGCGTCGTGTTGTCGATGTCGAACAGCGAGGTTGCGGTGCTCAGCTTTATGCTTGAGCCGGACATGTCGGTGTTCAGAATGGTTTGCAGATCGTGCCCATCCAGCGTCATCTTGAACGTGATCTTGTTCAAGTCGGTAACCAGCATGGGCACTTTGGCGATCGTCTGCGACGGCCAATAAACGGGTTCGACATCGCAGTGCTCGCGCGAAATAAGGTTGAGCTTGGCCGCGGCAAAATCGAGTTCGACGTCGTAGGCGCGCAAAAAATCGGCACCCAGCGTTCCGTCGGGGGTAATGCCGTTGGCGGTCGGATAGTCGTGTTCGACCATCAAGAGCCGCGTTCTTCCGCTCACGAGGCGGCCGATGCCGAAACTCGGCACCGTGGTCATCTTGTCGGAGAGCTCGCCGCTGAGCCCGACAAAGCGAATATCGGAGTGTTCTGCAGGGAAATGGTGCGCTTTGGCGACTGTCGCCGTTATGGACGTGTAGGGCGTAGCAGTGCCGATGAAGAAATAATGCGTTTCACCGGCGACGTTCATCGGCACCACGACGCGACCGCTCGGCATGGTGATCATGTCGACGCTAGCGGCAACCCGCAGCGGCGGGCAGGACGACTCGGCCAATGCCGGGGTGTTCCATGCGGCCAAGACGAAGCAAGCGCTGGCGAAAGCTTTGATTTTCATCGGATTTCCCCCGTGACTTTCCCTTTGAACGGACAGCTTGGACGTGTCCGTCGAAAAAATTCTAC
>JARLIR010000200.1 GCA_031291635.1 Rhizomicrobium sp. | reverse complement strand
GCGATATTGGTCAGCGGCGCTTGGGCGATCATCGTGATCTCGCCAGGATTGGCCATGATAATATCGATCATGGCATCGACGGCGTGTTTGCTTTCCGGGCGCTGTGCGGTACGTACGAAATTGGCACCGCTCATGCCGTCATGACCGAAGACATAAGCGGCATCGACATGCTCGCGGAGCAAGGGTTTGGCGCAGCCGGGATAAACCGGCACCTTGCCGCCCATACCCGCCACTTCCAACGTCTTTAGCGCGTTTTCGATCTGCTGCATGAAAGCGATATTGCCATTGCAGATGGTGACGGCTTCGATCGTGGTGTCGGGAGCGGCGGCGGCCACCAGAAGGGAAAAGCAATCATCCCCGGCGGTGTCGGTGTCTATGATAAGGCGCATTGAGCTTTCGGCTTGGTGACGGGGAAAGACGCTTTCTTCCCCTCGTCTCCACGATGCCGCAGTGCTCAGTCCAAGTAAACGGCCTAGGCCGCGTGGGCGTGGCTGATCCTTGCCGCACCGGCCTCATCGACTTGGAAGAAGGAGATCTGATCGCGCAGCTGCGTGGTGCCGTCGGCGAGATTGCGCGCCGCGGCGCTGGATTGCTCGACCATGGCTGTGGTGCGCTGGGTGGTCTGACCGATCTTGGCCACTGCCGTGTTGACGTCCGTGACACCAGCCGATTGCTGGGTGGCGGCCTGCGCCATTTCCGCGACCAAACCGTTGACCTGGGTGATCTGGCTGACGATGTCGGTTAGCACGGTGCCGGATTGGCGCACCAAGCTGACGCCGGTTTCGACATGGCCGCTGGACGTTTGGATCAAGGCCTTGATTTGCTTTCCGGCCTCGCTCGAGCGCTGCGCCAGAGCGCGCACTTCGCTGGCCACCACGGCAAAGCCGCGGCCCGCGTCACCCGCCCGCGCCGCTTCGATCCCGGCATTGAGGGCCAGAAGATTGGTCTGGAACGAGATCTCGTCGATGACACCGATGATGTCCGCGATCTGCTTGGAAGATTGCTCGATCTTGTCGATGGCGGTGATGGCATTGACCACCACCTCGCCGCCGGATTCGGCCGAAGTCTTGGCCTGGGAGACGATGTGGCTGGCTTCGGTCGCATTCTTCGCCGTGGCTTGCAGGGTCGCGGTGATCTCTTCCATCGCCGCTACGGTGCGTTCCAGGTTGGCCGCCTGCTGCTCGGTGCGGTCCGACAATTCTTCGGTCGCGGTGGAGATCTCGCGCGCCCCGGCGTTGATGGTGTCGGTGTTGTCGAGCACGTTCTGCATGGTTTCGCGCAAATGCGACACCGAGTCGTTGAAGTCGTCCTTCAGTTTGGTGAAGGGGCCGGTGAACTGTGCCGTGATGCGGTGGGTTAAGTCGCCTTTGGCCAGCGCTTCGAGTCCGCTGCCGATGCCATGGATTGCCTTTTCGGCATCTTCGGCCGAGCGCAAAGCCTGTGCGGTGCGCTCGCGCGCCACCACGGCGGTGTCCTTGAAGGTGTCGAGCGATTCGACGATGGCATTGAGCTCATCGCGGCGATGCAATCCAGCGACATCGATATCGAGATTGCCTTTGGCGAGATCGCGCGTTGCCCGGGCAATGGCGCCGATG
>JARLIR010000199.1 GCA_031291635.1 Rhizomicrobium sp. | reverse complement strand
ACGATTTCGGGCCCCTGTGCCGCCAGAATGGCTTTGTCGACTTGGCAGGAAAGCGGCATCTTGCTCGCCAAGGCCGTGGCGGCGGCCTGATCTTCCTTCATGAGGTCTTCGACCGTCTTGCCCTTTTCCCTATCGCTCTTGCTCAAGCGCTTGGCCATGTTGGCATAGTCCTGCAAGGCATCGAACTGACCGGCCGTGATATTGCCGGGGCCCGCATGTCCCGCAGCGACGCTGGAGCCGCCGACGCCAGGCTGACCACCATTGTTGTCGGCGCCTTGGGATTGCGCCCAGGCACAACTTGCCGTCAGCAACAGGCCAAATCCTGCGAGCACCACTATGCGTTTCATGACTCACACTCCCCCAGTTTCGTTTTGGGGCCCTGCACCCCGACATTTTTGTTTGCCGCAGCGTTGCAAAATGCGACGCGGCCAGCGCTTGCGCAAAGCGTGGCATCTTGAGACAACAAGGATCAATCCTCTGTATTGCCGCAAAGGAGAGGTGCAAAAAAGTCGAAAAATTAAGTGAGGAAAATATAGATTCGTTCGTCTAGCATTCTATTCAATGTATTGGGCGGTATTCGATACAGATCCGCAACACAATTAGAATATTTGCGCCGCAATTTTGCCATTCTTCTTGACCTGCTTTTGGTAGCGTTCCCAAACTGCACGTAGGGGAAGCAGCTTCGCGCGCGTGGGAAGTGCCATCCCCTCAGATGGATGTTGTGGTGCGCCAACAGCGCCTTCCAGCACCTCTGCAAAACAAGCAGACGTCCACGCCAGGGAGGGAACTCTATGCATCCGACAATGAAATTACTGAATAGTCGTGCCAAATCCGTTCTTTTGGGCACAACAATACTGGCGGGGACTGTCGCCTTTGTTGCGCCGGCACTGGCACAAGATAGTTTGGAAGTCATCACGGTGACGGGCATCCGCGCCAGCCTGCAGTCGGCGCAAGCCATCAAACAGAATTCGGACCAGGTTGTTGATTCCATCACGGCTGTCGATATCGGCGCCCTGCCGGACAACAGCGTTGCAGAAGCGCTGCAGCGCGTCCCTGGCATTCAGATCACCCGCACCGACCAGCCGGGTGACCCGCTGCGTTGGGCCGGATATGGCAACGGCGTCTTCATTCGCGGCTTGTCTTGGGTGAAATCGCTGACCAACGGCGAAGAAGTCTTCGGCGCCGAGAACGGCCGCACCATCAGCTTTGCCGACGTCTCGGCGGATTTGATGGCTGGCGTCGATGTTTACAAAAACCCGAGTTCCAAGTTGATTGAAGGCGGCGTTGGTGGCGTGGTGGATCTGAAGACCCGCATGCCATTCGATTTCGAGGGCCGCAAGATCGCGCTTTCGGGTAGCCTCGATTACGGCATGATTGCCGACCATCCCGGCGAATCTATCAACGCACTCATCAGTGAGCGCATCGACACCAAAATCGGTGAAGTCGGTTTGCTGTTTTCTGGCAGCTATCAGAATTTGGTTTCGGCGAACAACATTTCCACCACCGATCCCTTTACCGACCAGTGGAAGGCGGGCAACTGGCCGAATGCCACCTATTCGACACCGGGCCATTTCTATCCGCGTGGCTTTACCACGGCTTTCGGTATGATCGGCTACCGTCACATGGATTGGAAGCAGCCGCGCACCTCGTTCGACGCCAGCCTGCAATGGCGCCCCAATGAAGCCCTCGAAGTCAGCCTAATCGGGCTTTACACCAAAGCCGAACCGCAGAGCGGCGAACACAATGTCGCCTGGGTGGTTCCGGTGGTGAACGGGACCGTCTCAGTGGCCAACGGCGGCAATGGTGGTGGGGACGCCATCGGCACGATTTCAACCCTGCCCTCACCCGACCAAACTGCGGCTACCGCCTCCAATGCCACTTATGGCTATGACGGCGGTGGCTATTTGAACAAGGGCACCATCTTCAACGCCCAGTCCAATTCGACCTACGCCAACTACTTCGATACGCGTTGGGACGTTCGTCATCACACCAACAAAAACCTCGAATTGAAGATCAAGTACAATCCGACCAACAACCTCGAAATCAACGTAGATGCCAGTTACATCGACTCACGCGCCGTGATGTCGAGCATGACGGTCTACAATATGATCAAGAACACGGCCTTTTCGCAGTCATCGAACTATTCAGGCCATGCCAGCTTTTACCCGAATGCCCCTGCCGTCGGTTTCTCCTTTGACCTGACGGACGGCTCGCCTGCCTACTCCTACGATGCCGCTGGCAAATCCGTGCTCGCCAACCAGAGCAGCTATCTCTGGGCGGCCGACATGGATCATTACGAAAACAACTACGCGCTCGCCTATGTTGCGCGCACTGACGCCACCTACACCTTCGACGGACAAGGCTTGTTCGGCTGGGTGAAATCGGTGGATGCCGGCTTCCGCGCGGCGTTGAAATCTTCGGCCACGCGCAACTCCGGTTGGAACTGGGGTCGCTCGGGTTTCGAGACCTGGAGCCTGAGCAATTGCGGCCGTCGCTCTGACTACGGCGGAAACTTCGTTGATCCGGCCGTCTGCGCCAGCACCGCTGGCGACTTCTCGACCTGGAATGCCAGTGCCACACATCTCTACAACTTCCCGACCTTCTTCGGCAAAAACGTGCCGTCGGTTTGGGAGCCGAAGTTGAGCTGGATGCAGGACCCCTACCAAATGTGGAAGGACGTCCAGCCGATGCAGAATGCCTTGTCGGCGCTGCAATTCGGTTACGACAGCACAGGCGCGAACCCGACTGACAACGTCGGTACCGGCCAGTGGGTCCCCGCGATTGTGCGCAGCGGAACTTGCACCGGCGTCGCCTATCTCTGCGAAAACGTCTACAAGAACGGTACGGAAAACATCCAGCGCGAAGATACCATCGCGGGCTATGCCGTGATCAACTTCGCCAACGACAAGTTCCTTACCGGGCTCGAAGCCCCGGTCGATGGCAACATCGGCGTGCGTATTGTCAACACGCGATACGACAGCGGCCCAGGTTCGCTCCTGCTGCCGAAAGTGACCGATTGCGGAAGTGCACTTTCCGGTAGCGACCGCGCCAACGCCTGCGCCTTTGTCGGCGCCCAAAATGGCACCAGCACACCTTATGCCGGTATTACCACCAACAAGGTCCATCTGCTCCCATCGGCCAACTTCCGGGCCCATCTGAGCGAAACACTGCAGCTGCGTTTCGGCTACTCCCAAGGCTTGGTGCGGCCGGATCTCGAACGGATGCGCAACTACACCAGTCTTGGCTATGCCTGGGCGGGTGGTACGACACCGCATTCCAACGATTACTTCTCCTCGTCCAACCCGCTGTCGGGCTCGGGCAGCAACCCGTACCTCAAACCGACCTATTCGCAAAACTATGACGCGAGCTTGGAATGGTTCTTCTCGCCGACCGGCAACGTCGCCCTCGGCTTGTTCTACAAGAACATCTCCAACTACATCATGAGTGGCGTGGCGCCGATGACCTTCACGCGCAACGGCGTGACGGAAACCTTTACCGTCGGCTCTTATGTCAATGGCAACAAGGGCTCGGTCAAAGGCTTCGAGTTCTCCTACCAGCAGTTCTATGACTTCCTGCCGGGCGCTTTGTCCGGTTTTGGTACCCAGTTCAACTACACCAAGATCTACAACCAAGGTGGCGCCAACCCCGTCGCCGGCATTTACAATCCCATCAGCGGCGTCAATGTCTATGCACCCGTCAACGGCGTCGACTACACGCCGAGCGCCATTGGCGTCTCAAAAGACGCGACGTTGCCGATGGAAGGCATGTCGAACGACAGCTTCAACTTCGCGGTGATGTTCGAAAAATACGACATCTCCGCTCGCCTCGCTTACAACTGGCGTTCGAAGAACCTGGTCAATTCCTATCCGGCGAACCTGTTCCAGCCGGTGTTCCAGAAGAACTACGGCCAGCTTGATGGCTCGTTCCTCTACACCCTCTTTGAACACTACAAAGTCGGTATCCAGGCCAGCAATCTGCTCAAGCAGACGGCGATTCTGACTGTTGGCCAAACAGTCGCCACCCAGCACGACTATCAGTGGGTCGAAGGCGAACGGAAGTTCTCCCTGGTTCTGCGCGCCAGCTGGTAAAGGACGGCGTTTTGCTTAGTGAGGTCCCCCGGCATCGCCGGGGGGCCTTTTTCTTTGCCGGTACTTCCCGCCGGCCCCTCAGACTGGATACTGTGCGGCAATGAGTGAAGATGGATCTGCCATGACCGGGGATGCGCCAGACCGCGATGCTTGCGCCCTTGCGTCCAAGCTGCATGCCCAAGGCCGCGCTGCGGAGGCTGAGCAGGCTTATCACGCGGTGTTGAGGCGCCAGCCCGATCACTATGGGGCGCTGCACGGCTTGGGTGTTCTCTATATGCAGACGCGGCGCCTAGAAGCAGCGATCACAACCTTGCGCAAAGCTGTCGCCGCCACAGAGGATTCGGTGACGGCTCGCAACAATTTGGGCGTTGCGCTCTCAGCCGCCCAACGATTTGTCGAAGCCGCCGAAGTTTATCGCGACCTGCTCGCGCGCGAACCCGATTGCCTGCCCGCGCTGATCAATCTGGGTAAGATCCTCAGCCTTCTGAACAACCATAGCGAGGCCGCGCCGGTGCTGCAGCAAGCCGTCCGTTTGGCGCCGGAGCGCGCTGATTTGCACGGCCTTCTCGCCGCCGCCTTGGCTGCCACGGACCACACCGAGGCCGCCCTGCAGCATTTCGAGCGCGCCAGCGTTTTGGCGCCAGATTTTGCCCTGGCCCATTTCAACCGCGGCACCGCTCTCACCTATCTGGGACGCAAGACCGAAGCGGCGGAGGCTTTCGCGCGGGCGGTGGAGCTTGAGCCGGACAATCCTGCCTTCCGCCGGTCTATGCTCGGCATGGACAAGATCACAGCCGGCAATCCCGATCTTGCGGCCTTGGAAAAGATGGCGTCCGCCAAGCGCCTCGATCCCAGCGAAGCCATCGCAGTGCCGTTTGCGCTGGCCAAAGCCTATGAGGATATGAGCGAAGCCGCCCGGGCCTTTGCCGAATGGCGCAAAGGCAATGCCGCCAAGCGCCGTGTCAGCCGCTACAATCTGCAAAACGACCTCGACCGCTTCCACGCCATCGCCGCAACCTTCACGGCGGAGTTTATCACGGCGCATGCGGACCAGGGTTACACAAGCGAGGTGCCGGTCTTTGTGATTGGCATGCCGCGCTCCGGCACCACCCTGGTCGAACAGATTTTGGCGAGCCATCCCAGCGTCTTCGGGGCCGGTGAACAGGGCATCCTGCCCCGTTTTATCAATGCGGGCCGGGCGGGCCGCGGATTTCCGGCGCAGGTGAAAAACCTCGAAGCCGCGGCCTGGAACGCTTTAGGAGCCGATTATGTGCAGGCGCTTACCGCTTTGGCCCCGCAGGCACGCCGCATCATCGACAAGCTACCCCTCAATTTTCAGCTAGCCGGCTTGATCCACCTCGCTTTGCCCCAGGCGCGCATTATCCACATTGCGCGCGATCCGCTGGACACCTGTTTTTCCTGTTATTCGTCGTTGT
>JARLIR010000198.1 GCA_031291635.1 Rhizomicrobium sp. | reverse complement strand
GCGCACGCTTTGCTGAGCCCTCATGATCTCTGATACCCGCCGCTTGTTGGGCTTCGCGTTCGCGAATGCTGATTTACTGCTGGAAATCGATGCTAGCGGACGCATTCTCTTCGCCGCTGGCGCCATCGCAGAAGTTGCAGGCGCCGCCGAACTCACCGGGGCCGACGTCAAAGCGCTGTTTTTAGGCCCCGATGGCCTACGCTTTGCCGCCGAAGCCCGCATTTTACCTTGTGGCGCGCGCCGTTCCTTGCGCTTGCGTTTGGCGGGCAAAAGCGAAGTCACCGTCGCGCTGTTTCACCTTCCCGATTATGACGGCCGCATTTCCTGCACGGTGGCGCTCAGCCATCAGCCTGAGGTGACGCCGCTGAAGGATCAAAAGACGGGGCTCGCCACCACCGAAGGCTTCCTCGCCGCGGTGGCGCGAACCGCCAGCCCGCACGATGCCCTGACGCTGGTCAAAGTGCCTGCCTTGCCCAAGCTGTGTGCCGCCATGCCGGTGGAAAAGGCCGATGCTTTGCTCGCCGCCATTGGCAAATGTTTGGCGGAATCGGGTGCCAAAGCCGCGGGCCGTCTGTCCGACACCAGCTTTGCCGCCGTCGCCGATGCCAAGGATGGCAGCAAAAGCCAGATCGCCGGTTTGCGCGCCGCCATGAGTCAAAGCGGCCTGCCGCCGACCGAAATCCAGGAAACCCATGTCGGCATGCAAGGCGTGCTGCGCCCGGAGCAGCGCTTGCTGGCCTTGCGCTATGTGGTGGAGCACTTCGCCACCGGCCTGCGCAACGCTGGTCCCCTTAACGATATGGGCCAAGCCTTCAACACGATGATGGACGAAACCCAAGAGCGGCTGTGTAAGCTCTCGGACACGGTGTCGGCGGGCGATTTTGCGCTGGCTTATCAGACCATCGTCGATTTGAAAACGCGGGTGCTGTCGCATTTCGAGGCCTTGGCCCGCTTCTCGCGCGGCGACACCGGCGAGACCATTCAATTTGTCGAAAAGCTCGGCATCGCTGACAGTTTCGATCTGGCAGTGGTGATGAAGGTGATCACGGCGCTGCAAGCCGACAAAGCCCATGATGCCCATGTCGCTTTCAATATCTCCGGCGACACCATCCAATCGCCTGCCGCCTTCGCCATGCTGGTCGGGATTTTGGAGCGCCATCGCAAGCTGGCGCCGCGGCTGTTGATCGAAATCACCGAGACGGCGCAAATTTCGGATCTGGGCGCTGCCGCCAAAGGCATCGATACGCTGCGCGCGCTCGGTTATCGCGTCGGGCTCGACGATTTTGGTTCGGGCGCGGCGACCCTCAATTACCTGCACGCCTTCAACCTCGATTTCGTCAAATTCGACGGCTCGCTGGTGAAGAAGCTGGGCGCCTCGCCGCGCGATGATGCGCTGCTCTCGGCCATGCTGAAGGTCTGCCACGAGCTTGGCTTCACCACGATTGCCGAGTGTCTCGAAAGCGAAGACGACATCGCGCGCGCCAAGCGGGCGGGCTTTGATCACGGTCAAGGCTATGTCTTTGGCGCGGCCGGGCGCATTCCGGCGGGCGCGGGCCGCGAAACCCCGCGCCTGCGCCGCAAAGGCATGCAGGAAACCTGGCAGTAACCGCCCGGTTCTGTTCGCCTTTTCATTCCAATCCGATCGATCCTACCGCTGCGGCAATCCGTCAGCGCGCATACCTCTTTTTGGCGGCGTACTGTTTCACAATAGAAGTACGTAGAATACTTCTTTTAGGAACCGCCTCGCAAAAAAGGAAGACGCAGCATGTTCTGTTATCAATGCGAACAGACTCAATTCGATGAGGGCATTCACGGTTGCTTCGGCAGCAAAGGCGCTTGCGGCAAGGACGCGGCGACCAGCGATCTGCAGGATGTTTTGAT
>JARLIR010000197.1 GCA_031291635.1 Rhizomicrobium sp. | reverse complement strand
GGAATGGCGGCGCTGGCGGCCTATCTGCTCGACGAGGGCGCGGGCGATATGAATGCCGATGCCTTCCAATCGGCGCTGGCGGCGCGTGGCATCCGGCTGGAGGTTTCGCCCGCGCGCGATACGGTGACCGTCAGCCTGATGACGCTTTCCGCCAATGCCAAAGAGGCCTTCCGCCTTCTCGGTCTAGCGGTAACCAAGCCGCGTTTTGATCCCGAGGCTGTGACGCGGGTGCGGCTGCAGATGATGCAGAGCTTCGATGTCAGCCGCGAAGATCCCAATGCGGTGGCCGAGCGTGGTTTCTACAGCCTTTATTTCGGTCCCTACACCTATGGCCGCCCGGTGCAGGGCGAGCCGCGCAGCTTGGCGGCAATCTCGGCCAACGATTTGAAAGCCTTCGCCAAGAGCCATTGGGTGCAAGGCGGGCTGAAGATTGCGGTGGCCGGTGATATTTCGGCTGCCGCGCTGGCGCCATTGTTGAAAAGCAGTTTCGGCGCGTTGGCCGAGACGACGCCCGCATTGCCGCCACCGCCGTTGCGCGTGGGGGCCGCTGGGCTACACATCCTTCCGCTCGAAGTGCCCCAGCCAGCGATCTTTTTCGGACAGCCCGGAATGTTGCGCCGAGATCGCGATTATCTCGCTGGCGTGATCGCCAATTACATTCTAGGCGGCGCTGGATCGGGCTCGCGTCTGACGCATGAAATCCGCGAACAGCGCGGACTGACCTATGACGTATCGACCGATCTGGTGCCCTATAACCGCGCCGGGCTTTTGCTGGGGACGGTATCGACGCGCCGCGATGCCGTGCGCCAGACGATCACACTGCTCAAAGAGACGATGCGGAAATTTGCGAGCGAAGGGCCGACCGAGCAGGAAATGGCCGAGGCCAAAGACTATCTCAACGGCTCTTTCCCGCTCGCTTTTACCTCCAATGCCGATATTGCCTCCCAGCTCAATAGCTTCCAGCAGCTGGGCTTGCCGCTGGACTATCTCGATCGCCGAGCCGATCTGATCGCCGCGGTTAGTCGCGAGGACGTGCGCCGCGTCGCGCGCCGTCTGTTCGATCCGGAGAAATTGACCATTGTGGTGGCTGGGTCATTGCCCACCCGCAACACCGAGCCCGCGGATTCGCCGTAAGGCCCGGCGAAGCATGCATGGCCTCGAAGCACGCACGATTGTGCATCCCTCTCGCGAATCCGTTAGACTGCCTCCATGAGAATCCGTCGACTTTCCGAAGGCACCGTCAATCGCATTGCTGCGGGCGAGGTGGTTGAGCGTCCGGCCAGTGCCGTCAAAGAGCTGGTCGAAAATGCGCTGGATGCGGGCGCGACGCGCCTCGTTATTGCGGCTTCCAATGGCGGCGCCGATTTGATCGTGGTCGAGGACGACGGCGAGGGTATGGCACCGGACGATCTCCTTCTCGCCATCGAACGCCACGCCACTTCCAAGTTGAGCGATGACGATCTCACCCACATCGCCACAATGGGCTTTCGCGGCGAGGCATTGCCGTCAATTGGTGCGGTGGCGCATTTGGCCATCACCTCGCGAACCAAGACTAGCGAAGCGCATGCGGTGGAAGTGCATGGCGGGGCGGTAGAAGGGCCGCGGCCTGCGGGCTTTCTCTCGAGCGGTCAATCCGGCACGCGGGTGGAAGTGCGCGAGTTGTTTTATGCCACACCGGCGCGGCTGAAATTTATGAAATCGGCACGCTCGGAAGACATGGCGATGAGCGACGTCGTCAAGCGCCTCGCCATGGCGCGGCCCGATGTGGCGTTCAATCTGACGCTCGATGGACGGCAGGTACTCGATCTCCCCGCGGAGAACGAACTTTTCGAAGGCCGCCTGAAGCGGTTGTCACGCATCATGGGGCGCGAGTTTGCCGCCAATGCCATTGCTGTGGAGACCGGCCGTGAAGGTTTGCGGCTGATCGGCTTTGCTGGTGTGCCCACTTACAATCGCGCCAATGCCCAGATGCAGTTTTTGTTCGTCAATGGCCGCCCGGTGCGCGACAAGCTTCTGATCGGTGCGGTGCGCGGCGCCTATGCGGATTTTCTTGCCCGCGATCGCCATCCGGCGCTGGCGCTGTTTCTGGAATGCGATCCGGCTTTTGTCGATGTCAATGTGCATCCGGCCAAGACCGAAGTGCGCTTCCGCGATGCCGGACTCGTCCGTGGACTGATCGTCTCGGCGCTGAAACACGCGCTGCATCAGGCGGGGCATCAGGCTTCGAGCACGGTGGCCTCCGATGCGCTGGCGTCGTTCCGTCCCGAACCTTTTGCACCTGCTGCCACAAGTTTTCCGAGCGGCGCTTATAACCCGGCCTATTATCGCCCGTCGCAAGAGCTGTTTGATGCGTCCCGCGATTTTCAATCGCCTTTCGCACCCGCAGCCCGGGTCGAATCCGAAGCACCTGAACCGCCACCCTTGGCCGCACCGCTCGGTGCCGCGCGAGCGCAATTGCACGAGACCTATATCGTGGCGCAGACGGCGGATGGCATCGTCATCGTCGATCAGCACGCCGCCCATGAACGCCTGACTTATGAGCGCATGAAGCGGCAGATGGCAGAGGGCGGCATCGCCCGTCAGCCCTTGCTGGTGCCGGAAGTGGTCGATCTCGATCCCGCCGAAGTGGACCGCATCGCCACGCGGGCGCCGGAACTGGCTGAGCTTGGGTTGGTGGTGGAAGCCTTTGGGCCTGATGCCGTCTTGGTGCGCGAAACCCCTGCCATGTTGGGGCAAATGAATGTGAAGGGTCTGTTGCAGGATCTCGCTGATGATCTTGCCGAAAGCGGCGCGGCGCTGTCGCTGAAAGAACGGCTGGAAGAGGTCGCAGCGACGCTGGCTTGTCACACGAGCGTGCGCGCCGGGCGCCGTCTCAATGGCGAGGAAATGAATGCTCTGCTGCGCGAGATGGAGCGCACGCCCCATTCCGGTCAATGCAATCATGGCCGCCCGACATATGTCGAGTTGAAGCTTGCCGATATCGAAAAGCTATTTGGGCGGCGGTAGGCTGGCGCCGCTTTAATGCGCAGTGTCCTGCAGAGGATCATGCCATCCTATTCTGGCGATCCAGTGTTCTGTGGCGGGCACTCTATTATGCGTGGCCGGGATATAGTGCCAGCTCCGGACACATTCCACCGCCGTTTTGTCGTACAGGGCGCTGCCCGAGGTTTGGGTGATGACGACATCGCGCGTGTTGCCGTCTCGCGCTATCGTGAACGATAAAACACTCTGTCCGGACGGTGCGAGGTGGTCGGTCAAGGAATTGAACGACTTTTCACAGCCATGCGACTCACCCGATATGGCAACCGGTCGGATCCAATTTGCCCCGGGGGGCGGATTTTCCCCTTCGGCAGGGCCTTCGTACCTTTCATCGAGATACCACTTGACCTCAACGATCCACGCCACCGCGATGGCTTCGCCGTTTCGCTTCGCGGGTTGGTACGTCCAATCTTTGACGCAATCGATGGAGGCCTGATCGAGCATCTCGCTGCCGCTCGAAATCGTCACGATAGAATTGCGCACCGCACCGTCTTGGCCAATGGTGAGGCGCAGTCTTGTTATGCCTTGAACGCCGAGCTTTTTGGCGAGGGGGGGATAATATGGCATGCAGGTGTGCGCCGTTCCGGTCGCTACAGGCCAGGTAATTGTCGCCGCAGCGCCATTGGCTGTATCGGGCTCCGCCGCCTGCGCGCCCAATGTCAAAATTGCGCAGAATACCGAAATAAGCGCACGTTGCGTGAGTGCTACCACGTGAATTTCTCGAGCATACGCACCGGCGCAGCTTTGCCATCGACGATGGCTGGCTCATAGCGCCAACCCAGGGCGCATTTGTTGGCGACGGAATCGAGTTCAGCGCTGCCGCTGGAGCCGCGCAATGTCGTTTCCGACACCTTGCCCTCCGCCGTGATCGCAACGCTGAGAATGGTAACCGCTCCGGCGGGAATGGTCACGCCCCGCGGATTGGGGCAGCTGTGCACGCCAATCGGCTTGGGAGCGGTGACTGCGGGCGGCATATCGGGACCATGCAACGCCCAGCGCACTTCCGCCTTCCATGGCACCGCGACGGGTTTGCCACCTTCTACGGCAGGCCGATAAAGCCAGTGGGTCGCGCAAGAGACGGCAGCGTCGTCGAGCAATTGCGTTCCGCTTGAGCGCGTGACGTGAACATTCGCCGTGGTGCCCGCCACCGTGATGGTGAAGCCGATGACGGTGGTGCCTTCCGCGTGTGCCGCTATGGCTTCGGCGGGATAATCCTGCAGGCAGACATGAGGGGCACCAACGGAGGAGGGCGTCGTTATCGGCGGCCGCGGCGGTATCGGTGCGCCCGGCGTCGTTGCGGCCTGCTGGGTTGTGTGCCAATCCACGCTAGCTTTCCAGTGCACACTTACCGGTACGCCGTCATGCGACGCGGGGATATAGCGCCAGCTTTTTATGCATTCCACCGCTTTGTTGTCGTGCGCCTCACTTCCCGAAGATTGCGCGATCTTGACATCACGCGTGGTGCCATCTGGCATAATGGTGAACGTCAGCGCGCTCGGTCCCGAAGGCGGCGTGGGATCGGGCAAGGAACTGAAAGAGCCCGAGCATCCATGTGAAGCGGCTGGAGCCGGCAGCGGCCGAATCCATTTTGCACCCGGCGGCGGGGTTTCGGCTTCCACTGGTCCTTCGGGATTGTTGTGCAAATACCAGTCGACTCTCACCTTCCACGGCACAGCGACCGCCGTTCCATTCTCCGTGGCTGGCTGGTACGTCCAACGCTTGACACAATCGATGGCGGCTTGGTCGAGCAGCGGGTCGCCGCTGGATAATGTCACCATAGGATCGCGCACGGTGCCGTCGATGCCGATGGTGAAGCTCAGTGCCGTCTTGCCTTCACTATGAAGACGCACAGCCAACGGCGGATAGAACTCCAGGCAACCATGCCCAATTCCGATCGCGGTGGGTGTGGTGATTGCCGCTGCGCCCCTATTCACAGCAAGACTATCCGGTGGGGCAGCGGCGGCAGACCCGGCGAAGATGAAAAACACCAAGAAAATTGGAATAAGCGCGCGCTGCATGGTCAGCCCCCCGAAGGCAGGCTTTCTTAGCACAATGCTGCACGCATTACGTGCGCAAAAACGCCACGCGCGTGTCGCTGCAATAAGTGAAGCGCTCAATTATGACAGTTCACCGCTGCCAGCCGAACACCGGCGTGTAGTGGCGCATTTCGGTTATCTCATCGAAGAACGGTTTCACGGCCGCAAAAAAGGGTGGGAAGTGCGATCCCTTTCGGAAGCCCTCTAAGTGGGCTTTGGTCGAATGCCATTGGATACGCAGAATAAAGGAATTTGCATCTTCTTCGCATTGCGTAAGGTCGTAGCCCAAACATTCCGGCGCCGCTGCGAGATGGGTG
>JARLIR010000028.1 GCA_031291635.1 Rhizomicrobium sp. | reverse complement strand
TGGCGGACAGGGCGGGATTCGAACCCGCGAAACGCTATTAACGTTTACACACTTTCCAGGCGTGCGCCTTCAACCGCTCGGCCACCTGTCCGCAGAGGGATCGCGCGATGCGGGGCTGCCGCAAAGTTCGGTCCGGGGCAGGGGTTTATCGTATCTGATTGAGAAAGCAAGCCGGGGCGTCAAAGGGGCACTGGTTCCGAATAGGGGTGCCACATGCGGAGATCCCAAAACACCACTGGCCCCCCGATGCTCGGGAGGCCAGGGCCAAATATCTCGTCCAGGGGCTCCCGTTGGGAGCTGCCTTGCTCAGTTGTCGCCGACACCGATGGTGCGCCGCAGCGTCCTGGCATTGATCAGAATGGCGACGATAGCTGCAGCCATACTGATAATGGTGATGATCACGAAGACGACATTCGCAAAGATCTCGAAATGGGGGACTTTGGCGACGCCCAGCACAAACAGCACCAACTGCACCACGCCCATACCGACCATGACCAGGGCTTCCCAGGTATTATCGATACCGGGATGCGAGACCTTCATTTGTTCTGCCATCGCGAGGATCGCCGACAGAATCAGAAGAACATCGCTCCAGCTAAAGGCGAAATTGGTGCCCTTGAAGAAGGGCTCGTGCAGATCAGCCGGGCTCGCTTTGAGGATGATGTAAAGCGCCAGAACCACCAAAAAATACGGCACATAGCGCAGTGCACTGCCGCCAGTACCCGCATGCAAATCCAGATGCGCACTCTTGTCGTGATCAGACATAGTAGCACTCCCCGCAAAGACCCTTTGGGGTAGTGTCGGCACGGCGGTTAACATTGTCAATCGCCAAGCCGTGACAGCCCGAGAACGCGTCTCAAGCTTTTGGGGTGGGTTTCTCGCGATAAATCAGCATCAGGTTGCGGGCATAGACCACCAACCCGCCGACTTGCCCCATCAGGAAGGGTAGCCCAGCCTTGCCCAGATGCACGGCGTAGACGGTGGTGATCAGCCCGCCGCCCAGACTGAAATACCAGAACGCCACCGGCACCACGCTCTTCTTGGCCCGTTCGCTATAGAACAGCTGCACGAAAAAGCGTGAGGCAAAGAGGAACTGACCGCCGAAGCCGACGGTCAGCCAAATGACATCGCTTGCCGAATGCAGGCCAAATAGCCCTACGATCCACTCAGTCATCTAGAGTTCCTTTGCGTCGGTTTTGCCCCGCATGCGTCGTTGCAGCCAGCGCACGCCCATCAGATCGTCGATGCCGACCAGCATGCGGCGCCAGTTGGTGTATTTGGATTTGCCGTGCAGCCGGGGGCGATGGTTCACATCGACAAAGGCCACGCCATAGCCTTCGCGGATCATCATGGTGATGAGGAAGCGATGCAAATGGTCGAAATAGGGTAGGGCCAGGAAGGCTTCGCGGCGAAAGGCTTTCAGGCCGCAACCGGAATCCGCCGCCCCGTCATGCAAAAGGCTTTGACGCACGCTGTTGGCGATGCGAGAGGCCAGGCGCCGCGAAGCAGTATCTTGGCGCCGGGCCCGTACCCCTCCGACCAGCCCTAGCCCGTTATCCGCGGTTTCAAATTTGGCGAGCAGTTTGGGGATATCGGCTGGATCATTCTGTCCGTCGCCATCCAAGGTGACGATGATCGGACCCCGCGCTGCCCGCACGCCGCTGCGCACCGCCCGCGATTGTCCGCGATTGGCGGCGTGGCGGATGACGCGCAGATTGGGCAGCTCGGCCTTCAGTGCCAGCAGGTGTTTTGGGGTGTCGTCGCTGGAGCCGTCATCGATAAAGATGATCTCGGCGTCGTAGCCGGCCACGGCCGTGGCGATTTCGCGCGCCAGCGGCGCAACGTTCTCGGCCTCATCTTTAACCGGCACCACCACGGATAATGTCACAGTCATACCAGGATTCCGCTCGCCACAATCATAGTCTAGGGTCCGTTCCGCTGCCGGATTCCCTTTCGGGGCCGGGGCCTTATACAGGGTCGGCGCCGTTTGAAACAGGCCGCGCGAAAACCGGCTGCAAGAAGACGAGGTTGTGCCGCAATGACCCATGGGGCCTGCTCTTTCGCCCAAAATGCGCTACTGCGGCATACGCCATACAAGGGGCATTCCAAATGACCGAAGGGGGCCAAATGACCGACATCGGGGAACGCCTGCTCAGCTTTATGGGGCGGCGTCCGCGCCTCGTGCTGCTGTTGTTCTGCCTCATTTTGTGGACGCCGGGCGTTTTCAGCCTACCGCCGCTCGATCGCGACGAGAGCCGCTTTGCCCAAGCTTCCAAGCAGATGCTGGAGACAGGCGATATCGTCGATATCCGCTTCGGTCAGGTGCCGCGCTACAAAAAACCGGTCGGCATCTATTGGCTGCAAGCAGCCTCCACCGCCATCGCGGGTTTCGGCGAGCGCACCGAAATCTGGACCTATCGGCTGCCGTCCTTGTTCGGGGCGATCATCGCAGTCTGGCTCACCTTTTGGTGCGCCCGCGCCTTTGCCGCTGCTGAAACCGCCGTGCTCGCCGCCGCCTTTTTGGGAGGGACGCTGCTGCTGACGGGCGAGGCCACCATCGCCACCACCGATGCGGTGCTGCTGGCGGCGATCTTGGGAGCGCAGGCGGTTTTGCTGCGCGTCTATCTCGCAGCCAGGGGCGGTGAGCCCGTGCCGCGCTGGATCGTTCTCGCCGGCTGGGCCGCCTTCGGTGTGGCCGTCCTGGTCAAAGGGCCGGTGATCTTCGCTGTCACGGGTCTGACTGCGCTTCTGCTCTCGCTCTGGGACCAAGATGCGCGTTGGCTCAAAGGCACACGGCCTCTCCTTGGTCTCGGCCTCGTTCTTTTGATGGTGGCGCCGTGGATCATCGCTATCGGCCTCAAAAGCCATTGGCAATTCTTCCAGCAGTCGCTGGGCCAGGATTTTGTCACCAAGCTGCAAGGGGGGCAGGAGTCCCACGGGGCACCGCCGGGCTATTTCCTCGCTCTCGTCACGATTTGCTTCTGGCCTGCTATTCTCTTTCTGCTGCCGGGATTGGTCAGCGCTATCGCGCACCGCCGTGAGCCCGCGCTGCGCTTCCTCTTGATGTGGGCCGTGACCTGGGTCGGCTTCGAACTGGTGCCGACCAAGTTGCCGCATTATGTCCTGCCCACCTATCCGGCTTTGGCGATCATGGCCGCGCTGTGGGCGATGGCTCCGCGCATGACTGGCGGGATTTGGGGTCGCATCGCCATCTATGCGGCGCCGCTGCAATTTGTTCTTGGCGCCGTGGTGCTGGGTGCAGGCTTGGTGTGGCTGCCCATGAAATACGGTCATGGTTTTCCGCTTTGGACTGTGCTGCCCGCAATTGTGTTTGTTGTCCTGACCGTAATGGCTCTTTATCGCTACTTGAGTGAAGCGACGATTCCGGCAGCCCTTCTGGCCTTGGCCGCACCGCTGGCGCTTTATCCGGTGCTGACGGCAGGGGTCGCGCCCGCTCTCTCCGAGATCTGGGTAAGCCCGCGCGCCGCGGCCTTGGTGCAGCGCTTGAGCCTGCCGAGTGATCCGCCGCCGGCTTTGGCGGGCTATGTCGAGCCCAGCCTCGTCTTTGCCCTCGGCACCGAGACACGGCAGACCGATGGCCGTGGCGCGGCCGAGGCGGGCACGGCGCAAGGCGGCCTTGCCCTTGTGGAAGATCAGGAGGGAGCGGCTTTTAAGACCCGACTCACCGAGCTTGAGGCCCAGGCCAAGGAGGTCGGCGCGCTCGACGGCTTCAATTATTCACGCGGCCGCAAAGTTCATATCCGCATCTACCGCGTTGTGGCGTCGACCGAGACTCCTCCTCCTCCGGCGGAGTAACGGGGCTGAGAGCGAGATGCTCCTTAGCTGTGTGTGTCGCTTTCGTACCTTCGCTTTCACTTGACGGACCGCGCGAAGCCACTAATCATCGACAAGTTCGTTGTACCGGTTGATGGGCAGCCACTGGGGCGTTCGCACGGCTCACAACGTTCGGAGCGTCATGAGACGTCGATGAGTCTCCCAGCTTTGCGGAGGCGCGAGCTTAAGCCTCCGTTGCGGCCACTATCGCAGTCGAGCCCGCCCTCCAGCCGCACCGAAGCACCGTCGCCGAAAAAGCCTCCTCGGGCGATTTTGCGCTTTCCCGTCAACCCCACCACCAAGGCCTTTTACCGCCACTTCTATCCGGGCACCTCCACCGCCGAATGGAATGATTGGCGTTGGCAGATGCGAGCCCGCATCCGCTCCCTAGCGGAACTCTCCCGCATTTTCACACTCTCTGAGGATGAACGCCTAGCCGTCGAGCGGCATTGCGGCGCCCTACCGGTGGGCATCACACCCTATTATGCCAGCCTGATGGGACACGACGATCCCACAGAACCGTTACGCCGCACCCATGTGATGACGGGGGGCGAATATCTGCGCAATGCCGACGAGGGCGACGATCCACTGGGTGAAGACCATGACACGGTGGTGCCGGGCCTCGTCCATCGCTATCCCGACCGGGTGTTGTTCCTGACCACGGGAACCTGCTCGACCTATTGCCGCTATTGTACCCGCGCCCGCGTCGTCGGTAATCCGGGTGGGGAGTATCAATTCTCCCTCAGCCAATGGGACACCGCGCTCGCTTATCTCGAATATCATACTGAAGTGCGCGACGTGCTGCTTTCGGGTGGCGATCCGCTCACCATCGGTGACGACAAGCTCGATTGGTTGCTGACCCGGCTTCGCGCCATCAAGCACATCGAATTTTTGCGCATCGGTACCAAGGTTCCAATGGTGCTGCCGCAGCGCATCAGCAAGGATTTCGTCAAGATGCTGAAGAAGCATCATCCCTTGTTCATGAGCCTGCACGTCACCCATCCCACCGAATTGACCGAGGAAGTCACCGAAGCCACCGCGCGCCTCGCGGATGCCGGGATACCGTTGGGTTCGCAGACGGTGGTGCTGAAAGACATTAACGACGATCCGGCGATTATGGTGCCGCTGATGCAGGGTCTGCTCAAGCGCCGGGTGCGTCCTTATTACCTTTACATGTGCGATCCCATCAGCGGCTCGGCGCATTTCCGCACCAACGTCGAAAAGGGGCTAGAGATCATCGAAGCCTTGCGCGGCCACACCACGGGCTATGCCACGCCGATCTTCGCCATCGATGCGCCGGGCGGTGGCGGCAAAATTCAGCTCGCCCCCAACAGCATCGTAGGCCGCGACGGCGACGATCTCTTGCTGCGGAATTTCGAAGGCAAAACCTACCGCTACCCCGATCCTGGTGGCAGGGTGGGACGCTGACATTGCGCATCGGGGTTACCTACGACCTGAAAGACGATTACCGCGCTTTGGGTTGGAGCGAGGAAGAGGCGGCGGAGTTCGATTCCGTCGTCACCATCGATGCGATTTGCGCCGCGCTGACCGAACTTGGTCTCGAACCGGTGCGGATCGGCACAGTGAAGGCACTCGCGGCTGAGCTAGTCGCTGGCGAGCGCTTCGATGCCGTCTTCAATTTCTGCGAGGGGGTGAAGGGTGTCGGTCGCGAGGCGCAGGTGCCAGCTTTGCTCGAGGCCTACGACATTCCTTATGTCTTCTCCGACACGCTGACGCTGGCCCTCAGCCTCGACAAAGCCATGTGCAAGCGCGTGGTGCGGGACGCCGGGGTGCCGACACCGGATTTCGCCATCATCGAAAGCCTCGCTGATGTCGCTGCCATCGCTCTTCCGTACCCGCTCTTCTTAAAACCGGTCGCAGAGGGTTCGGGCAAAGGCGTCGGCCGCAATTCCAAGGTTGATGACGCCATTGCTCTCAAAACCGTCGCCGCAACCCTTCTGGCGCAGTTTGGGCAGCCCGTGCTGGTGGAAACCTTCTTGCCGGGGCGGGAGTTCACCGTCGGCATCACCGGCACTGGGGCCGAGGCCGAGGTTCTGGGCGTCAGCGAAATCGTCCCGCTCGCAGGCTATGTCGGCGCCGGGTATGGTTTTGAAAACAAGGGTGAAGGCTGGGAAGACAAGCTCGCTGTCGAACCCGCGCCTGCGGCTGAAGCCGCCGCCAGCGGCGCTGTGGCCTTGGCCGCTTGGCGGGCCTTGCGTTGTCGCGACGGCGGACGCGTCGATGTGCGTTACAACAGTATGGGGCAGGCCAACTTTATCGAGGTCAATCCGCTCGCGGGTCTGCGCCCCGAGCATTCGGATCTTTGTCTTATCGCGGGCTTTGCTGGCTTGACCTACACAGATTTGATCGGTCGTATTATGGCGTCCTTCTTCCGGCGCCATCCCCAGCTGGAGCCTGCCGCAAAAGGCCGCTTATGAAAGTCTTGGTCCTGCATTCCGATGTGCCGCCGGACGCGCCGCCGGAGGATCAAGATACCTTGATCGCGGCTGAGGCGGTGGCCAAAGCGCTTACGTCCCGAGGCCATCAGGCCCTGCTGGCCCCCTTTTTCCCGACGCGCTTGCGCCGCTTTCTCACCGAGGAAGCGCCCGACGTGGTGTTCAATCTGGTGGAAGGGATCGATGGCAAGGGACGTCTCGCCCATTTGGCGCCGCGACTCTTGGAGCAGATTGGTGTGCCGTACACCGGCACCGGCCCGGATGCATTGATCGTCACCTCCGACAAGCCGCGCAGCAAGCGGCTATTGCGCGACATTGGCCTTCCCACGCCCGATTGGTCTGAGCCGCCGTCTTGGGACGATCTCACCGCCGGACGTTGGATCGTCAAATGCGCCGATGAGGATGCCTCGCTCGGTCTCGATGATGGCGCCGTGGTGGAGGCGGAGGATGTGCCGGCGCGTGCAGATGCTTGCGCGGCGCGCTTTGGCGGGCGTTGGTTTGCCGAACGGTATGTCGAAGGGCGAGAGTTCAACGTTACGGTGCTGGAGCGGGGTGGGGCACCGCATGTCTTGCCGATGGCCGAGATGCTGTTCCAGTTCTGGCCCGTCGCCCGTCCGCGTATCGTCGGTTATGATGCCAAATGGGACGACGCCTCGATCCAGTCGACTTCGACCATCCGCCGTTTTGGGGTCGAGCTGACCGAAGCGGCTCTGGCGCGCGAGCTGCGGTTCCTCTGCGAAGAGACTTGGGAACTTTTTCAATGCCGCGGCGCGGCCCGCATCGATTTTCGGGTCGCGTCTGATGGTCAGCCGGTGATCTTGGAGATCAATCCCAATCCGGGCATCGCGCCTGACGCCGGTATCGTTGCCGCGGCGTTGGAAGCCGGCCTCAGCTACGCCGACCTGATCGAAGGATTGGTCAAGGAGGCGCTGCAATGATCGCACTCAGCCGCGAATTTCCCTCCATCTTTGGCGCGCCCGCGATCACGGTGATTGATCCGCGCATCTTCACCTTGCGCTATTTCGCCGAGTGCCTTGCCTGCAATCACTGCGCCGACCAATGCTGCCAATACGGCGTCGACATCGATTGGGCCAATATGGAGACCTTGCGCACCCTTGGCCCCGGCTTCGCCGAATTCATCGCTGTGCCGCCGCAGGAATGGTTCACCGCCGAGCTTGTGCACGATCCCGAATTCCCTTCCAGTGCCCATGCCCGTACCACGTTGCGCAACGGCAAATGCGTCTTTGCCGAAACCAACGGCCGCGGCTGCCGCATTCATGCCTATTGCGAGGCGCATGGGCTCGATTATCACCTTTATAAACCGCTGGTCAGCATCCTCTTTCCCTTGACCTTCGAGCAAGGGGCGCTGCTGCCCGCCAGTGAAGTGTTGGACGGCACGCTGGTCTGTTCCGGCAGCGGCCAAACCCTGTACAAAGCCGCCCGCCCGGAACTGCTCGCCTATTTCGGCGAAGCCTTTGTGGCGGAAGTGGATACCTTGGCGGCGCGGCCGTAGCGGCACCTCTTTACAATTTGCTAACGCTAACGATCCGTTCACCCTCATCCGGCGAACAACTGGCGCATTTGTCGCGGTGCTTGCATGCTGGCGCATGAAGGACACCAAGCGGGCGGCATGAACTTTTACGCATCACGGGAATTTCTCGATGCGGCGGCAGAGGTCCATTTCAAAGGCCAGCACACCGCAATCGAGGATGTGGCGATCGGCTCAGAGGTCTTGCGCCTTCTGGTCGTTGATGGCCGCCCTGTGACCAAGCTCCAGTTTCTCGATGTCCATCAGCCGCTGCAAGCAAACGAAATCACCAACACCCGACGCCAAGCCCGTTACGCGCGCCATGTTGTGCGGGGCGTAGTCGATTGCGGCGACAGCAGTCGCGATGCGGGGCCTTGCCACGTCCTAGCCCCTTTCGTGGATTGGTCGGGCTTTGCCAGCTTTGCTGCATATAAGCAGGGACTGCTGGCACGCCACAAAGGGCTGGTGAAAGATCGCGAGCGGCGCGGGCGCAGCCTGGCTGCCAATCACGGCGCGCTCACCTTCACCGTTGATGACACCTCCGACGATGTCCTAATTCTGGCCCAGCGTTGGAAGCGCGAGCAACTTCACGCCACCGGGCATTTCGATTACTTCGCAACGCCCCAGGCGTTGGAATTCTTCGCGGCTTTGCGCGCCCGCGGCGTTCTCGTCACGTCCACCTTGCGCACGGGCGGGCGCCTCGCGGCCGTCTGGATCGGCTTCATCTATGATGGTGTCTGGTCGGGCTGGGTCTTCACCTATGATCCGGCCTTCAAGAAATACTCCGCCGGGCATCAACTGCTCAGCTTCATGCTGGAAGAAAGTTTCCGCCGCGGGCATCGCGAATTCGATTTTTCCGAAGGCGGCGAAGATTACAAACTGCTCTATGCCACCCATGCCCGTCTGTTGGGCGATATTGGCCGTCCGCCACTCACCCGTAGTCTAAAGGCCTTCGCCAAAGCGGCGCTGCACCGGCACAATCCCAAATTGCTTAACACCACGCGCGGATTTCTGCACGCCCTGCGCACCATGCTGAGCCGCAGCATCGCAGCAAAAGCGGTGCCCCAGCCGAGCCGGGCTGGCTCTTGAACAAGGCGTCCACCATGCTTCAGGCCCCGTCCACAGCGTTGTTCGATACCGCACCGCCGCCCGAACAACGTCACGTGGCGCCTCTCACCCGATTCAAGCAGCATCTCACGGCCAATGCCTCCAAGCTGATCCTGCCGCTGATGAAACGCGCTGCGGGCGCGTACCTCGGCGGCGAAACGCTGGAAGAAGCGCTGGCTGTGGCAAAGCGTCTGCAAACAGAGGGCCATGCCAGCACGCTCGGTTATTGGGACACTGGCCCGGAGGAGGGTGTGGCTACGCTCTATCACGATGCCATCACCAGTCTCGTCCAGTCCGGCTATGACTCGTATCTGTCGCTGAAGCCGCCAGCGTTGCGTTTTTCCCACGATGGGGCGCGCCTATTGGGTCAGGCCGCGGCAACGCAAACCCTCCGCCTGCATTGCGACTGTCACGGTCCAGAGGCGGCTGATCTCCACCACGCCTTCGCGGATGCGCTCGCCGAAACCATGCCGCCGCATCTGGTCGGCGTTGCTTTGCCAGGGCGCTGGCAGCGCTCTCTGATGGATGCCGATTGGGCAGTCGCACGCGGCTTCAATGTTCGCGTCGTCAAAGGGCAATGGCCCGATCCGGCGGATCGATCCCGCGATTTGCGCGAAGGCTTTCTGGCTGTCATCGACCGGCTTTGTACTGGCGCTCGTCATGTCGCCGTTGCCACCCATGATGCAGTGCTCGCCCGCGAGGCCTTGGCGCGGCTGCAAGCGGCAGGCGTTTCGCATGAACTGGAAGTGTTGCTCGGCTATCCCGCCAAGCCGTTGCTGGCTTGGGCGCAAGCATCCGGCATCAAGACCCGCGTCTACGTCCCGTATGGCCCCGGCTTTGTCCCTAACGCCATCGCCGTCCTGCGCCGCAATCCACGGCTTCTATCGACTGTCGTCCAAGAGCGCGCCCGTGCCGTGATGCGTTTTATCGCCGGGCACTAGGCGGGCGGTTCCCCACTGTCCTGTTCGCTTGTGCGCATTGCAGAGGGAATTTGCGCACCATAGACGGCCCGCACGATGGGATCGGCCAAAATGAGCAGGACCAATCCAAGCGCAAAATAGAACATCGCGATAGCCATGTCCTCTTCTTGCGGAATTTTGGGATTGCCAAAAGTCGGATTGAATTTCATTGCCGCGTAAAAGGCCCAATAAGCGGCCTGCGTCATATTCCAGATACCAAAGCAGCGGACAGCCACTCCGAACAGATCTCTCGCGCGCATCGTCATCCCCCTGAATCAGTCACAGGGAATCTTAATGCTAAAGCAACCTTGGCGCGATGTGTGTGATGCCGCAACGGGCGGCATCGCTGGGTGGAGATATTGGCGCCTGTCTCTTAAACGTGTGGGGGGCTTGTCGCGGCCGGTAGGCGGAAATGGAACACCGTCCCGCTCTCCGGACTCGATTCAAACGTAATCCGTCCGCCGTGGGCCTCGATGATGGATTGGCTTATTACCAGGCCAATGCCCATGCCGCTGGGCTTACTCGTGACAAAGGGCATGAAAAGGATGTTGGCAATCTCGCGCGAGATGCCCGAGCCCGTATCCCGTACCGCCACTTCAATAGTCTTGTCTTCTATGGCTTTCGTCGAGATCGTGAGCACGCGTGTTACCGCACCCTCCATCGCGTCAACGGCATTGCGCAACAAATTCACCACGACTTGCTGAATTTGTATGGGATCGGCATTTACGAAGTGCGTCTCAGCGCTAAGGTCCATTCGGATGGTGATGCTCTCCGCAGCGCCCCCTGTCAGTCCCACTGCCATCGCGTCTTCGACGACGGCATTGATACTTACAATCCGACGGCTGGTTTCTCTCTTTTCGATGAAAGCGCGCATGCGCCGGATGATTTCACCGGCACGAACGGCTTGATCGGCCGATTTGGCGATGGCGTCAGAGGCTTTCTCCAACGCGAGCGGTCCGCCTTGCGCAATCAGCCGACGGGCGACGTTGGAGTAGTTGAGCATCGCCGCCAGCGGCTGGTTCAATTCATGGGCGAGGCCGGCTGAGATCTGTCCCATTTCGTTTAGCCGTCCGACCCGGGCGAGATCGCCACGCATCGATTCCAGTCGCGCTTCGGCTGTTCGCTGTTCCGTAATATCCCTTTCGGTCAGCACCGCCCCTTCGACGACGCCGTCTTCGCCGATAATGGGTGCAAAGTTGATACTGGCAATCCAGCTTTCGCCGGTATCCTTGCGGCGTAGCGTTAGTTCGGTCAGGCCGATTTCACCTTTCAACGCCCTGGAGATGGGGCCCTCTTCGAACGGAACGGATTGGCCATTGCTGGTCAGCGCCTCGACCAGCGCGCTGTATTGTTCAAGGGATTTGAAGCGCTCAGCGCCGTCGAATTTGTGGAAGGTTGCGAAGGCTTCGTTGCTATGAATAAAATTGCCTTCGGCATCGCAAATGAGCACAGCATCCGTCATGCAGCTGAGGGCCGCTTCCAATGTGGCCCGGGTGGAGTGAATTTCGCGTTCCGCCCGTTTGCGCCTGGTAATATCGCGCATAGCCGTAGAGGCGCCCACGATGCCCCCTTGCGCGTCGTAGACTGGGGAGATCGCGATGGAGACATCAATACTCGTGCCGTCTTTGCGCAGGCGGCAGGTTTCGAACGGACTGACGAGGTTTCCCGTTGCGATTTCGGCCCGTATGACTTCCTCTTCGGCATGCAGATGGGACGGAATCAGGGTCGAGACATGGGCCCCAATCATTTCGGCGGCGCTATAACCAAATATGTTTGCGCTCGACTTATTCCAGCTGGTGATGATGCCATCGACAGTCTTGCCGATAATGGCGTCGCTGGATCCTTCTACGATTGCGGCCAGCTGTTCGGCTTCTTTGTGCGCCAGAACAAGCGCGCTATTGGCGTCTTCGCTCAGTCGAATGGTCTGGCGTAAGAGCTCGCAGATGGCTGCGATGAACAGACCGGTCACGGCAAGCACCGACAAGGTCATCAGGGCAAAAGGCGAAGAGACCTCAAAGGAATTTTTAGGCGCCAGCAAAAAGTAGGCTGAGCCTGCGCCCGACAGCAGTGTGGTAAAGACGCCTGCCCAGAGCCCTCCGGTGGCGGAAGCCAGCAGAATGGCGGGCACGAAGAAGATCAGGCTGGCGGCCTCCACTTGGTCGCGAAGATAAACGCGCAACGCCAATGTCAACGCCACAGCGATGAACCCCAGTGCGAAGGCACGTGCCTGAGCGGCGGTGCCGCGCGTGCGGAATATCCACAAAGCAGTCATGCGTGTACGTCCAGCGTCCTGCGGCAGTGGAGGGTTTTGCGCAGGATAGCCACAATGCTCACTCCACAGGACGGAAACCGGGACTGTGGCGGAGATCGGGGCTAATAGTAAGTGGCCATTACGGAAAGAATGGCTGGGGCGACGGTATACGCCGGTAAGACGCAGCAGATGGCTGGGGGGGCAAGCTTAGGACCGTCTACCCGCCCGCGACAGCCTTAGGTCAGCGGCTCGATCGGCAGGGCCACGCGGTGGCGGTGTTCGCGCCAAGCGATGAGGAGGCCGGAGACGATCACCACTGCGGCGCCGCCGAGCACGAAGGCCTCGGGCATCTCGCCGAAGACAAACCACCCCAGGATCATGGCCCACACCATCGAAACGTAATCGAAGGGTGCCAGCAGCGAGGGTTCGCCATAGCGATAGGAATAGGTCATGAGCAGCTGGCCGGTGCCGCCGAATAGTCCGCAAGCCACCAGCCAAAAAATGGTGTGAAACGAAAAATTCCCCGGCTGGAAGACCATCACGATCAATCCGACCACGGCGCAAGCGCTCATGAAATAGAAGACGATGGCTTCGCTTCTCTCCGTCGCGCTCATCTGGCGGATCCACACCACCACCACGGCCGAGAGAAATGAGAAGGCCAGCGCATAGAGGACGCCTTGTGACAGGTGCAAACCGATAACTGCGGCAAGCCCGCCATGCGGCTCGATCATCATCAGTACGCCGAGGAAGCCCACCACGACCGCGCCCCAGCGCCAACGCCCGACATGTTCCTTCAAGAAGAGCGCCGCCAGGATCACGGCAAAGATCGGCTGCATGAAGCTGAAGGCCGTCACGGTGGCGAGCGGCAAGAGCGCCAGCGCCGCGAAATTCACGAACATTGCCGCCACGCCGACGCTGCCGCGCACCACATGCACCAGCGGGCGTTTGGTTTGGATCGCCGCCCGTGGTCCGACCGTGTAAAAAGTCCAGGCCAGCAGCGGCACCAGCGCGAAGAAGCCGCGAAAAAACACGACCTCGCCCAGCGGCACAGTGCCTGCCAGTTTGATCGCGGCATACATCAAGCAGAAGGTGAGGGTCTGCCCCAGCTTGAGGGCAATGGCGAGCGAGGGGCGTTTCAACGGCGATACCGCAATGGCGTGTTTACAGAGCAGCGTGCAGACGCAGCGCCAAAATCGAAACCGGTCCGCGCGCGCCGTTATAAGCTGGATTGGCGGCGAACTGATAGTCGCCCGTGACGAAGAGCCAGTCTGTCATTGGCGCGGTATAGTAGAGCTCAACGATCTTTTCGGCGCCATAATCCGTCAATTGGCCGTCACCGATCAGAATGCCCATGCCGCCTGCGGCCAGATAACGCTGTCCGGATTTGGCGAGGCCATTGACGACCAGCGCCAGACCCACCGTGTCTTGCGTCCGGCCCCAGCCACTACCTTTGAGCGACAGTCCCGCCACCGTGGACCAATTGATCTCGGTAAATTCATAGGCCTCTTTGCTGCCGTCGCTAGCACTCAGTCGCGCAAACACGCCCAAGCTGTCGCTCACCGGCTGTTCGAGATTGAGTCCGTATCCGACTTTAGAAGCGGAGCGCCGCACGGATGCCATCTCCGGCACTCCGCCTGCGATCTTGGCCGCTTGCACCGCGTCGTCGTAGCGACCCATGCGGCCATAGTTGAGATAACCGAGCAACTTGATCTTGCCTTCGCGGCCAAACAGCGTGCTGCGCCGTTCGATTTCGCCCACCAGCTCGAACTGGCCGAAGCCGCGCTGCAATTGGGTGGAATTGGGCACACGCGACAGATCGAACAGCCCGCTGCGGAGCGTCCAGCGGCCCTCTGTCAATTCTGCGGTCAGCCCATAGCTATAGCCCCAAGCGTCGGCGGCATAATCGAAGGCGCCGGAATCGATCACCGCCCAATTGAGAAAATCCTGCCGCTGGTCATGGGCATAACCGTTGGCATCAAAGACATCGCCGACGGAGATTTTCCCAGCGGTGAGGACGAGATTGTCGGCCTCACGCGTACCGCCGAGTTGATTGGCCGCCGCATCGACGGTTTGCACATCGCCGCCAAGATCAAAGGTTTGCCGGAAGAACAGTCTTTGCAGCCGCAGATACGGCGCGGGCTTACCCACCTTGTAAGCTTCGCCACTGGAAAATCCGGCCAGCCCCAGTGTATTGCTCAGCCCAAAACCCTGGTCGATTTCCGGATTGGCGTAGACTTCGCCGCCCTGCCACAGCCGCACACCGGCGAACAGCGTGGCGTCAAGGGTTTCGTTGCCCCGGCTTCCCGGATCCAAACTATTGGCACCGCGATAGGCCGAGCGAAAGGCGGGGTGATATTGGTCAACAAATGTCGCTTGGGCGTGCAACGACCATGTTTCAGGCGCTGTGCCTTCGGCTTGGAGCGGCGCGGATGTGGCAAAAAAAACGGCTGTTAAGACTGCAATCGTGATCCGCATTTATCCCGCCTTACAGCCAACCTTTACGCTTGAACCAAACATACGGGACGATCGCTGACACCAGCATGACAATCCAGGCGATGGGATAGCCCCAGTCCGAATTGAGCTCCGGCATATGGTGGAAGTTCATGCCCCAGATCGAAGCGAATAGGGTCGGTGGCAGGAATACCATCGCCGCCACCGACATGATCTTGATGATGTTGTTCTGGTCGATATTGATCAACCCCAGTGTGGCATCGAGCAAATAGCTGAGCTTGGAGACGAGATAAGCGAGGTGGTCCTGCAGGGAATTCACATCGCGCGTCAGCGTCTTGAGGTGCGGCAGCACATCCTTGTTCGGCGCGGTGTCCATCGCCTGCTGCAAAAACGCCAGCATGCGCGACAGGGTAAGCAGGCTTTCGCGGATTTTGCCCGACAGATCGTGTTTTCGACCCAGAGCCCTCAGCACATCTTGGAACTGGCGCGAGCTGCTGGGATGTTGCGAACTGTCGGGGTCGAAAATCTCGCGCGAGATCAATTCGATTTCCGAACTTGCCCGTTCCTGAATATCGGCGAGGCGGTCGATGATGACGTCGAGCAGGTCGAGCAGCACATTCTCGGCCTTGGTCGCAGGCACGGTGCCGCGGCGGCAGCGCGCTTCAAAGGTTCGGAAAGGCTGCGGCTCGGTATAACGGATGGTAATCAGCGTGTTGCGGACCAGGACGAAGGTGACGACCCCCGCCACGGGGTTCTCGGTGCCGGAATTGGCCAGTACCAGAGCCGTCATATAAAGCGCGCCATGTTCGGCATAAAGACGTGACGAAACCTCGATCTCTTCCATGTCGGCGCGGGTCGGCAAATCGAGGCCGAGGGCGTTGTTCACCGCTTGGCGTTCCTCTGGGGACGGATCATAAAGGTCGATCCACAGCACTTCTGGCGGCACCGCTGCGCTGTCGGCGTCCGGAACAATTCTGAGGCCGCCGTTACGCGGCAGATAGGTCTTCATCATCGGATGGTGCTTGGCAAAGGGGTGGGGCTCTTGCCCGGGCGGGCGAAGACGCGGGGCGACCATAGCGTTGGGCGGAGCATGAGGCTAACGGTTTTTCCTGAGGCATCCGGCAAGGGACTGCGCCAGGTGGCGCATCAAAGTCGGATAGAGCGTTGGCCCCGGCGCCAGCTCCGCGCCTAGCGGGTCGAGCACGCCGACACGGATCTTGGTGTCGGCATCCAGCGTTTCGATCAGCTTGGGTGGAAATTGCGGTTCGCGGAACAAACAGACGGCTTTGCCTTGCAGCACCGCCTCGCGCAGAGCCGCGATCCGGCGGGCGCCGACGGGACGCTCGGGGGAGACGGTAATCGCACCGGCGGCGCTCAAGCCATAACGCGCCTCGAAATAATGATAGGCGTCGTGGAACACGAGATAGGGCTGGGTCCTTACCGGTGCCAGGGTTGCCGCGATCTCCTGATCCAGACTCGCTAGCTCAGTGATCCGTTTGGCAGCATTGGCACGATAAAGGGCGGCATGCTCCGGATCGCTGTGGGCCAAAGCCTCGGCAATGGCGCGGGTCATGGCGATGGCGTTTTGCGGATCGAGCCAGACATGGGGGTCGCTGGGTCCGTGCGCGTCCTCGTCCTCGCCCCATAAGCCGCCATGGCGGGCAGGCTGCCGCCGCACCCCGGGGGCCTCTTCCAGCACGACAACCTTGGCCCGGGCCGAGCTGAGCGCGCCACTCAGATAGGTTTCCATATCTGGACCGATTTCAAAAATCAGCGCCGCGGCTTGCAGCTTGCGCGCATCGGAGGGCTTGAGCTCATAGGAGTGTTCCGACAGCGCGCCACCGATCAGGAGTTCTGGACTACCCGCACCCGCCATTACGGCGGCGACCAGGGAATGGACCGGCTTGAGCGTCGCCAGCACCTGCGGTGCAGCGTTCGCGGGACAAATCCCGAAGAGAATCAGGCTCAAGAAAACTGCGCGCAACCCCATCATGATGCCGTCTTTTCCGCTCGCAATACGAGCCATGGTAGCATGAACGTCATCGCCTACCGTTCCTTGCAGCGCAAAGCGGCTGGCGACGGCTGGCAAGAACACCAAACCGCCTGCATTAACTTTGTTGGTATGGAATTTTGCCTCAGTTTGGCCATCCGTCTTCCCAATGTCGCCAAAGTTGGTTACGCTCATTTGTAAATAAAGTCCTAATATCTGGGTTGGTGGGGGATGATGGACAGTGGGGCGGGTGGCGGCACGAGCCGTGGGCTGAAGGTATTTGTCAGCTCGGTTTTTATGCTCTCACTTGTGGGTTGCGGCGGTTTGGGGCTGCTTCCGCATGAGTCGAAAGTGTCTTCGACAAGCTTTCAAACTTACGAACAGGTTCAGGCGGCCTACACGGATGTTCAGCCGGGTGGCACCCGTCTGACCGAATTGCCGAAGCTGGGCTTTGACACGGCGACGACGCCCAATGTCGAGATCTTGTCCTATCTCGGTGTGATCGAGCGCTTCATGCCGCGCAATACCATGTCCTATGACCGGCTGGCGCCGCAGGTACAGGCTTGCATCCAAGCGCAAGACCGTTGTTCGGCGTTCGTCTTCCATCCGCAGCATGTTGAAACGCGGCGCACCGGCAATTTTTTCCTTGACGTGCTCGGCTTCGAACGCCGGACGGTGGATTCGGGCTGGTCCGCAGAAGTGGTGCTGCTGATGCAGGATGGTCGCGTCGCCTACAAATTGATGAGCGGGCGTCCGCACATCGAAGATACGCATGATGAAATCAGTCCGCTTGGCCCCTTGCAGGATATCGGTAATTCGGTGACCCGCACGGCTTCGCGCTTCCTCTAATCGCGTCTTCAAGGGAATACAGCAAAACCCTCGAGCGGTGCTCGAGGGTTTTGTCTTTCGTCCCTTACTTTCTGCCACCGCGAAGCGGGGGATGGAGGCCGTTAAACGAAAGGTCCGGTGGACTTTTCGTAGGCCAACCTCACGCGAAGCGTGACGAAGGGGGCAACTGTTCCTTACCGCGGAGCCAGCACCATCATCATCTGACGGCCTTCGAGCTTGGGCCACTGTTCCATCTTGGCGAACAACTCGGTGTCTTTGGTGACCCGGTTGAGGAGTTCCATGCCGAGATGCTGATGGGCCATTTCGCGGCCACGGAAGCGCAGCGTGATCTTGACCTTGTCGCCTTCGTCGAAGAAGCGGCGCATGGCCTTCATCTTCACTTCGTAGTCGTGGTCATCGATGGTCGGGCGCATCTTGATCTCTTTGATCTCGATGACCTTCTGCTTCTTGCGGGCTTCGGCAGCCTTCTTCTGCTGCTCGTATTTGAACTTGCCATAGTCCATCAGCTTGACGACGGGCGGCTTGTTGTCTGGCGAGACTTCCACCAGATCCAGGCCTTTTTCTTCCGCGATGGCGCGCGCTTCGTCCGTGCCGATCTCACCATATTTATGGCCGTCGTCACCGATGAGCAGCATCGTCCGGGCGAAGATTTCCTCGTTGATCCGAGGGCCGTCTTTGGCAGGCGCAGGGGCCTGCGATGCAAACCGTCTTGGGGGGGCTATGACTCTTTCTCCTTCAATTCCACGCGCCGCCTACGTCTAGCGAGGATTTTCCTGCCTCGCCAAACGGTGTCTCGTCTTATGCGCGCAGGGGCTTTTCCTCCGAAGCCGGCCGTGGAGCCGCTTTCGTGGCACAGAATAGGAATGCCAAACCATTTCGCAAGGGTTAAACCACGATTTCCTCAAGTTGTCGCGACGCAGCCACGCTGGAAGGACCGGCAATCTGGGCTAATCTGACCCCATGAGGAAGCTCGCAAGGCTGCTTGGTCTAGGCTGGATGGTTGCTGCTCTTTTGAGCGGTATTATCCTGCTGGGCAGCGGGTTTATGCATGGCCAGCGCTTGTCGATTTACCTGGTTTTTGGCGCCGCTTTGCCGGGAATCATGCTCTATCGCTGGGGTCGGGGGTTGACCAATATAGCCCCCACCCGTTCTGCACGTATTTTGCGGCCAAAGCGAATTGTGACGGTCGATAGCGGCCATCGTCTGCAGTTGGAGCGCATCCCCGAGGGACCGGAGCAGCTTTGGGCCGCTCCGGATGCCAAAATTACTCCGCGAAGTCCTTGCGAGTCTCCGCCTCGGTCCTGATGCGCTCGATAAAGGTTTCGAGCGGCATGGGCCCCAGATCCTTGCCCGAGCGCAGGCGCACGGCCACCTTGCCCTCGGCTGCTTCACGCTCCCCGATGACCAGCATGTAGGGAATTTTCTGCAGCTGGGCGTCGCGAATCTTTTTCTGCATGCGTTCGGAGGCGAAATCGACGTCCACCCGCAAATCCGGTGTGCCATTGGAGACGGGCGCTTGGCGTATCGCCTGTTGCACCGTGTTGGCATAATCGGTGACTTTATCGCTGATCGGGATGATGCGGGCCTGCACTGGCGCAAGCCAAGTGGGGAACTTGCCGGCATAGTTCTCGATCAGAATACCGATGAAGCGTTCCAACGAGCCAAGAATGGCCCGGTGCAGCATAACCGGGGTTTTGCGGCTACCGTCTTCAGCGACATAGCTCGCCCCCAACCGGCCCGTCATGTTGAAATCGACCTGCAGCGT
>JARLIR010000027.1 GCA_031291635.1 Rhizomicrobium sp. | reverse complement strand
TGCCCGGTGTGATCTCGTTCAAGCCGCCAGTGCGGCCGGCTCTTTGTAGCGTTCGCCCTTGGCCATGATCGCCCACGCCATTCTAGCAATCTTGTTGGCGAGCGCGATGGCGGCGACCTTCGTGGGTCGCCGCGCCAGCAATGCGGTGAGCCAAGGCCGATGCTTGGTGCCGTGGATTTTGGCGTAGCGGATAACGGCAAGCGCGCCGGTCGTGAACAGGCTGCGCAGATAGCGATCGCCTCGTTTGCTGATACTGCCGAGCCTGTCCTTGCCTCCGCTCGAGTTCTGCTTCGGCACCAGCCCAATCCAGGCCGAGAAGTCCCTTCCTGACCGGAACACCTTTGGATCAGCGACGCTGGCAACCAGAGCGGTCGCCAACACTGGACCGACGCCGGGTATATCGTCGAGCCGCCGGCTTGCTTCACTGGATCGGTGCCAAGCCATGATCATACGATCGAACTGCAGGATCTGCGCCTTCAGCGTCCGCAGTTGGGCGCCGAGAGCGGTGACACACGCACGGGCAACTTCGGGCAATCGTTTGTCACTTGCCTCAGCGACGATCCCGAGCAGTTGTTCGACACCATTGCGTCCGACCGGCGCGACGATACCGAACTCGGCAAGATGGGCACGGATGGCATTGATCACCGAGGTCTGCTGGCGGATGAACAAGTGACGGGTACGGTGTAGCGTCAGGCAGCTCTGTTGCTCTGGCGTCTTGGTCGCGACGAACCGCATGTTTGGCCTGGTGGCCGCTTCGCAGATCGCCTCGGCATCAGTGGCATCGTTCTTATGCCGCTTCACATAGGGCTTCACATAGGCCGGCGGCATCAGGCGAACGGTGTGGCCAAGCGCCTGGAGTTCGCGCGACCAATGATGCGACGAGGCGCAGGCCTCGATACCGACCAGGCACGGCGGCAACTTCTGGAAGAACGCCAGAACGTAGCGACGCTTGAGCCGACGACGCAGGATGACATTGCCCTCCGCATCGACGCCGTGGACCTGGAAAACCGACTTCGCGATGTCGAGACCGATTGTCGTGATCGTTTGCACGACTTGGCTCCTCCGAATCGTGGGGCCTTATCAGCACCCACATTCATGGCACTCACGTGCCGGGTGGAGGAGCCGTCCACAGCATCA
>JARLIR010000196.1 GCA_031291635.1 Rhizomicrobium sp. | reverse complement strand
GCTTTGCCGCCGCGCGCCTTTTCCAAATAGGGCTTTAAGTCTTTGCGGACTTCCCGGTCATAGGTGAAGGGGAAATTCTCGGCCTCCGGCTCCAGAAAGAAATCGAAGGGGTTGATGACATTGAGCTCGGCAACCAGATCGACCGTGACCGAGAGATGATCGGTCTTCTCCGGCAGAACCAGCCGCGCCAACCAATTGGATTGCGGATCTTGCTGCCAGTTGAGGAAATGCGGTTCAGGGCTGATCGAGAGGCTGTAGGAGAGGATCGGTGTACGGCAATGCGCGGCTGGCCTGAGGCGAATGATTTGGGGGCCCAAAGTGATGAGCCGATCATAGCGATACGTGGTGCGATGATGCAGGGCAGCCTGAATGGTCATAGGGCGCAATGTGATGTGATAAATACCGTTTAGACGGTCACATCGCGAAAGGTGCCTTGGCAATAGGCAGATGCCCGAGCGGGCGCTATTCCCGTTGCATGGCGGATTTTGCGGCAGGAAGGCAGTTTTCTGCGCAAAACTTCATCGTATGGGGTGCTGCTTCGAGCCGTTTCGGTAGCGAATCAGCAAGGCTCCGGCGCGGTGCCGCGACTCGGCAGAATTATCTTTGCCCCTGCATAACAATGCCTCGCCAAACTCCTATACTGCCTCACCCCATCTGGAGCCGAGCGCGTGAGCATTCTTGATATTCGGCACAGCACCACATACCGCTATCGCCAAGCAGTTGGCCTTCATCGTCACCGTTTGATGCTGCGGCCACGGGCCACCCATGACTTGCGCCTTTTGACCACGGCGTTGACTTGCACGCCAGCGGCGAAGATTTCCTGGACCTATGATATTTTCGGCAACTCGATTGCGTGGGCCGATTTTACCGAACCGTCTGCGACGCTGACCATTGAAAGCCGCCTGGAGCTCGAACTCTACACCACCGCTTGGCCGGTTTTTCAAATTGCGCCCTCGGCTCATAGTTATCCGTTTGCCTATAGCGACGACGAACGCGCCGATCTCGGCGCCATGCTGGCACCGCAATATCCCGATTCGGACGGCACATTGAAACGTTGGGCCAAGGCCTTCGTGGCCGGCTCTACGACCGATACCCTCAGCTTGCTCAAAGACATCAATGCCAGCGTCACCGGCTGGATCGCTTATCTAGCCCGCGATGATGAAGGAACCCAGACCCCACTCGAAAGCTTGAAGCTGGGCACGGGATCCTGCCGCGACATCGCATTGTTGATGGCCGAAGCCGTGCGCCATTTGGGCTTCGGGGCCAGAATCATCTCCGGCTATCTCTTTGTGCCACCGGCTGAGGCTGGCTGGAGCAGCACTTCTGGTACGACGCATGCCTGGCTGGAGATTTATCTGCCGGGCGCGGGCTGGATTTCGTTCGATCCCACCAATCGCAGCATGGGCGGCGCCAATTTGATTCCGGTGGCTTGCGTGCGCGACATCAGCCAAGCGGTTCCGATCAGCGGCAGCTTTTTTGGCGCTGCCACGGATTTGCTGGGTATGGATGTCAGTGTGACCGTGAACAAGATTTCGTGACGGGTAGGGATTCAACCCTAGCGGATGCGGCGTGCCACCATACGGCCGATGGGCGTGACCATGAGCCCTCCCATTAAAGCTTGGATGAGCCCCAGTTCCACCAGTCTTGCTTGATGCAATTTCGGAATGGTCTTGCTGATAAAGCCGGTCGCCACCAGACGTAGCGACTGCATCTCGGGCAGCGTCAGATCCGAGGCATTCGGCAGGCGATTCATGGCTTATCCGATCGGCGGTTCTGTGGGGGTGTCCGGCAAGCGAACAACGGGGCGCATGGCTTGGCGAACCCGCCAATCATCGAACAGCAATTTCCCCACGGTCCCCGCAATGCCAAGGACGAAGAAGGCGGTTGCGATCACAAGCAGGATCATGGGGGCTATGGCGTAGACACGCCCTACTTTCGACCCGATGTCAATAACGGGGATTTGCTTAGGGCGCGAGATAGCGAAAGCGGTTGGAGGCCGCAATCATGGTGGTTTCTTCGACGCGGTCTTCATCAAAGCCTGCGCCCAAACCATAGCGGGTGTCGTATTTGAGTGTGGCGGTGCCATCTTCACGGCCAACCACCGTGGTCAGCAGCCATTGCCGCCG
>JARLIR010000195.1 GCA_031291635.1 Rhizomicrobium sp. | reverse complement strand
TATTTGCGCGCCAAGCGGGCTGAGAGTTTCATCTCCATCATCTCGGTGATTTCGCTGGTCGGCATCGCGCTCGGTGTCGCCACGCTGATCATCGTCATGGCGGTGATGAACGGCTTTCGTCACGATCTGATGAGCCGCATCTTGGGGCTCAACGGCCATATCATCGTGCAAGGTTACGAAGGGCAGGGCATTGCCGATTACGACGCCATGGCGGCGCGCATCGCCAAGGTGCCGGGCATCTTGCATGTGTCCCCACTGGTGCAGGGTTTTGCTGCGGTGGATGCCAATGGCGTCGCGACCGGTGTGCAGATCCGCGGCATTCGTAAGGCCGATTTGCAGGCGCTCACCATGGTCTCCAGCTCGGTGTCACCGCTGGCGATGCAGAATTATGGCGATGACACGGTGTTGATCGGGGTGCGGCTGGCGCAATCGCTAGGCGTGGCACCGGGGCTCGATCTCAAGCTGATGGGACTGCATGGCGATGTCACGCCCTTCGGCACCACGCCGCGGATCAAAAACTACACCGTGGCCGGGCTCTTCAACATCGGCATGAGCGAATACGACCGCACTATCATTTTCATGCCGCTGGATCAGGCGCAGCTCTTCTTCAATCTCGGCGATAGCGTGCCCAGCTTGGAAGCGATGGTGGCCGATCCCGATGCTGTTGCCAATTTGGTTCCGGCCGTGCAGCAAGCGGCGGGGCCCAATGTGCGCGTCATCACGTGGCGCGAGACGCAATCGACCTTCTTCGATGCCGTGCAGGTGGAGCGCAATGTCATGGCGCTGATCCTGACCCTGATCGTGGTGGTAGCAGCCCTCAATATCGTCTCCGGCCTTTATATGCTGGTGAAGGATAAATCCTCCGACATCGCGATCTTGCGCACCATGGGCGCCACGCGTGGCGCGGTGATGCGGATCTTCTTCATCGCCGGCATGAGCATCGGCGTCGCGGGCACCTTTATCGGCTTTCTGATTGGCGTCTTGTTCTGCGCCAATATCGAAAGCATCCGCCTGATCCTGATGAAGCTGACGGGCACCTCACTGTTCAACCCGGAAGTCTATTTCCTCTCGCACATGCCGGCAGAGATGGATGCGGGCGAGGTCACGGTGGTGGTGCTGGTGGCGCTGAGCCTCAGCTTCCTGGCTTCGATTTATCCCGCCTGGCGGGCAGCAAGGCTCGATCCGGTGGAGGCGCTGCGTTATGAGTGACACGGCCCTGGAACTGCGTAACATCGTGCGTGTCTTCCGCGAAGGCGCGGGCGAGCTCGAAATTTTCCGCGACGTGAGTGCGGTGCTGATGCCCGGCGAGATCGTGGCCTTGGTCGGCCCTTCCGGCGCGGGCAAATCTTCGCTGCTGCATATCGCGGGCCTCTTAGAGGCACCGACCTCGGGCGACATCATCATCGGCGGCGTCGCCGTGGCGGGCTTGTCGGACGGCGAACGCACGGCCATCCGCCGCGACACCATCGGCTTTGTCTATCAGGCGCATCATTTGCTGCCCGAATTCTCGGCGTTAGAAAACGTCATCCTGCCGCAGATGATCGCTGGCCTGTCGCACAAAGATGCCAGCATCGAAGCCACACGCCTTCTCACCGTGATGGGGCTGGAAGAGCGGCTGACGCATCGTCCGGCGCAGCTCTCCGGTGGCGAGCAGCAGCGTGTCGCCATCGCAAGGGCGCTGGCCAATCATCCGCGCATTCTTCTGGCCGATGAGCCCACCGGCAATCTTGATCCCAAGACGGCGGCAGGGGTGTTTGATGCGCTGGTACAGTTGGTGCGCTCGGAAGGCGTCGCCGCCCTGATCGCCACCCACAATCTGCAACTCGCCGCCAAAATGGACCGCGCTTTGGTGCTGCACGAAGGCAAGCTGCTGGATGGCGGCAAGTTGGGTTTGAGCGGATAATTCTCTATTCGTCATGGCCGGGCTTGACCCGGCCATCCAGCTGGATGGCGTCGCTACGCTGTCGCTAGGCGACTAAAGGCGGCTATGACGGAGAATAAAATATCTTACTCCGCCATCGCCCAATTCACTGCGTAAAGGCAATGCAGATCGATGCTGCTGAGTTGCGGCAGCGGGGTTTGCGGCAGCAGCACCGGCAATTCGGTGCAGCCCAAAATCACCGCTTCCGCCCCTTGCGCCTTCAGCTTGGTGATCACGGCCAGGAACGCGGCGCGGTCTTCATCGGTGTAATGATTGCAGCACATGCGGCTGAAGATGGCGGTGTCGATCATGGTGCACTCGGTATCGTCGGGAATCAGAATCTCCGCGCCGCTCTTCTCGGCGATGCGACCGCGGTAAAAACTCTCTTGCATGGTGTGGCGCGCCCCCAGCAGGGCGACCTTCTTGTAACCTTGCGTTTTGATCTCCGCCGCCAGCGCATCGCCCAGATGCAGCACCGGCACCGGCACGGCGGCTTGGACGCGATCATACATGCGGTGAATCAGGTTGGAGCACATCAGCACCGCTTCGGCGCCGCTGGCATGCAGGCTTTGCGCCGCATGGGAGAGGATGTCCGCGGCAACGTCCCAGCGCCCCGAATGCATGGCGCCTTCCAGCTCGGCGAATTCGACATTGAAAATCACCATGCGGCAGGAGTGCAGCCCGCCCAAGCGCCGCGCCACTTCTTCGTTGAGGACGCGATAATATTCGATGGTCGAGGTCCAGCTGGTGCCGCCGATCAGGCCGATGGTCTTCATGGTAAACGCGTTCATCCCGGGGTGAAACCAAAGCCATGCTTTACGGATGATGCATCGCCATGCAATTGTTCGATTGCGGGCCGAACAATATGACATTGTATGACGCACAATCCCTATCGCCTGGACTGGGTGCCGGATCTCTCCGCGCGTAGCGGTGACGTCTACCAAGCCATTGCTGATGCGCTGGCCGAGGACATCAAAACCGGCCGTCTCAAGCCGGGCACGCGCCTGCCGCCGCAACGGCTGCTGGCCTACACGCTGGATCTCAACCCTGGCACGGTGAACAAAGCTTATCGCCTGGCCATGCAGCGCGGGCTGATCAGCGGCGAGGTGGGGCGCGGCAGTTTCGTGCGTGGCAGTGCTTCGGGCCTGTCCTGGCCGAATGAAGACCCTTACGCCCGCGCGATCGATTTTTGCGACAACTTTCCTTGCGCCATCAAGAATGCCGACCTCTTCAAGAAGCAGCTGACGGCGCTGGCAACCACACCCTATTTCGCAGAGCTTTTGCAGTATCAACAGAACAGCGCCTGGCCCGGCCATCAAGCGGTGGCGGCAGGCTGGGTGTCGCGTTGCGGCGTGGTGGCCGAACCGCGGCACATCCTGATCACCTCCGGCGCGCTGCATGCGGGCTTCATCAGCTTGATGACTCTCTGCCGGGCAGGCGATACCATCCTCGCCGAAGAGTTCACCTCGCAAGCCGTCAAAGGCGCGGCGCAGCGGCTGAAATTGCGCCTGCACGGCATCAAGATGGATCGCCAAGGCATTCAGCCTGATCATCTCGAAAGCCTGCTCAAGGCGCATAAAGTGGCGGCGGTCTATCTGGTGCCGACGCTGCACAATCCCACCGCCACTTTGCTTTCCACCGCCCGGCGCAAAGCGGTGGCCAAGCTGCTCGAGCGCCACGGCGTGCCACTGATCGAGGACGATGTCTTCGCACCGTTGCTAGACGAGCCCAGCCCGCCGATTTCCAGCTTCTTGCCCCATGGCGGTTTCTATATCGCCGGATTGTCGAAGGCTTTGGCACCGACCTTGCGGCTCGCCTTCCTCAGCGTGCCGGAACGTCATTATGCCGATGCCATGAGCAATCTGCGTATCACCTCCTGGCTGGCCTCACCGCTGCTGATGGAATTGGCCGCCAATCTGATCGCCCGCGGTGATGCCGACAAATTGATCAAGGATCAGCGTGCCGAAATCCGCCGCCGCCAAGCCTTGGCTAAGGATCTGCTCGGTGGTTTCGATCTCTCGGCTCATCCCAATGCGCCGCATTGCTGGCTGCGGCTGCCGGCGCCGTGGCGCGCGGCGCAGTTCAAGGATGCGCTGGCCAAGCGCGAAGTGCTGGCGGAAGCGACGGATTCCTTTGTCGTTGATCGCGCCAATCCCAGCCATGCCATTCGCATCTGCCTAGGTACGCCGCCGACTTTCGAGCGCGTCAAGGAAGGTCTTCACATCATTCGCGACACGCTGGTGGACGCATAAAGCTTTCCCGTCCACCGTCGCGCCCGCTACAATGGGATGAAGGCAAAGGGAAGCGGCCATGAGCGAGACTTGGACGACCGTCGATACTTACCTGTCGGAAACCGTGATCAAGCCGGACCCTGCTTATGCCGCGGTCTCGATTGCGAGCAAGGCGGCGGGACTACCCGACATTGCGGTGAGCCCGGCCGAGGGCAAGCAGCTCTATCTCTTCGCCAAGATGAGCGGCGCCAAACGCATCTTGGAAATCGGCACGCTGGGCGGTTATTCCACCTTGTGGCTGGCGCGGGCGCTGCCACCGGGCGGTCTTCTCACCAGCCTCGAATATGATCCCCATCATGCCGAGGTGGCAGCGGCCAATTTGAAGAAAGCCGGTGTCGGCGATCGCGTCGAGATCAAAACCGGCGCCGCAATCGATCTCCTACCGACCCTGCAAGGCCCCTTCGATTTCTTCTTCATTGACGCCAACAAGGATGGCTATCCGGAGTATTTCCGCTGGGCCCTCAAGCTGTCGCGACCGGGCAGTGTGATCGTCGCCGACAACATGGTGCGCGACGGCAGAGTCGCCAATGCCCATAGCGGCGATGCGGCGGTGGAGGGCGTGCGCCAGACCATGGCGCTGGCCGGCGCCGAACCGCGCGTCACCGCCACGGTCATCCAGACGGTCGGCAGCAAAGGCTATGACGGCTATATGCTGGCGCTGGTCAGCTAGCCTTGGCCATGCGCTCGCGCACCATAGCGCGGGTCATCAGCAGCAATTCGCTGGTGGGCGGGGGCAGGGTGGCGACAAAACTGGCGCGCTGGGAATGGGTATCGAGGTAAGCGACCAGCGCCGGGCTGTCGGCGATCACCGCGCCGCTTTCCGGCAGATCGCGCAGATAGGCCAGCACGGTCAGCAGATTGATGTCGGCATAGCTGAAGACGTCGGCGGCCAGAAAACTTTTGCCGGTCAAAACCCGGTCCAGCATTTTCAGTTGCGCCGCCACCGGTTCCGCTGCTGCCGTCACTGCGGCCGGGTCCGGCTCGCCATCGGCCGTGCGTGGAAAGAAGTAGCACGCCATATAGGTCTGAAAATGCGGGATCAGCGTGGTGTTTTCCAGCGAAACCCATTGCTCCACCAGCGCCGCCGCTTTGGCCTCTGCCGGAAATAGCGCGATGCCGGGAAAGCCGCGGTCGACATAGGTCGCAATCGCCTTGGATTCACACAAAGTGAAATCGCCATGCTTGAGGCAGGGAATTTTGCCCAGGGGATGAATGGCGTCGATCTCTGCCGTATGGGGCCGGCAGGGCGTCAGGGTGTAAGGCACACCCTTTTCCTCGAGTGCCATGCGCACAGCGCGAACGTAATTCGAAAACGCCACGCCCATCACTTCGATGCCGGTCATGCGGAACCCCCAATTTGTTTGTTGTTATCCTTCCAACCTTGTGGTGCTGCCGTCAAGCGCTGACGATCACGTTTTGTTCTTGACAGAACATAAAGCGAACAATAGCCTGTGTGCATCGCTGTGGACAAACGGTGGATAAGCGCGGGAGGCTCGCATGGCTTGGTTCAAGGATGCATTGGCTGGCATTGGTCTTGTTGTCTTTTTCGCCTCCGGGCTGGTTTTGACCGGGGCCGCACAGACGCTTCTCTCGGCAGGTTAAGTCAGCTGTGGATGGATGGCTGAGCGCCCTCGCCGTCGCGCTGCATCGGCCATAAAGCTGTGGTGGAGAGCGAGAGGCGGCGCGCGTGGCGGTCAATAGTGCGGCAGAAGAGATAACGGCCCCGTCTGGCGCTGAGCTTTTTGCTGCCCTCGGGCGTAGCGCTTCGGCTTGGCCGGGCATCATCAGCGGCTTGGAAGAGCGTTTCTCGCCCCTGGAGCTGGAATGGCGGGCTTCCAGCCTGGCTTTCGGGCGGATGTGTGTGGTGCGCTTTCGCGGTCGCGTCCTGGTCTATCTCACCCCCATGGCGGGCCAACTTTTGGTCGGGATCGTGCTCGACGAGCAAGCCAGTGCGGTGGCCCAATCTTCCGCCTTGCGCGAAGCCATCAAGAAAATGCTGACCGACACCCCGCCGGCCGCGGGCGAAGGCCGCGGTATCCGTTTTGTGGTCAAGACCACCGCCGATGTCAGCCAAGTCTTGCTGCTGGCGGAATGCATCATGGCTCAGGGAGAGTCGCGTTATGGCTGACCCGCGCAAGCCCGCCGAATTCGTTCATCTGCGCGTCAAGAGCGCCTATTCGCTGATCGAAGGGGCGATCCGGCCCAAGGATCTGGCCAAGCTGGCGCTCGAGAACGGCATGCCCGCGGTTGCCGTCGCCGACGTCAACAACCTGTTCGGCGTTTTCGATTGGACCGATACCGTCCTCAAATCCGGCGTGCAGCCCATCGTTGGCTGTATGCTGGCGGTCGAACTCACCGGCACTCAAACCCTGGGTTCCAAGCCCAAGCCGCCTTATCTGCCGGTCTATGTCCAAAGTGATCTCGGCTACACCAATCTCTGCAAGCTGCTGTCGCGCGGATATCTGGAAGTGCCGCCTGGCGACTGGCCGCACGTCACCCCCGCCCAGTTGGCGGAGTTGGGCGAGGGTCTGATTGCGCTCACTGGCGGCCCGGGTGGCCCGCTTAATGCGCTGATCGCGGCGGGGCAAATGGAGGCGGCAGAAGCGGCGCTCGACACGCTCGCAGCGATTTTTCCGGGTCGGCTTTATGTCGAATTGCAGCGCCATGGCCTGGCTGATGAGCGGGCGGCGGAGCCGGGGCTGATCGATCTGGCTTATGCCAAGCGCTTGCCGCTGGTCGCCACCAACGACGTCCATTTCGGCAAAGAGGATATGTACGAGGCGCATGATGCGCTGCTCTGTATTGCCGATGCCGCTTATGTCAGCCAGGAGGATCGCCGCCGCGTCACCCGCGAGCATCGATTTAAGTCCGCGGCAGAGATGGCGGCGCAATTCGCCGATTTGCCCGAAGCCATCGCCAATACGATAGAAATCGCCCGGCGCTGCGCCGCCAAGCCGAAAAAGCGCAATCCGATCCTGCCGGTGTTCGAGCCGCCGTCGGGGCTCTCGGCGCAAGACGAATTGCATGCCCAAGCCGTGGCCGGGCTGGAGCGGCGGCTGACCAAACATGGTCTTTATGCCGAGCGGTCCGCCTATGACGAACGCCTGGAATACGAGCTCGGCATCATCAACACGATGGGCTTTCCGGGCTACTTCCTGATTGTTTCGGACTTCATGAAATGGACCCGCGCCCAAGGCATTCCGGTCGGCGTGCGTGGTTCCGGTGCGGCCTCGCTGGTGGCGTGGTCGCTCGACATTACCAACCTCGATCCCTTGCGCTTCGGCCTCTTCTTCGAACGCTTCCTCAATCCTGAACGTATCTCGATGCCGGACTTTGACATCGACTTCTGTCAGGAGCGGCGCGACGAAGTCGTGCGCTATGTGCGCAACAAATACGGCCATGACCGCGTTGGCCACATCCTGGCGCTGGGCTCGCTGCAGGCGCGGGCCGCGGTGCGCGACGTCGGGCGTGTGCTGCAGATGCCGCTCGGCCTGGTCGATCGCATCGCCAAGCTGATCCCCAATCCGCCCGGCAAGCACATCACCCTCGACGACGCCATCTTCAGCGAACCGCGGCTCGGCCAGATCGCCGAGCAAGAACCGATTGCCGAGCGCCTGTTCACCATCGCGCGCAAAGTCGAAGGTCTCTTCCGCAACGTCTCCACCCATCCGGCGGGCGTCATCATCGGCGACCGGCCATTGGAAGAGCTCTTGCCGCTCTACAGCGATCCGCGCTCGGATGTGCCGGTGGCGCAGTTCGATTACAAAGGCGCCGAAAAATCGGGTCTGGTGAAGTTCGACTTTTTGGGTCTGAAAACCCTGACGGTGATCGCCAAGGCCCAGGAATTGCTGAAAGCCCGCGGCATCGAGCTCGACACCCAGTCGATCGATTTCGACGACCGCACCACTTTCGAAATGCTCGCCAAGGGCGACAGTGTCGGCGTCTTCCAGCTGGAATCCACGGGCATGCGCGATCTGATGCGCAAGATGAAGCCCGATCACATCAACGATCTCGTGGCTCTTGTGGCGCTTTATCGCCCGGGTCCGATGGATTCGATTCCGAAATACATCGCGGTCAAGAACGGCAAGGAAGCGCCGGAGTATCTGCATCCCAGCTTGGAGCCGATCCTCAAAGAAACCTATGGCGTGATGACGTATCAGGAAGACGTCATGCACATCGCCCAGGAGTTGGCGGGCTACACCATGGGCCAAGCCGATAATCTGCGCCGCGCCATGGGTAAGAAAATCGTCGCCGAAATGGTCAAGGAGCGCGAACGCTTCTTGAAAGGCGCGCTGGAACGCGGCGTGTCGCAGGACGCGGCCGAACAGATCTTCGATCAGGCCGCCAAATTCGCTGGTTACGGCTTCAACAAAGGCCACGCCGCCGCTTACGCCCAAGTGGCCTATCAAACCGCATTTTTGAAGGCCAATTATCCGGTCGAATTTTTGGCCGCTTCGATGACCCTCGATATCGGCTTGACCGACCGGCTCAATGTCTTCCGCCAAGAAGCGCAGCGCCTCGGCATCAAAGTCTTGTCGCCGGACGTCAACCGCTCTGGCGCCGTCTTCACCTGCGACGCCGAGAAGAAGGAAATTTATTACGCGCTCGCCGCCGTCAAAGGCGTTGGCCGCCAAGCGATGGACCATTTGCTGGAGGTGCGCAAAGCGGGCGGGCGTTTCAAATCCATCGCTGATTTTGCTGACCGCATCGATCCGCGCCAGTGTAACAAACGGGTCTTTGAAAACCTGACTCGTGCCGGAGCCTTTGAGAGTCTGAACAAGAACCGCCGCCAGTTGGTGGAAGGCGCCGATGTGATTTTGGCCTCAGCCCAAGCGGCCGCTGCCGAACGCGAGAGCGGGCAGGTCAGCCTCTTCGGTGGCGCCTCCGCCAAAGCCGAGTTGCGCCTGCCACCTGTGCTCGAATGGCCGCCGCATGAGCGTCTGTCGGAAGAGTTCGACGCCATGGGCTTTTATCTCTCCGGCCATCCGCTTGATCAATATGCCGTGGCACTGAAACGCTTGCAGGCCGTGACCTTTGGCGAAGTCTTGGAAGACCGCCGCAGTTCTTCGCAGCCGATCGTTGCCGCCACCGTGATCAAGAAATCCGAGCGCCGCGGTAAGAACGATCAGATGTACGCCTATGTCTCTTTTTCCGATGCCACCGGCATGTTCGAGGTGATGTTCTTCTCCGAAGTGCTGGCCGCCTCGCGTCATTTGTTGGATGCCGGTAAGTCGGTGCTGACCAAGCTCAGTGCGGTATGGGAAGGCGATGAGCTGAAGCTGCGCGCGCTGTGGGTCAAAGACCTCGATACCGAAGCCAGCCAAGCGGGCGAGGGCTTGCGCCTGCATCTGACCGACGCCTCGGCCATCAATGGCATCGCGGCGCAGCTGAAAGGCCCAGGCAAAGGCGTCATCAGTTTTCTGGTGCCCGGCGGCCCCGGCCAGGAAGTCGAAATCGCCCTGCCCAAACGCTTCCACGTCACCGCCACGATGAAAGACGCCCTGCGTTCGATCCCGGGGATTGCGATGGTGGAGAGCGTGTGATTGCCCTCTCCCCAGCTTGTCATGGCCTGGTCGATAGCGACAGCGTATTCGACGCGAGCCATCCAGCTCTCGCGGCAAGGCTGTACAAGGAAATGCTTGAATAACGCCGTTTAGAATAGAGCAACACCACCTGGATGGCCCGTTGTAACGGGCCATGACAAATAGAGCTTAGGCGATTTCCCTCCCTCATGGGGAGAGTAAATCTATTACAATCTAAACGTCCGTCCCAGCCTTACCGAGAATTGCGATGTGTGGCTTTGGTAGTAATGCCCGCTCAAGGTGGCGTCGTCACCGGCGACGATGAGAAGTTCGCTGCCCGGCTGGTATTCCCAGCGATAGCGCAGCGACAACGCAAAAGCCTTGCTGATATTGTCGTATTGCGCCTGGGCCCGCACATACATATCCGGCGTCAAATTCACCGATGTATCCAGTGACTCGATATGGATCGAGACATTGCCGGCCGGCATGTGAATCTGTTGCATGACATGGCGGGCGCCGAGCGACAGCGTCTCGTTGGGATTGACGTTCAGCGTCACATCGGTTTGCAGCAGGGTGCCGCCGAAATACTTGCCGTATTGGATGTCGAGATTGGTCGAGATCAGCCGCGAGGGTGCGGAATCGCCATGCCAATGCACCGTCGAGAAAACATAATTTCCTTCGGGCACGGTAATAGCATGGGGCAGGTCGAAGCTCGGCACGGTTTCCTGATCCTGCCAAACCTCCATCCACATGCTGTCGCCGGATTCAAAGAAT
>JARLIR010000026.1 GCA_031291635.1 Rhizomicrobium sp. | reverse complement strand
TTCATGGCCTCTATTCCCCTAGCACCGGGGTGCGAGCAACGGACGGGCTGATGTCGGGATCGGCTTCGATTTCCTTGATGACTTCGCGCGCCGCTTCGGCCTTTTTCTGCTTGTTCCACATGGCGGCATAAGAGCCGTTCTTGGCCACCAGCTCGTCATGACGGCCCCGTTCGACGATCTCGCCCTTTTCCAGCACCAGGATCTCGTCGGCGTCTACCACGGTAGAAAGACGATGGGCGATCACCAGCGTGGTGCGGTTCTTCGAGACTTCGTTGAGAGCGCTTTGGATTTCACGTTCGGTGTGGGTGTCCAGCGCCGAGGTGGCTTCATCGAGCAGCAGGATCGGCGGATTTTTCAATATCGTACGGGCGATGGCGACGCGTTGCTTTTCGCCACCGGACAATTTCAGACCGCGCTCGCCCACCATGGCCTGGAAACCGAGCGGCAATTCGAGGATGAATTTGTCGATCTGGGCCAGACGGGCGGCTTCGCGCACCTCGGATTCCGGGGCATCGATACGGCCATAAGCGATGTTGTAGTGCACCGTATCGTTAAAGAGCACCGTATCCTGCGGCACGATGCCGATGGCGGCGCGCAGCGAAGCCTGTGTGACATCGCGCAGATCCTGGCCATCAATGGTGACGCGGCCAGAGGCGATATCGTAGAAGCGATAAAGAATACGGCTGATGGTCGATTTGCCGGCACCAGAGGGGCCAACCAGCGCCACGGTCTTACCTGCAGGCACGGTGAAGCTGATGCCCTTGAGCACCGTACGGGCAGGCTCATACGCGAAGACCACATTCTCGAAACGGATTTCACCGCCGGTAACGAGAAGCGGCGCGGCGCCTTCTTTGTCCTGCACTTCCTGGGGCTGATGCAGGAGGCGGAACATGGCATCCATATCCACCAGCGCCTGAGTGATTTCGCGATAGACCGTGCCCAGAAGATTGAGCGGCACATAAAGCTGCAACAGGATGGCGTTGGCAGTCGCGAAATCGCCGATGGTGTAAACGCCCTTCTTGATGCCAATGGCGATCAAGACCATCGCAATGCCCATACCAATAGCGACGATCGTCGCCTGCCCCGCGTTCAAAATGGAGAGCGAGGTTTGCGCCTGGATCGAGGCTTTGGCGAATTTGTGCATCGAGCGATCGAAACGCGCCGTCTCATGGCGTTCGGCATTGAAGTATTTCACCGTCTCGTAATTGAGCAGGCTGTCCACCGCTTTGGTGTTGGCATCCTGATCCGACTGGTTCATGTCACGGCGGAATTGGATGCGCCAACGGGTGATGGCAAAGGTGAACCAGACATAAAGCGCCACCATCACCAGCGTCACCACCATGATGGAGAAGCTAAGCTTGATGAACATCTCGACGCTGAAGACGATGAGCAGGAACAGCGTCGGGAAGATGCTGAAAATGGCAAAGGAGAGCAGCGTGTCGATGCCCTTGGTGCCACGCTCGATGACGCGGGAAAGGCCGCCGGTCTTACGCTCCAGATGAAAGCGCAGCGACAGCGCGTGCAAATGGGCGAAAGTCTTGACGCCGACTTCGCGCAAGGCGTTATACTGCACATCGGCGAAAATGCCGTCGCGCAGCTGCGCCATCGCCTGCATCAAGATGCGCGCCACCGAATAAGCCGCAATCCAACCGAAAGCGATGCCGAGGACGATTGTGGCAATGGGCTTTTTCGCCAGCTCGTCGGTGATATAGCCCATGAAGAGTGGAAACGCGCCGGTGGCGGCGATGGCGAGCAACAGGCACACCATCGAGACAATGACGCGGATCTTGAGATCGGTGCGGCCCTTGGGCCACAGATAGGGAAACAGCATCCACAAAGGACGCAAGGAGGGAACGCCTTCGCCGTCTTCGAGCAGTGGTCTGGCCATTTCAACTCCCTTTGCGGGGATTTCCCGCGCTGGCGCTTAGGTAAGGTGCGGGAGGCCGGTCTGCAATCCCGCAACACAGAAACTTGAACCCAGGAGGCGTTTTAGGCGGTCTTTCGGCGCATTTGGCCATCCACAGCCACCAAAATCAGCGCCAGCCAAATGCAGCCGAAGGTGGCCATATCGGTGGGCGTGAAGGCCTCGCCGAGGAAGACCACGGCGAGGGTGAGCGTAATCGAGGGCGAGAGATATTGCAGGAAACCGAGCGTCGACATGCTGACACGGCGGGCCCCGGCGGCGAACAAGGTGAGCGGCAGTGCTGTCACCGGCCCTGCCATCACCAGCAGAAAATCGGTGAAAGGATGCGCCGGGGTAAAGGCGCTGGTGCCCTGTACGCCCCAAAACAACAGCGCGCCCGCGGTGAGGGGAAACAGAATGATGACCTCGATGGTGAGGCCGTCAAAGGCCGCGATCGGGGTCAGTTTGCGGACATAACCATAAAAACCAAAGCTGAAGGCCAAGCCCAAGGCAATCCAGGGGAAATGACCGAGGCCATAGGCCTTGACCACCACCGCGATAGTGGCCAGCGCAATGGCCGCCATCCGCAGCCGTGACAGCTTTTCGCCGAGCAAGACCACGCCTAGGGCGATGGAGATCAAAGGATTGATGTAATAACCGAGCGAGGCTTCGACCAAATGATGATCGGCCACCGCGAAGATATACAGCGTCCAATTGATCGAGATCAGGATGCTGGAGACGGTGAGCGCGGCCAGGATCTTGCGGTTGCTGAGCGCGAGACGAATGCCGCCGAAGCGCCGCGTCGCCGCGCAAATTGCGATCCCGAAAAGAGCGCACCAAAACATCCGGTGCATCGAGATTTGAAAGGGCGGCACACTGCCAAGCGCATGCCAATAGAGCGGAAAGAAACCCCACAGGCTGTAAGCCGCGGTGGCATAGAGAATGCCCGTCGTTTCATTCGGCGCTGATGAAGGGCTGTTCTCACTCATAATGATTGTGTTGCTCGACCGAATTCCAAACATTGTCATGGCCCGCCACAGCGAGCCATCCAGGTGACACGCGCGAGAGCTCAGAGAGCATCGCGGTTCACTATCCTTGTGGTGCCAGATTGCAACTGGATGGCCCGCTGTGGCGGGCCATGACACCGAGGTTAAGGCTGCGCGCCGTCGCGCAGAAGTTTCAGATAAATGGCATCGATCAAAGCTTCGAACGAGGCATCGACGATGTTTTCGGAGACGCCGACGGTGGAAAAGCGCGTGCCATGACTGTCTTTGCTTTCCACCATGACGCGGGTGATGGCTTCGGTGCCGGCCGTGAGAATACGCACCTTATAATCGGTGAGGCTGAGACCCGCGAGGAAGCTGGAATATTTGCCGAGATCCTTGCGCAAAGCATTGGACAACGCATCGACCGGGCCATGGCCGGTATCGACATTGTGAAAGACCTCGCCATCGACCCGCACGCGCACAGTGGCTTCCGATACGGTGGTCAGCTCGCCCATGGCATTGTGGCGCTTCTCCACGATGACGCGGAAGCTATCGACCTCGAAGAACTCCGGCACTTCGCCCAGCGCCCGGCGGGCGAGAAGCTCGAAGGAGGCTTCGGCGCCGTCATAAGTGTAGCCATAAAATTCGCGTTGCTTGACGTCTTCCAAAAGCTTGGCCAGGCGTGGGTCTTTGGCATCGACATCGATACCGGCCGAAGCCAGACGCGCCAGCAGATTGGAACGGCCCGCTTGGTCCGAAACCAGAATACGCCGCGCATTGCCGACGCTTTCGGGCGGAACATGCTCGTAGGTGCGGCTGTCTTTCAACATGGCGGAAGAATGCAGTCCGCCTTTGTGCGCAAAAGCCGACGGGCCGACATAAGCGGCGTGGCGCGCGGGCGCGCGATTGAGGATCTCATCCAGCATGCGCGAGGCACGGGTGAGCGTTTTCAGCTGCTCCAGACTAATGCCGGTTTCGACCAGCGAGGCATAAGGCTCTTTCAAGATCAGGGTCGGGATGATCGAACACAGATTGGCATTGCCGCAACGCTCGCCCAGCCCGTTCAACGTTCCCTGGACTTGGCGCACGCCCGCGCGCACCGCTTCTAAGCTGACAGCGACGGCTTGTTCGGTGTCGTTATGGGCGTGGATGCCCAGCGCAATGCCGGGGAGCTTGTCTTTGACCTCAGAGACCACGCGATAGACCGTGGCCGGCATGGAGCCGCCATTGGTATCGCAGAGCACGATCCAGTTGGCGCCTGCCTCATAGGCGGCCTTGATGCAGTCCAGCGCGTAAGCGGGATTGGCGGCATAACCATCGAAGAAATGTTCGGCATCGAAGAGGGCTTCGCGACTGCGTTCCTTCACGGCCAGAATGGATTCAGTGATGGCTTCAAGGTTTTCGCCACGTGGGATTTCCAGCGCCACATCGACTTGGAAATCCCAAGTCTTGCCGACCAAAGTGATGGCCTCGGCATCGGCGTTGACCACGGCGGCAAAGCCCGGATCATTGCCGACACTGCGTCCGGCGCGTTTGGTCATGCCGAAAGCGGAAAATTTGGCGTGTGTGAAGCGCGGGCGGGCGGCGAAGAATTCGGTGTCGCCCGGATTGGCACCCGGCCAACCGCCTTCGATGTAATCGACACCCAGCGCATCCAGCGCAGCAGCGATGAGGCGCTTATCCGAGACGGAAAAATCGACACCCTGAGTCTGGGCGCCGTCACGCAGCGTGACATCGTAGAGGGTGAGGTGGTCGGTCATGTGCGTGCCCTCGCGGAGGAGCCCCCCACCCGATCCGCCTTCGCTGCGCTACGACGGATCGACCTCCCCGCGAGGGGGAGGTTAAAGAAGGCACATAATTTGTCACCTCCCCCTTGCGGGGAGGTCCAAATTTGCAGAGCAAATTTGGGGTGGGGGTTGGGTTGAAGGGTCATCTCTTCACCTCCCAGGTCGTGCCGGTGGGGCCGTCTTTGAGGACGATGCCTTTGGCGAGGAGTTCATCGCGGATGCGGTCGGATTCTTTGAAGTCCTTGGCTTTGCG
>JARLIR010000194.1 GCA_031291635.1 Rhizomicrobium sp. | reverse complement strand
TTCGTGATCGACTATTGCCCCGGCAAAACGCTGGTGGAATCCAAATCCTTCAAGCTCTACCTCTCGAGCTTCCGCAACAATCCGGCCTTCCACGAAGACACCACGCTGGTGATCGCCAAGCGGTTGGTCACGGTGTTGAAGCCGAGGTTTCTGCGTATTGCCGGTTATTGGTATCCGCGCGGCGGCATTCCGATCGACGTCTTCTGGCAGACAGGAAAATTGCCGAAGGCGGTGTATCTGCCGGCTCTGGAAGTCGCGCCGTATCGCGGCCGCGGCTGAACCCTTAACGCAATCGTAGGAAATGTGGCGCGCGAAGCAGTCGGTTTCGTGCCGCTACTGCGTAGTTTTGCGTATAATATTATGGTTTAGAAAGCACTCCTTAAAAGGTTCTCTTGCAAACTTCGCCACAATTCGGGGGAAGTGTATGCAGGACGACATCATCAAGTTGACCGCAGAGGTGGCGCGCGTTACCGACGAAAAGCTTGAGCAAATTGACACCATCACGCGCCAAACCCATCTGCTCTCGCTTAACGCACGCATTGAAGCGGCCCGCGCTGGTTCCAGCGGCAACGCCTTTGCGGTGGTGGCCTCTGAGATGAGCGGTGTGGCCAAGGACATCGGCTCCGCGTCCCAGCAACTGAAGACCGCCATTGCCGCCAATATCGCGGTGATGGGCGAGATCGTCGGACGTTTTCGCGGTGTGCGCTGTCAGGATCTGGCGCTGAATATCATCGAGATCATCGACCGCAACCTCTACGAACGCTCTTGCGATGTGCGCTGGTGGGCTACCGATAGCGCCGTGGTCGAAGCCGCCGAAGATCCAACCGAACAGCGCTGCCGTTATGCCAGTTTGCGCCTGGCGACGATCCTGCGGTCGTACACGGTCTACGTCGATCTGTGGATCGCCGATGCTCACGGCCGAGTGGTCGCCACCGGCAAACCCGACAAATACAATGTTATCGGCAAGGATGTTTCGGAAACGCCGTGGTTTCGTGATGCTATGCGCACCGCCTCCGGCGATGATTTTGCGGTTTCGGATATTGCGGCGAATGCCGGACTTGGCGGCGCTGCGGTGGCCACTTACGCGACCGCGATCCGGCGCGGCGGCGATAGCACTGGCAGTGTGGTCGGGGCGCTAGGCGTTTTCTTCGATTGGGCGCCGCAGGCCAAAACCGTGGTGACGGGCGTAGGCTTATCCGAAGAAGAAAAGGGACAATCGCGCGTTTTGATCGTGGACGGCGCCGGGCGCGTCATTGCCGCATCGGATGAAATCGGATTGCTGAGCGAAACCTACCCGCTAGATCGCTCTTCGGGGCCGCGCGGGCACTACCACAAGAACGGCAAGCTTATCGCTTATGCGCTGACACCCGGTTATGAGACCTATAAAGGCCTTGGCTGGTATGGTGTGATAGAAACTGTGTCGTAACGGTTTACAGACGTTAACATAGGGGGGCTGTGCTAACGTTCTGGTCATAGTATCGCTATAGTTTGCGGTGCATCCTATGAGTGCACCGATGCTGCAACACTCCGCTCCGATATTGGCTGCTGCTGCTTCGCCGAGTTTCTTGGCGAAAGGCTGCGTCAATGTCATCGAGCTCGACAGCTTGAAGGAGCAGGCAGGCGAGCGCTGGGCACGTATTCGCGAAGGCGTATTTGCCCGCATCGAGGCACTCCTGCGCGCCAAGCTGGGACCAAACGATCTCTTCGTCCGCTTAGCCGATACCGCCTATTTGATCACCATGCCGACCACCGAAGCCGGAGATGTCAGTGCGGTCTGTCTCAGCGTGGCCTTCGAGCTCTACACCAGTTTTCTGGGCCAATGCGATCTCGACCAGATTGCACTGAATATCGTGCTCAGCGGCGATGACGACACCCTGACGCTGAAGCGCGTGCCGCAGGAAAAGATCAGAGCTCTGGCCGAAAAAGTCGGTATTCAGGACCAGGCAGGCCGCCGAGCCCAGCCCGAGGAGCTAGAGCGGCTGCCGGGCATGCCAGGTTACCAAGCGACAGCGATAGGACAACGGGCGAAACCAGTGCAAGTCCCTCGATGGGGGGCACCGCTCGCGGCCGTCGCACCGCCTCAGGTGGATCACCATTTCGTGCCAATCTGGTCGGTTCCCAATGCGGCCGTCACCACCTATGCCTGCGAGGTGAAATCGATCCTCTTTTCGGGGCGGGGACAATCTGTTGCCCTCAAGCAATTGGCGCCTCAAGAGCGTCATGTTGTCGAAATGACGGTATTTCACGCCGCCATGGCACAGCTTGAGAAATCATTTGCGGAGGGCAACAAGTTTCTACTGATCATGCCGCTCTCCTTCGAGTTTTTTGGCGCGCCAGCGGGCCGGATGGAAATTTTATCGGCCTGCCGTAATGTTTCACACAACTTCCGCTCACTTATCACCTTCATGATTTTTGATGTGCCACCCGGCGTGGCGCAGACGAGACTGGCCAATATGGTCGGAGCCCTGTCGCCGTTCGGGCGCGGCACCGTGGCAACGATTTCGCCGTCGTTGCGCGCATACGGGGCCTATCAAGGCATCGGGCTCAAGGCGGTAGGCTTCAACCTCGAGGAATTCAGCGCGGCGACGCCGTTTTGCCAAAACGATGCCGAGCAGCTCGCCCATTTCGCGCGCCGCGCCAATTTGGGAACGTTCTTGTATGCGGTTCGCGATAAAACCACGCTGAAATTTGCCCAAGATGCGAGGATTCAATTCTTGAGTGGCCCTGCCATTGCGCCGACCTGTGCCGAACCGCGCGGCATGTGGCGCCTCCCATGGGGCGACGTGCTGTCGAAGCCCGACATGGAATTGTGGGTCTGAAGGCGCGCTCCTAGAGGGCGAGAGCCTTGCCCGTGATCTGTTCGTCGATCACGAGTTTGGCGATGCCCGTGCCAGCATATATGACCAGCAGATCAACTGGACATTTCGGGATGGTGACGCCGAAAATTGCATCCAACTGGCCGCTCGGTCCCGTCATAGGGACAAGCAAGCGTTCAATTTGCACCGAATGGTCGGGCCAGCTGCATTGCCCGCGGACATACTGGAACGACCGTGCCGCAACGACTTCGTCATAAGTTTTCGTCAAGCGGCCCGACATGTCGCGGTCGGAAAATTCGCTCAAGCGCGTGCCAGTGGGATTGACCCCGTACAGCACGGAAACATGCACGCCGCAAAGGCTGAAGCGGTAATCGCCAGGGAGCACGTCGAGCAAGAAGAGGTAGCCGAGGATGGAGCGAACCTTGTTGGGCCGAAAGTCTTGCCGGTTGGGTATCTCGTGGTTCGCAGCAAGTTCGCTGCAGTAGCGCGCGGCAACTGCGATACTGGGATGAATTTCGCGTTCGAAGAGTGGTTGAAAATCCATGGCACCATCATGTCGCCGAGGTATTACCAAGGCTTTGCGAAAATAGCGGGGATGTGCGTGTTTCCGTTCCAAAAGTCCTAGTATCACTGCCTATCACGCTGGTTAATGCACCGTGTGTGGGTCTTTCTCGCCAGCCTTTATGGCGAGCGGGATGAAATCCACCGCGAAGGGGCAGTTGTAATAGATCGAGCGCGCGCAGTTGGGGTTGTAGGCATAGTTGAAATCGATGCTGACACTGGTCGGCGGAAATTTGCCGAACTTCTCGACATCGACATAGCGCCCGGCGCGATAAGCGCCTTTGCCGGTCAACTGATCGGTGAAGAACGAGGTCATATCGGTGACCTTGGTGGGGTTCTTCTCCTCCCCATAGAGCGGCAGGGTGATGGTCTTGCCCTGCAGCGTGAAAACGGCGTCGCCCGCATGATAGAACTGCTTGTCGAGACCGCGCGAGGTGCGGAAGACATGCGGCGTCATCTTGGCGTCGGGCGTGAAGCGGGCGCTGACGCGATAGGCGGGATCATAAGCGAAGTAATCGACGCCCTTGAACGCTACAGCGGCTTTGTTGCCCTGATCGTAGACCATGATGCGCAGACCGGTTTCGCCTGGTGACATCTGGGTCGGCGCGCCCAGTACATCGACACCAGCGGCGATATCGATGCCTTTGCTTAGCGCCTCTGGCGGCAGCGCTTTGCCATTCTTGAACAGCTGCGGCTTGCCATGGGCAAAGCCTGCGATCAACGCTGCCTTGGGCTGTTTGCCTTTGGCCCAATGCCAGGTGGCAGGCTTGTCGCCGAGCAGCGAGACGAATTCGCCTTCGTGGACATAAGCCGCATCGTTGATCTTCAGAATGGCGTGCTTGGCCGTAGCCCAGGCAGCATTGTCCGCCGCCAGAGAGGCCTTCCACTCCTCGGCCGGTGATTTGGCTTCAGCGGAGGTGAGCAGAAGGGCGGCAACGGCCAGATATTTCCACATGCGTGTACCTACGAGCGGGCGCGTCTTTGTTTGCGGGGTTTCAAGCCCGCCATCTCGGATATCCGAGCGCATTCGGCGTGGCGGAAACAGGTCACCAGATGATCGTTGACCATGCCGATGGCTTGCGCAAAGGCATAAACAATCACTGGGCCACAGAAATTGAAGCCGCGTTGCTTCAGCTCTTTGGCGAGATTTTCGCTCATCTCGGTTTGCGCCGGAACCACTCTGGCGGTGCGGTGCTGATTGAGCAGCGGCCGTCCCTCGACATGTTTCCAGATCAGATCGGAAAAGCCGCCCGGCTCTTTTTCCTGAATTTCCATCCAGATCTGCGCGCCTTTGATGGCGGCAGCGATCTTGGCCGGGCTGCGCACGATGCCTTCGTTTTGCATGAGACGATCGACATCGCGCTTGCCATAGCTGGCGATTTTCACCGGATCAAAACCGTCGAAGGCTTTGCGAAAATTCTCCCGCTTGCGCAGGATGGTGATCCAGGAAAGCCCCGCCTGAAAACCATCCAGCACGAGCTTTTCATAGAGCGCGCGCGGATCATATTCCGGCACGCCCCATTCGGTGTCGTGATAGGCGATATAAAGCGGATCGACGCCCGGCCAGGCGCAGCGGGTCTCGCTCACGACTTGGCCTTCTTATTCTTTTTGCCCTTCTTGTCTTTTTTGTCTTTTTTGGCGGGCTTGATCTTGCCAGGCTTGGCTTTGTTCTTGCCTTTGGAAGGTTTGGGCACCGCGATCACTTGGATGACGCGGGCGACTTTCTTCGTAGCCTTTTTGACGGCTTTCTGAGCCGCCTTTGGGGCCGTTTTGCTAGCGACCTTCTTGGCGCTTTTCTTGGCCAGCGGCTTGGCGGCCTTCTTCTTCACAGCCTTCTTGGCCGCTTTGCGGGGCGACTTCTTGGCGGCGGGCTGTTCCACATGGACCAGGGTTGCTTCCAGCTTGTTGCCGTCGAGATCATAGACGAAGGCACCGTAATAGTCGGGAGAGTAGTCCGGGCGCGGGCCGGGCTCGCCAGCGTTCTGGGCACCCAATTCAATGGCCGCAGCATGAAAGGCATCGACCGCTTCTTGGCTGTGGGCGACGAAGGAAATATGCGTGCCGTTACCGGCCGTGGCGATCTGCTGGTTATGCGGCAGCTGCACCCAGAAGGTAGGCTGGTCGATGCCGTAGGCGACGGCAACGGGAAGGACTTCCATCACGCGGTTGTAGCCGAGCGTGCCCAGTACAACGTCGTAGAAGTTCGAGGCTCGTTCGAGATCGCGCACGCCCACTGAAACATGATGCAGCATAGTGTCCTCCGTCAGCAAAATAATTCGCGATGCCCACGGGCACCGTTAAAGCCAGTCCTGTTTGGTCAGAGTGACCGCGATATCATCGGCAGCAAGCGGCCCTGAGATCTCGCCGAGACGGTCGAGCCGGATCAGAGCAAAACCGCGGGCGCCGTAAGTGGCCGTGATCTGGCCGAGTTCGATGTCGCCCGCTTTGATCGCCGTGCCGGGCACGGGCAACGACTCGCCTCCCGCACTTGCCACAACGATAAGGCGTTTGCGGTCGGTTCCGCGATGCTTCATGCGCGCGGTCAATTCCTGGCCGACATAGCAGCCCTTGTCAAAGGCGACGCCGTGGAGCTCGTCAAGCCCGGCATCAAGGGCGAAGATGCGTTCGGAGCCGAAATCGGTGCCTTCGGGAATGCCGAGTGCGAGTCGGGTGGTGTGATAGGCCGCTTCGGCAGCCGTTCCCGGCAGCGTCGTGATCGAACGCGCGGGCAGGGCGCTATGGCGGGGATCGGCGGGGCCTTGCAGCTGCACGGCCAGATCATCGCGCGCGGTAATTTCCAGCTTCGCGCGCAGCTTGTAGAGGCTGAGGCGTTTGATCAAGGCCGGGCGGGCCTCTGCCACGCAATCGATCAGCACGCTGTCGCCGTCCGCATGAAGCAGGAAATCGAAGAGAATTTTGCCTTGGGCCGAGAGCAAGGCGGCGTAGGCAGGGGCGCCCGGCGCCAGCTTGGCGACGTCGTTGGTAACAAGGCCCTGCAGGAAGCTTTTGGCTTCCGGACCCGTAAGGGCAATCACGGCGCGGTCGGTAAGAATGTCAGGCATGGAAATCCGGTACAGCGGGAAAGGGTCGTTGCCAAGGCGCGAGCCTCAGCCTACTCCTTACGTCATGAAATCCTATGACCTTTTGATCCGCGGAGGGCTGTGCGCGACGCCGAACGGGATTGCGCCAGCTGATATTGGCATCCGAGACGGCAAGATTGCCGCCATCGGGGCTTTGGCTGATTCGGCTGCGGCCGAGATCTTCGAAGCCAAGGGCCTGCATGTCTTGCCCGGTGTCATCGACACCCAGGTGCATATGCGTGAGCCCGGCAACGAGCATAAGGAAGACCTGGAGACGGGCAGTCGCGCGGCGGTGCTGGGCGGCGTTACCGGCGTCTTCGAAATGCCCAACACCAACCCACCGACCACCACGCGCGAGGCCATCGAAGACAAGCTGGCGCGCGCGGCCGGGCGAATGCATTGCGACCACGCCTTCTACGTTGGTGCCACGCCCGCCAATGTCGGGGCTTTGTCGGCGTTGGAAAGACTGCCTGGTGTCTGCGGTGTGAAAGCCTTTCTGGGGTCCTCCACCGGTACGCTGCTACTGGATCAGGAAGACGCGATCCTCGCTGCCCTGAAAGGCGGCACGCGCCGGATGGCGGTGCATTCCGAGAATGAGGAACGGCTGAAGGCGCGCAAAGCCTATATCGTGCGCGGCGATGTCCGCACCCATCCTGATTGGCGCGATGCCGAAACAGCGCGCAGTTCCACCGAGCGCGTGCTGCGCTTGGCGCGGCAAGCCGGACGGCGCTTGCATGTGTTGCATGTCACCACAGCGGAGGAGCTGCCGCTCTTGGCGGCGGCTCGCGATATCGCAACCGTCGAGACCACGCCGCAGCATCTGACCCTGGCGGGACCGGAATGCTATTCGCGGCTGGGAAGCTACGCCCAGATGAATCCGCCGATCCGCGACGAGCATCACCGCGCAGCGCTGTGGCAGGCGGTGACGGATGGGCTGATCGATGTCATTGGCTCCGACCACGCCCCCCATACGCATGAGGAAAAAGCGAAGACCTATCCCGACAGCCCCTCTGGCATGACCGGGGTGCAAACGCTGGTGACGTTGATGCTGGATCATGTCGCCGCCGGGCGGCTGAGCCTCGAGCGCTTCGTCGATCTGACCAGCGCTGGGGCGGCCCGCATCTTCGGAATCGCCGGTAAAGGGCGTATCGCGATCGGCTATGACGCCGATTTCACTATTGTCGATCTGAAACTGACCAAGCGCATCGAAAATAGCTGGATCGCTTCGCGCTGCGGTTGGACGCCTTTCGACGGGTTGGAGACGACTGGCTGGCCCGTCGCCACCATCATCCGCGGCCTCACCGTGATGCGTGACGGCGCTCTGGTGATGGCTGGGCAAGGCAAACCGCTGCGCTTCTGGGAGACGTTTGAGCCTGGTTGAGCGTGCCAGCTGGCAAAAAGGGCTGCCGCGTTTGGTTGCGGGCTATTCTTGGTCGCGTCGTCGCGTCGCATGGAGCGAAGCCTGCCGCTGGGCTCAGTCTTCGCCGTAGTCTCCTGGCGGGGTTGGGAAATCCGGGAAATGACTGGGTTTTGACGGAATCAGGCAGGGCGGGGGCGGCCTCCTCTCTGAAAATTGAAGAATCTCGCTTCCCGGTACCGAAATCGTCTATATGCGGCAGCCGCCGCGGACGCAGAGGGTTCCATGAGTAAGAAGAACGGGCGGCCGAGTACGGTTTTTGGGGTCTGATGGATTACGTTGGTATCATCCTTACCGGTTGGGTTGTTGGCCTGATTGCGGCGATTCCGATTGGGCCGGTTAACCTGATCTGTATCCGGCGTACGCTGCAGTTCGGCTCGCTCTATGGCTTTTTGTCGGGGCTCGGGGCCGCGCTGGGTGACGGCATTTTCGCCTGCATCGCCGGTTTCGGTCTGACGGCGATATCCCAGATGATCAAAGGGTATTCCGTCCCCTTGCAGATCATCGGAGGGGTGATGTTGCTCGTCATTGGCGCGCGGATGTTCTTTTCTCCCCCACCGGCCAGGATTTGCGACCCCTATGGGCAACCCAATGGCAAGAACGGCAAACCGGCCAACGGTAAGCTGCCTGTAACATCACCGGTTCGGGGCATGGCGACGACTTTTGCCCTTACCACGACCAATCCGGCGACCTTCGTTTGGTTTCTCGGCTGGTCGGCCAGCCTGGGCGGCCTAGCGCAGAATCCCAGCTTCTTTACCGCCGCTTTCTGGGTGATCGGCGTGGTGGTCGGTTCGGCGACGTGGTGGCTGACGCTAACGACGGTTGTTGGTAAGTTGCATGCGAAAATCGATGACCACGTTGTCCAAATCATCAACCGCGTCTCAGGCGTTCTGGTGATGATCTTCGGCTTGGTGGTGCTTGTTCACGTAGCGTTTCCCAAACTGTTCGCCTGAATCTTTCTTCTTGCCGTTACCGTCTCCCAAATGCCGTCTCGTTGTGAGATGCTGCCAGCGGGGTAAGGGGCAGGGGCAATGACCTCAGAAATTGCGGTGATGAACCAGCGCGCCGTTGCGCTCGCAGCCGATTCGGCGGTGACGCTGATCGACGGCGGCAAAATCATTGTCCGCAACGATCAGAAAAAGCTGTTCAATCTCGGCGAAGGCGTACCGGTGGGGGTGATGTTCTTCGGTATGGCCGAAATCATGGGCCATCCGTGGGATGTGCTGCTCGAGCATTATCGCAAGTCAGCTGGCGCTGGGGCGCTGCCGCATCTCAGCGATCATGCCGAAAGTTTTCTCACCGCGCTCGATGGCTTGGAGAGTTTCTTTCCACCGGCACGGCAGAAAGACGAATATCGCCGTCTCTTTGCGTCGGTGCTGCGCTTTGTTTTTCGCCTTGCGCATTATCTTTACGAACTCGGCGTGCAAGGCCCTGACGAAGAATTGCTGTGCCAAGCGATAAGCCTTGTTCACGAGCGCTATCATAGCCATAGCGATGGGCGTCCGCGGCGCGACCTGCCGTGTTTTCCGCCGGGCTTTGCCAGCCGCGTGAAGCGCGATTACGGCGATACCGCAGACGAAATCATCGCTTATAGCTTTTCGGCCTTCTCGCTGACGCAGCCGGCCCGTGATCAGCTTAAAGAGATCGCCGTGTTGTGCGTCGTGAAAGATTTGTTTCTGGAGGACGTGACCGGGCTGGTGTTTGCAGGCTTTGGCGCCGACGATCATTATCCCACGGTGCGCACCTATCACGTCTCGGCGGTGATCGGCGGCTTCGTCAAGCGGGCACTGGCCGACGAAATCAGCATCGACGCCCATAACCATTCTGCTATCGGCGTCTATGCCGAGAGCGAAGCGACTTACGCCTTTCTGCGCGGCATCGAGCTCGGCCTTGAGGCGGAAATTTATGGCCGCACCGAAGCCCTGGCCTCGGACCTCGTCGATGGAGTGGTGGACAGTTGCACGGGAGTCGATCCCGTTCAGCGCGAAGCGATCCGGCGCCAGTTCCAGAGCGAGACCGTCCCCCAAGCCATGGCGCAGTGGCATGAGGACATTGGGGGCTTCCAGCAGGAGGCGTATATCAACCCGATGCTCGCGGTGCTAGAAATTGCCAACCGTCAGGAACTGGCTGAAACGGCTCAGGATCTTGTCGCTCTGAATATTCTGAAGAAACGCCTGACGGCCCAGAACCAGACCGTTGGCGGGGCGATTGATGTCGCCATCATCAGTCGCGACAGTGGATTTACCTGGTGGAAAAGACAGGGAGGCTGACAGATGCCGATGGGCAAGCGTTCGACCCTCGCCGCCGCCGCTGATCGCCTGGATCGTCTGGTGCAAGACATCAAACGCCAGCAATACGAAGCCACAGGCTTGCGTCAGGCGCCGCTGCCGCAACGCTCCGGTCTAGACCCGGAAGCGGATTGGGGCCGGCGTTTTTCGGTCTGGAGCCTGAAACCGACGCGTGTTGCGGGCAAGGGGGCACCATTCGGCAGTTTTGCCTTGCCACGGGCAGGCCAACCCAAGAAACCCGTCTTCGCTGACAAGGGGGCAGCCCTTGACGACAGGACCTTGCCACCGGAAAACTTGGCTCGGGGCGGCCATATCGGGGCTGTGCTGAACAAGCCCGGGCCCCGGCGCGGCCTCTTCAATCGGCTGTTCCGCCGCGATAATTAAGCTGGCGCACCCCACCGCCTAGGGTATGGTGCGCGCCTTGCGAGGGGTGTCGTAAGGTGGGGACTATGGGAATGAGGTATGCAATGCGTCTTGGATGGATGCTGGCTCTGCTGGTGATTGCCGCTCCCGCTGCTGTGGCCGCCGATCCGGCGTTGAGCCCGGCGGCAAACCAAGCCTTTTTGGCCGCTTACGATAAGAAGCCAGGGGTCATCATTAAGCCTGACGGTTTGCGCTATCGGATTCTGCAGAATGGCTTTGGCTACCGCCCGCACGCGACCGACTACGTGACCGTTTACTACACGGGCAAACTCATCAACGGCAAAGTGTTCGACGGCACCGAAGAGGGTATGCCGGTCCGCTTTAAGGCGAACTCGCTGATTGCCGGCTGGTCGGAAGCGCTGACCCTGATGAAGGTCGGTGATAAATGGGAAATCGTGATTCCCTCGAAGCTCGGCTATGGCGAAGCGGGCACGCCCGATGGTTCGATTGGCCCCAACCAAACTCTGGTCTTCGAGGTGGAGCTGAAAAAGGTGACACCGCCGCGCCTGCGTCCGGCTGATCCTAACGATCCGGATGACAAGCACGCTGGTGAAGATCTCGGCCCGGACGATGGCAAATAGGCTGCTTCTCGTCCGGCAACGGATGGGATGGCCGCGTTTGACCGCTTGGAGCGTTAGCGAATTTTGATCGACAGGCTACGTCCGTTGCTGCGGGGCCGGGGCGGCGTGCTCCGGATCGCGCTTGCCCTTTTTCTGGTGGTTTCGGCCAGCGCCCTGTTTTGGGCCAGCCGCGACTATACGGTGGTGGCGCCGGAATGGGACGGGCAAGTGCGCGGGGTCACCTATTACCCCAGCCACACTTATGACAGCCAGCAGTTGAAGCATGTGCCGCCCGAACGGATCGATGCCGATCTGGCGCAGCTGGCGCATTTCGCTGGCCATGTGCGGACCTACACGGTCAATTACGGCCTCGACAAAGTACCAGAGATCGCCCGGCGCTACGGGCTGACGGTCTCCATCGGCATCTGGATCGGTGCCGATCTCGACAAGAACGAGATCGAAGTCGAAAAGGCGCTGAGCGCCGTTCTTGCCAATCGGCGTGTGGTGGACCGCGTGATCGTCGGCAATGAATCTGTGATGCGCGGCGACGTCACCGGCGATCAGCTGAATGGCTATCTGAAGCGGGTGCGCCAAGCTTTACCGGCGCGCATCAAGGTGACGACGGCCGAAACCTGGTCGAGCTGGCTGCTGCATCCCGAAATCGGTGAATACTGCGATGTCATTTTCGTGCACCTTCTGCCCTATTGGGAAGGCGCCGACATTCATACCGCTACTGGGTTTGTGCAGAATGCGTACAACCACGTGCAGGAAGAATTCCCCGACAAACCGATCGTGATTGGGGAGGTCGGCTGGCCGAGCCAAGGCCGCGGTATCGGCAATGCCGAAGCCTCGATCGCCAATGAGGCCTATTTCGTCCGCAGTTTCGTGCAGCTGGCGCTCGATAAGGGCTACGATTACTACATTATCGAGGCTTACGATCAGCCTTGGAAAGGCTCTATCGAAGGCAAGGGCGGCGGTGTAGGCGCTTATTGGGGCCTTTTCAACGCCGAGGGCCAACCCAAATTTCACTTCACCGGGGCGGTACGGTCTTTTCCCGAATGGCGCAAATACACGCTGTTTGCGTCGCTCTTCTCGCTGCTCTTAGGCCTGCTGATCTTGAGCCGGATGCCGCGGGTTCGTTCGACGGGCTACCTGGTGATGGGCGGGTTGGTGGCGCTGGTCACCACCGGCATTCTGATGCTGGTTGATGCCACCACGCTGAATTACATCGACCCAACCAATATCGTGCTCATCATCGCCATGTCGCCTTTGGTGCTGCTGGCGTCCATCGTGATCCTGACGGAAGGCATTGAGCTCGCGGCGGTGTTGTGGCGCGTGGAACGACGGGCGGTGCGCGCCGAAATACCGGAAAAGGCGCCGCTCGTGTCCGTGCACGTGCCTTGCTACAACGAGCCGCCCGAGATGATGATCGCCACGCTTGATGCGCTGGCGCTGCTCGATTACGAAAATTTCGAAGTCGTCGTGCTGGATAACAATACGCCGGAGGAAGAAAGCTGGCGACCGGTGGAGGCTCATTGCGCCGCGCTCGGCCCACGTTTCCGATTCTTCCATTTCGACGGCGTCAAAGGCTTTAAGGCGGGCGCGCTCAATATCGCGCTGACGCTGACCCATCCCGACGCGCAATTCGTTGCCGTGATCGACAGCGATTATAAAGTCGATGCCAATTGGCTGCGCCTGACGCTGCCCTATTTCGCCGACGATCACATCGCCCTGGTGCAAGGTCCGCAAGATTATAGCGACGCTGGCGAAAGCCTGTTCAAGGCGATGTGCAACGAGGAATATCGCGGCTTCTTCCAGATCGGCATGGTGGAGCGCAATGAATCCGACGCCATCATTCAGCACGGCACCATGACCATCGTGCGGCGTGACAAGCTGGCGGAAGTGGGCGGCTGGGCGACCTGGTGCATCACCGAAGACACCGAGCTGGGTTTGCGCCTGTTCGAAGCCGGTTACGGCGCGGCTTATATCCCGCAAAGCATGGGCAAGGGGCTCATTCCCGATACGCTGAAAGCCTTCCAAAGCCAGCGCTATCGCTGGGTTTATGGCGCCATGCAGATTTTAAAGCATCACGCGGGTGCGATCTTTGCTGGTAAGAGCAAGTTGTCGTGGGGCCAGCGCTATCATTTCCTCAGCGGTTGGCTGCCTTGGATCTCCGACGGGCTCGGCATGATCGTGACCTTTATCGCGCTGACCTGGAGCTTCGCAATGTGGGCGGCGCCGCGTTATGTCGATGTGCCGATGCCGGTTTTATCGGCGGCGGCGCTGGCGTTGTTTGCAGCCAAAATGCTCAAGACGCTGCTGCTCTATCCCTCCAAAGTGCGTTCCGGTATGCGCGGGGCGTTGATGGCTTCGGTGGCGGGATTGGCGCTGACCCATACCGTGGCCAAAGCGGTGTGGTCCGGCATTTTTACCAGCGGCACGCCCTTCCTGCGCACGCCCAAAATGGCGGACGAAGCCCTGCTCAGCCAAGCATTGCGCGGGGTATGGCAAGAGACGACGCTGTTCGGTGCCTGCATTGTGGCGGTGGTGTCTGTGATGTCCACCGGGCGCTATGACGATCCGGCTGCGTGGCTATGGATCGTGATGCTGTGGGTGCAGAGCCTGCCTTACGCCGCGACGGTGGTGACCGCCGCCATCAGTACACGTGGTCTTGCCAATGTGACGCCGGATGCGGCGGAAGAAACTGGCGTCGCGAAGGCCGCATAAAAAGCGTGCGCACCCAGGAGAGAATGCGCACGCTTAATCCAGCGGACCTTAGAAGGCGATCTGCGAACGCAAGGCGAGGGTATTCAAAGTCTGCCCTACCTGCGTGTTGTTGATCGCAGCTTTGGTTCCCGCCGCCGGAATGGTGCCAAAGCGGTTGATGTCGATGTTCTGATATTGCAGTTCGAATTTCAGGGCCGAATTCGGATACCAGTTGATGCCGAGACTCCAGATCTTCTGATCACCGCCACGCAGACCACCTGTCGGCAGCGCCGTGCCGCTTACGCCAGCATGGTCGTTGAGGTTGAGATCAGAGAAGCGCGCTGCCAATTCCCAAGCCCCCCAGCCGCCACCATTGAGCGAGAAAGGAATGCGCGGCTTGGGATTGAGGAACGAGCCGGTAGCCGGAGAATAGGCGCGGCTTTCACCGGTGAGAACATAACTGGCTTGGCCGTACCAACCGCTGAAGGCATAGGCGCTGGAGTTGGCGCGCAAATCGGCGCCATAACGGAAATAACCGGCTTGCGTATAAAGGCTCTGCCACTCGGCGGCGGCTTCCAGATTCCATTGCCAAACGCGTTCGGCATTGATCGCCCCGGAGGTGACGAATTTGGTGCCGGTGTTGTCGACCGTGAGCTCGGGTGCGGAGGTCAGGGTGATATTGCGCGCCGCGCCTTGGCCCGCTGCCGCATCAGCCACTTTGAAGACATAACTACCGGCGCCGCTGAGTAGAAGCTTGGTGTCTTCCGAGGAGTAGGCGAGGCCAGCGACGCGGCCGACCAGGGCCTGCTGCTCGTCGAAGGAACCGGAATCCTGAATCTTGTTGCCCGAATACGCCACGGAGCCAAACAGGCGGTCGCCAGCATAAACGATGGCTATCGCATCGCGTCCGTCGCCACCGGCGACGTTGCGGGCCATATCGCTAGGGGCGTTTCGTTCCAGGAAGGTGGTGTCGCTGGCGGCGGTGGCGTCTTCAATGCCATTGGACGGGGAAAATGCACCGATGCGCACCGCAAACGGGCCCAATCCATCGTATTGAATCCACGCTTGCTGGATGTGACCGGGCGTCTCGGTGCCGCCGCTACCACCGAAATCGTAATTCAGATAATAGGACCACTCGCCGAACAGTTTGCCTTGCACGCCAAGCCAAGCGCGACGGAAATTGCCGCCGCTGGAAAGATCAGGACCATTTGCGGCCGCCAGCGACTGCGCGTGGGCGGGCTGCAGGTAATGAGCGAAGTCGTATTGCACCAAGCTGCGGATGGCGAGCGAGAAGCGCCCGTCTGCGGAGGTGATGGTCGGGCGTCCACCAGCCAAACTCCAAACCGGCGCTTCCTGCTTGGCAAGGCGGGTGCTGTTTTCGTCCGCTTCAAGTTGCTGAGTGAGTGTATCGATCTTGGCCTGTTGCTCGGTGAATTTGGTGTCGGGCACGGCAACGGGCTGCGGAGGAGGCGGTTCGATGGCAGCAGAGGTACCGCTCGAGGGCGCTTTGACTTTCTTGACGCCGACGGTTTTCTTCAGCGTAGCGATTTCGGTTTTCTGGGATTCGATTTGAGCTTGTTGCGCTTCAATCATCTTTTGCATGTCGTCGAGGCGTTTTTCAATCGACGCAGAATCGGCGAGCGACGGCGACGCCAGCGCAGCAAAGGCGCAACCGGTGAGAAGAAGTGTGCGGAATTTCATGGATTATTTGCTCCCGTAAAGGTCGAAGCCGTATTTGACGAAGATGGCGCGCGCTTGCGGACCATTGAGGAAGTCCAGGAATTCCTTGGCGACGGGTTTGGCGTCTTTGGTCAGCGCCGCGGGATAAACGATCGGCGCGTGGCTTTTGTCGGGGAAGCTGTCGATGATCTTCACCTTGGGCTCGACCAG
>JARLIR010000193.1 GCA_031291635.1 Rhizomicrobium sp. | reverse complement strand
GGGAGATCTGCCTGTCCGGTTCGATGAGCGGGGTGTGGAAACGGAAGTCACGGTCGAACTCGTGAGGCACCGCCAGACGAAAGAGGCGGAAAACAGATAGGTCCGACCTAACGCCAACGCGCCACACCTCGACTCTACGCCTTTGCGACAGCCTCTGAACGGCGGGTTCAGGTAGGAAGGCGGACCAAGGCGGGGGCGCTCCCTATGTCGCCGCAGCCGGATTTGCAGGGCCCCAATGTCATCACGCTCGACGATCCGTCGCGGTGCTTGTCGCCGGACTCTCCGCGGCCATGAGGCCAAGGCTTCAGCCCGTGACCGCGGCGCCGCAGGCGCAGATGGGGTGGTCGAGATGGGGGCGGCGCACTTCGCCCTTCAGGGTCAGCATCACATTGTGCTGCAGCGACAAGGCCAGAACGCGGGCCGGATCGACCGGGCCGGGAAAGCGCACGCGCCCTGGGGCCAGCCGGGCAAAGCCGACCCGCACATAATAAGGCTCGTCCCCAACCAGCACGATGGAGGCATGGCCTTGGGCTCTAGCCTCGGCGATGGCGTGTTTCATCAAGGCGATGCCGATGCCGCGGCCGCGCAGGCCGGGCTGCACCGCCAAAGGGCCGAGCAGAAGGGATTTTTCCATGCCGATGGCGAGCGGCCAGAAGCGGATCGAGCCCAACAGCTCAGCGCCATCCATGGCGACAAAGGAAAGGCCAGCAACCGGGTCGACGCCTTCGCGCAGACGGTAAGCGGATTTGGCGTAGCGGCCGGGGCCGAAGCTGATCGCGTTCAAATGCTCAACCAGCGGCGCGTCTTCGGCGCGTTCCGGCCGAATTTGCCAAGGCTGGTCGCTCATAGGTTCTGGCTACTGGCAGGCGGGGACAAACGCAAGACCTGCACCTACCAATAAGGGGCCAGCGAGGCGCCGTGATGGAACTCTTGCAGACGCCGCCGCACCGCTCGAGAGGTTCGCGGCGGCGGATTAAGCGGGTCCGCCAGCTTGTATTCGCAAATTTCCCAGCTCGGCTTGAAGGCGAATTCGGCTTGGCGCACGCGGTAGAGCAGCACCAGATTGGAGGCCCACAGACCCGGGCGGACATAGGCGGTCAAAAGCTCGGGCGGGGCCGAAGCGGTCAGCCCGATTTCCTCCCTAAGCTCGCGCAGAATCGCCTGGACCGGGGGCTCGTTGCGATCGGCCGCGCCACCAGGAAAGGACCAGCCATCGCGGTAGGAGTGGCGCACCAAGACGAGCTGGCCATCGTGCTCCACCATGGCGATGACGCCCAGATCGACCGGATGGAGGAGCAAAGCCCGGACATAGCGGACGAAGATTCCGAAGCATTTTTCCAGGAAACGGCGCATCCCCGAACTATAGGGGGTGGCGGGCCAATAACACCATCCTAACCTGGGGTTACGCCTGCCGCAGGCTCTGGCCGCGCGTAACATTACTAGGATCGTGGTGAAGGAAGTTCCAGTAAGCTTTAGCGCTCGTTAAGAGCTTTCGTCCGATACTTCAGATCGTTCATCGGGCGGGACTAAATGCTGCAAATCATCGGAATCGTGGTGCTGTTTGCCTGCGTCTTCGGGGGTTTCCTGATTTCGGGCGGCAAGCTCGATTCAGTGATCGAAGCCGCCCCGCACGAGATGCTCACCATCGGCGGTGCCGCTTTGGCGGCCCTCTTGATCGCCAGCTCCATGTATACGCTGAAGAAGATCGGTGGCGATTTCGGCAAGATCATGTCTGGTCCCAAGTGGAAGACCACTGATTTCCGCGAACTGCTCTGCCTGCTCTTCCTCTTGACCAAGACGATGAAATCCAAGGGCCTGATCGCCCTCGAAGCGCATATCGAAAACCCGCATGAATCCTCGATTTTCAAGCGCTACCCCAAGATTTCAAAGGACCATTTCGCCCTCGGCTTCATCTGCGACACGCTGCGGATGATGACCATGAGCCTGGAAGACCCGCTGCAGGTCGAAGCGGCGATGGAAAAACAGCTCGAAAAGCACCATCACGAGGCCCTCTCCACCGCTCATTCTCTGGCGATGATGGCCGATGGTTTACCGGCCCTGGGTATCGTCGCCGCCGTGCTCGGCGTCATCAAAACCATGGGCGCTATTTCCGAGCCGCCGGAAGTGCTGGGCCGCATGATCGGCTCGGCCCTCGTAGGCACCTTCCTGGGTGTGTTCCTGGCCTATGGCATCGTCGGTCCGCTCGGCACCCGTCTCAAAGCCATCGTCGATGAAGAGGCGCTGTTCTATCACGTCATCCGCGATATTCTGGTTGCCCATCTGCATGGCAATGCGGCCCAGGTTTCGGTCGAAATCGGTCGCGGCAGCGTGCCCAGCGAAGCCCAGCCCACCTTCCAGGAGCTGGAAGAATCCATCAACAACATCCCCAAAGTGGAATAGCGCGGCCCCCTTAATGGGCCAGCAGAACCTCTTTGCTCTCCCCCGCGGCGACGTGGATGCGCCGCATCAGATAGCCCCCCTGGAGCAGACCCGCGCGGCGGTCTTGCCAGGTGACTTCGCCGACCAGGAAGTAATCCCCATCCGGCAGCTCGCCAAAGGCAAAGTGGCCGTGGGCATCGCAGCGCGTGGTCTTGGCGGTTTGGATATAGCGCGGATCATCGTTGTCGAAGCGGGCTGGCCGGCCCATCAGGATGGGGTTGAAGCCTTCCTGGTCGCTGTCATAAAGCGCGGTCATGCGCTCGCGGGCATAAGCCGAAACCGGAAACAGCGTCACCGGCAGCGCGGCGCAGGTCTTGGCAGTGCCGTTATAGGCCCGGGCGATAGCCGTGCCTTCGATGGTGTTGGTGCCCCGGGCCGCAAACCAAGCGACCTCGCGCGGCTGAAAGCGGGTGTGCAAGGTGACGCTGCTGGCGCAGCCGCTCAGGGCCATCGCTATAGCCAAAACGCTTAGCGTCCCCGCAAATCTCGCTGCCATCCGAGCCCCCCCCGGCCAAAGCGCTTAACGCTAACACCAGGGGCAAATCACGTCCAGGTTGCTTGCTACGGAGCGCTTGCCGCCTCGGCTCCAGATGCTAAAAGGCACCTCCCAAAGGGATGGATCATGACCAAGCGCGTTCTCGGAATCATTGGTGGCAGCGGCGTTTACAACATCGACGGGCTCGAAAACCCGACCTGGAAAAAGGTCGAAGGCCCGTGGGGCGCCCCGTCCGACGAGCTGCTCTTCGGCACCTTTGAGGGTGTGGAGATGGTCTTCCTGCCGCGCCACGGCCGCGGTCATGTGCAGACCCCCAGCACGATCAACTATCGCGCCAATATCGACGCCTTGAAGCGGGCCGGGGTCACCGACATCATCTCGGTCTCGGCTTGCGGCTCGCTCAAAGAGGAATTGCCGCCCGGCACCTTTGTCATCGTCGACCAGTTCATCGACCGCACCTTTGCCCGTGAGAAAAGCTTCTTCGGCCCCGGCTTTGTCGCCCATGTGCCAATGGCCCATCCGGTTTGTCCGGCCCTCTCCACTGCGCTGCTGGAAGCCGCCGCGCAAGAAAATATCCGCCATTCTAAGGGCGGCACCTATATGTGCATGGAAGGGCCGCAATTCTCGACCCTGGCCGAATCCCATCTTTATCGCAGCTGGGGCTGCTCGGTGATCGGCATGACGGCCATGCCCGAAGCCAAGCTCGCCCGCGAAGCGGAGCTGCCTTACGCCATCGTTGGCATGGTCACCGATTACGATTGCTGGCACCCGGATCACGAGCATGTCACCGTGGATGCGGTGATCAAGGTGCTGATGGAAAACGCCGCCAATGCGCGCCGCCTGGTTACGGCAGTTGCCAAGCGTCTCGGCTCGACCCGCAAACCGTCGCCGATTGGGATTGAGACCGTGCTCGATGTGGCGGTGATGACCGCGCCGGAGAAGCGCGATCCGGTGCTGGCCGCAAAATTGGACGCCGTCGCGGGCCGCATCCTCAAATAAGCCCTTGCTGCCCATTCAGGGTGTGACGCGCGGTCGGAATGTGCCATTAGAGTGGCGGTCAACGGCGCCTGGGGCGGCGGGGGCCGCGAAGCCTGTCAGGAGCCTGTAAAGGGATGGATTTTAAGCCCTATATCCGCACGATTCCGGATTATCCCAAGAAAGGGATTCAATTCCGCGATGTTACCACGCTGTTCGGCAACCCGCGCGCCTTTCGCGCCTCGGTCGATGCCTTGGTACAGCCCTACGCCGGCGTGCGCATCGATAAGGTCGCAGGCATCGAAGCCCGCGGCTTCATCCTCGGCGGCGCGGTCGCGCATCAGCTTTCCACCGGCTTCGTGCCGGTGCGCAAAAAGGGCAAGCTGCCCTACGATGTTTTGGTCGAAAAATACGACCTCGAATACGGCACGGACCAGGTCGAGATTCACACCGATGCGGTCAAGCACGGCGACCATGTCGTGGTGGTGGACGATTTGATTGCCACCGGCGGCACGGCCTTTGCGGCCATCAAGCTGTTGCAACGCGCGGGCGCCAAAGTGATTGGCTGCTGCTTTGTGATCGACCTTCCGGAGCTGGGCGGCGCCGACAAAATCCGCGCTCTGGGCCTGGAAGTGACCACCCTGGTGGAATTCGAGGGGGAGTAGAAAAGACTGTCATCCCCGGCTGAGCATGCCCGCGATAGCGGGCAGGCGAAGGGAAGGGGACCCAGGTGGTTTCATCTGGGCCGCTCTTCACAAGAGGATGGCGCCTTTATCTTTGGGCAATCTTGGAGCTCTACCACCTGGGTTCCCTTCCCCTCCCGCCCTTCGCTTCGCTCCGGACACTCGGCCGGGAATGACACGATTGTTGTGGAAGCCCGCCAACGGGAAACGACCAGATGAAACTCTATTCCAATCCGGCCTCGCCCTTTGCGCGCAAAGCGCGGATCATCGTGCGCGAACTGAACCTCACCAAAGTGGTCGAAGAGGTCAATGTCGATACGCGCAGCCAATCCGACGAGGTGCGCAAACTCAATCCGCTGGGCAAGATTCCGGTGCTGGTTCTGAACGATGGTTCCACCATCATCGATTCCCGGGTGATCTGCGAATATCTGAACGAAACCGGGGGCGGCAAGTTCTTCCCCGGCATGAGCATTTGGCGCGAGGTCTCCGGGCGCTGGAAGGCGATGACGCTGCAAGCCCTCGGTGACGGGATCTGCGATGCCGCCGTGGCCAGCATCTATGAAAGCCGCCGTCCGCCGGAACAGCAAAGCCCGGCCGCTCTGGAAAAATACGGTAAAGCCATCACCACCTCGCTGGAGGTGCTGGCCCCAGCCAATTTCGCCAAGACCATCACCATCGGCGAAATTGCGGTGGCTTGTGCGCTGGGTTATCTCGATTTCCGCCTGCCGCAGCTGACTTGGCGCGAGAACCATCCGAAATTGCGCGACTGGTACGAGATATTTGCGCAATATCCCTCCATGAAAGACACTTGGCCTGCGGCGCTGAGCTGAGCCGCCAGTGCCGCCTAGGGAGCAAGCCATGCTGCGAGGATTGATCGTCGGTACAGCGCTGATGTGCGGGGCGGTGTTGCCTTGCGCGGCGGCAGCGGCCTCCAGTTTCGAACTGCACATGATCGTGCCTTGCGGGCCGCAAGACCGGACCTATGTGTTGGAAGGAACCAGCCACGAATTTTGCTTGGCCCCGGACAAGGTCATCGATGAAACCGGAATCGTGAAGGCCGAGCGTTATCCGGTCATCAGCCGCGTGATCGTCGATGTGACGCCTGCCGCCAGCGATAAGCTCCTGGCCGTGTCGACGCAGAATGTCGGCAATGATCTGGCGGTTTTGTTCAATGGTAAGCTGATCTTCAAAGCCACCATCGACGCGCCGCTCAAGCTCGACAAATTCCAGCTCAGCCTCAACAACGCGCCGGAGCAGGTTGATGCTCTGGTGGATGCCTTTCCCGGACCCAAAACATGAAGATCCACGGTAAGCATTACCGGACCATCTGGACCCTTGCCGACGAGTCGATCGAGGTCATCGATCAGACCAAGCTGCCGCACAGCTTTGAAACGGCGGTGCTGAAAACGGCCGATGATTGCGCCGACGCGATCCGCACCATGCTGGTGCGTGGTGCGCCCTTGATCGGGGCTACGGCCGCTTACGGCGTCGCCTTTGCGATGAAAAAAGACCCGTCCAGCAAAGCTTTGGTGGCGGCGCTCGATATGCTCGGGGCAACGCGCCCCACCGCCGTCAATCTGCGCTGGGCTTTGCAGCGCATGCATGAGGCCCTGCACAATCGCGGCCATGACGATCGTTTTGCCCTGGCTTGGGCGGAAGCGGCCAAGATTTGCGATGAAGACGTCGAAGTCTGTCACGCCATCGGCGTCAACGGCCTGAATATTTTGCGCGCGGCTGCGGCCAAGAAGACCGGCACCCTTAATGTGCTGACCCATTGCAATGCGGGTTGGCTGGCGACAGTGGATTGGGGCACGGCCTTGGCGCCGATCTACATGGCCCATGACGAAGGTATCGACATCCATGTCTGGGTAGACGAGACCCGGCCCCGCAATCAAGGCGCCTCGCTCACGGCCTATGAACTCGGCGCGCATGGCGTCAAACACACCATCATCGCCGACAATGCCGGTGGCCATTATATGCAGCATGGCAAGATCGATCTCGTCATCGTCGGCACCGACCGTGTCACGGCCAATGGCGATGTCGCCAACAAGATCGGCACCTATCTGAAAGCGCTGGCGGCGCATGACAATGGCGTGCCCTTCTATGTGGCGCTGCCGTCCCCCACGCTGGATTTCAGCATGGCTAAGGGCTCGGATATTCCGATTGAAGAACGCTCTGGCGACGAGGTGTTGAAGATGACCGGCCGTCTGCCCGATGGTGGGCTTGCGACGGTCGAGATTGCCGCTCCCGGTTCGCCTGCCGCCAATCCGGCCTTCGACGTCACGCCCGCCCGCTTGGTCACAGCCTTCATCACCGAACGTGGGGTCTGCGAGGCCACCGAAGCAGGGCTGAAGAGCCTGTTTCCGTCGCATTAGTCGCGCTTTTGCCTCCCCTCGCACAGTGCTAGCGTCTTCGCTACGTCGTGCTTCGGGGGATTGGCATGCGAACGGGCTATTGGATTCTGGCCGCAGCGACTTTGATCGCGTTCTGGCGGCTTGAGCCACCGACGCCGAAGCCCGTTGATGCGCCCGCCGAGGTCTTCTCGGCGACACGCGCCTTCGCCGACATCGAAGCCATCGCCCAGCACCCGCACCCGGTGGGCTCGGCGGAGCATGAGGCGGTCAAAACCTATCTGGTGCAGCGCTTGACGGCCATGGGGCTCGCCCCGCAGCTGCAAAGCGAGCGCGCCACGGTCGATGGCTTTCACTACGCGACGATTTCGGCACCCATCACCAACATCAGCGCTACTCTGAAGGGCAAGGACAGCAGCCTGCCGGCCCTGCTCGTCATCAGCCATTACGACAGTGCGCCGGATTCGCCGGGCGCCGCCGACGACAGTGCTGGTGTCGCCAGCGCTCTGGAAATCGCCCGCGCGCTCAAGGCTGGTCCCGCGCTAGCGCGCGACATCGTATTTCTCTTCAGCGATGGCGAGGAATTGGGTTTGGTGGGGGCCACGGCTTTTTTCCGCGACAATCCCCTCGCCAGCCGCATCGGCGCCGTGATCAATTTCGAAGCCCGTGGTGATGCTGGGCTCGCTGTCATGTTTGAGACCGGGCCCAAGAATGCCGACAGCGTGGCGCTCTGGGCTGCCAAGGTTTCGCGCCCCAGCGCCAATTCCTTGTCGCGCGCCATCTATCAACGAATGCCCAACGGGACGGATTTCACCCCCGCCACGGCGCACGGACTGCCGGGCCTCAACTTCGCTTTCATCGGCGACGAGGCCGCCTATCACAGCCCGCTCGCCACCCCGGCCCATCTGACGCTCGGCAGTGTGCAGGACATGGGAGATGCGGGCATCGCCGCCACGCGCGCCTTTGCCGAGACCATTCCTGCCCAAGACTCCGATTCCAGTTATTCCGACATCCTCGGGCTTTTCACCATCCAATACGGCGCGCTCACCGGATGGATTCTGTTCGTTGTCACGGCCTTGCTTGGCCTTGCCGCGATTGCTTCGGCGCAAGCGGCTTGTGCTTATTCCTGGTGGCGCGGTCTTGCCGGCATGCTGGCGGCCATTGCTTTGCCCGTAGCGGCGCTATTGCTCGCGGGTCTGAGCTTTACCGGCGTCCATCATTTTTTGCGGCTGGCTCATGTCGATTTTCTCTTGGCAGGCTCGGCGCTGCTGGCGGTGGGAGGGGCCTTTCTGGGAGCCACACTCTTCGCGCGCAAGCCTCTGGCTGCGGTCTGGCAATGGTTTGTCCTCTTGCTCTTGGTGCTCGCCTTCCTGCTGCAGCGCTACGTGCCCGAAGCGGCATTCGTTCTGGTATGGCCGCTGCTGATCGCCTCGCTTATCGCCATCCTCCGCTTTGCGGTTTATCGCGGCCGGGACGACATCGTGCCCACCGTGATCATCTGGGTGACGGCTATCATCATCACCGCACAGACCATTTGCTTTGCCGCGGCCCTTTTTACGGCGGTCGGGGTCGACATGCCTGTGGTGATCTTCCTCGCCGTTCTGTCGCTGCTCCCCGTCTTGCTCTTGCTGCCGGGTAAGCCCTTATCGGCTTCGGTGCATATGGCGGTGATCGCTGCCGGTGTCATTCTGTTTGCTTATGGCCGTCTCGCTCCGTACACAGACGAGCGCCCGGCTCCTAGCATGCTCCGTCACGTCACCGATCTCGATAGCGGCAAGTCTTACACCTTCGATGTCTTGGGCGCGGCGGATCGCTGGACCAAAGCCGCGCTCGGCGATGGCGCGCAGCACGCGGCGCTGCCGTGGAACCCGCGCTGGGTTTCGTGGTGGGCGCCCGTAAAATCTTTCGCTGCTCCGAAGACCGAAATCGTTTTTGCCCGCGCCGGTGGCGATCTGATGATTGTGGTGCGGCCCCAGCCGGGCGCGATTTCCGCCACGCTGACCATTCGCGCCAGCGAAGGTCTCGGCGAGGGCGCGCTTGATGGCGTCAAGACGGCGGCCGTGGCCCCAGGCGTCACGCACGAAGTACAATATTACGCGCCAAGCGCGGACGGCTTTGTCTGGACCATACCAGCGCCCAAGACCGGAACGGTCGACATCAAAGTCGACACGCTCTATCCCGGCTGGCCCAACGATGCCGACAAATTGCCACCGCTGCCCGCCGACAAGATGTTGTTCGACAATGGGCAGGCCACGGAAACCGTGACGCGCAAAACCTGGAAGCCGTAAGGCTATGCTCCATTTTAGGTCGGATCCGGATGCTTGCGGCGGATTTGCGCGCGCCGCACAAAGCGCGCCGCCAACCATGCCAGCAAGCCAGCAAGCGGTAGCCAAGGCAGGGCATTGACGATCCGCAGCAGCATCTCTGCCGTGGAGGTCATGAAAATATCGCCCGCATTCTTCCAGAAGCCGTCGAAGGCGGAAACCACGATCACCACCGGGCGTTCGGTCAGTGATATGTTGAGATGCTCGAGCACAATTTTGGCGTCGGAGGCGTTCTTCGCCGCTTCGGCACTGTCGACCGCCTCTTGCGCCGCCGTAAGGGCCTCGTGGATTTTGAGGACTTCATCGACCGTGAGATTGGAACGTTTGGCCAGAGCCTCGAGGCTGTCACGATAGGTCTTGGCCTGCGCCAGTTGCCGGTCGAGATCGGCCGCCGCCTGGGTCTGGTTCTCTGTCGTTGTACTCTGCGCTGTCACGTCAACGGCACTGGCTCCATCCTGGGGCAGCCGCTTGAGCAAGAGCTTCTTGAACGGCGCCACTTGTTCATGCGGCAAGGCCACGTTTAGTTGGGCATCGACGGTGTCGGTGGCGGAGATGGATGCCGATGTCAGTACGCAGTGCAGTGTTTTTTCCTTGAGACAGGCGTCCCGCGCAACTTGGAACCGCACCGCCACGGCGTCGTGCGACATGGCGAGGTTCAAGGTGTGCTGCAGGCTGAATAGGGCGTTTGCTCGCGGGGCCTCAGTGGTGATCGCGATGTCTGGTGGCGGCACAAAGGGCGGTGGCGGAGCGTAGAGTCTTTCCGCCTGTGGCGCTGCGTTGGTCGCAGTCGGCATAGTCATATGCACGATGTTCTTGTCTTTGCCGTCCGGCTTATCGCAGCCCGCGAGTACGAGAGCGAGCGCAGCACAATACAGTGATGTTTTGCGCAACATGACTTCCCCCTTTTTCTCAGTTTATTCTGCGCGTTTACGCCGTACGAAGAACCACAACCAGCGCAGCAGAAATACCGCTCCGGCGATGATGGGTAGCCAGGGCACAATGCGGATGACAAAGTCGATCACCGCAGCTGTGCTTTCCACCAGCGCGTCGCCGGCACCGGTGAAGGCACGCGAAATGGGGGCTAGTGCGGCTTGGCTTTCGCCGAAGCTGACGGTCAAGCTTTCTTTGGCCAGTCGCTCACTGATGTCGCGCTTTACGGCTAAGGCAGCATCGAGATCGGCCTCGATCCGCGTCAGTTCCGATTCGACCTTGATCAGATCGTCGATGGAAAGATCTTTTGCTTTGGCCATGGCCGCCAGCTTGTCGCGATAGGCGGTAAGCTGGGCAAGCTTGTGTTCGTTGTCGCGCGCTTGTGCGCCAACATTTTCGGCCGCGCTGGAGCGCGACTGGACAATTACTCCTGCGCCGGTGAGCTGTTTCTCAAAGGTAGCGATTTTGCCGTGCGGCAAGGTCACAACGAGTGTCGCATCATCGCCCCAGCTGTTGCTGCTGGAGTTGGCTGAGAGCAACGAGCAGGCCAAATCGGCTTGGTGAAGGCAAGCCTCGCGCGCCTTCTCAAAGCGCGGTGTGATTTCACCATGCGGTACGACTAGCCCTAAGCTATGGGTATAGCTGAAGACCTGGGGAACGCCCTCAATTTTATCTTTCATGACCAAGGCGCTAGAGAGGCGCCCAATAGTGGAATAGGCGCCGCGCTCGCTGCAGCCCGTGAGCAGCAATACAGCCGCGGCACACATTCCGATTTTGCGAAGCATGGCTCACACCCCCGTTAGAGCAACGGGCAAAGTGTAGAGCGCCAATTTGGGCAAAGAAAAGGCATTGCGTCCCGCGAACGGGACGCAACTGGGCTCAGTTGTTGAACAGGAAGTGCATCACGTCGCCATCGGCCACGATGTATTCCTTGCCTTCACGGCGGAACTTGCCGGCTTCGCGGGCGCCGGCTTCGCCGTTATGGACGATGTAGTCGTCATAGGCGATGGTCTCGGCGCGGATGAAGCCGTGTTCGAAATCCGTATGGATGACGCCCGCGGCTTGCGGCGCGGTGGAGCCTTTGGTCACCGTCCAGGCGCGGGTCTCTTTCGGGCCCACGGTGAAGAAGGTGATCAGGCCCAGCAATTCATAGCCGGTGCGGATCAAGCGGTTGAGGCCGGGCTCTTCCAGATCGAGACTGGAGAGGAATTCCAAACGCTCGGCGGTATCGAGCTGGGCCACTTCTTCTTCGATGCGGGCCGAGATCACCACGGCGCCTGCGCCTTGGGCTTTGGCCATTTCTTCGACGCGCTTCGATAATGCGTTGCCGGTGGCGGCAGAACTTTCTTCGACGTTGCAGACATAAAGCACGGGCTTGCCGGTGAGGAGCTGCAACAGCCGGAAGGGCTCACGCTCTTCCGGCGTCAGCACCACTTGGCGCGCGGGCTTGCCTGCGCGCAGCAGATCAATCGCCTTTTGCATCAGCGCGACTTGCTCTTTGGCTTCTTTCTCGCCGGAATTGGCTTTCTTCTCCAGCGGCTTGATGCGCCGTTCCAAGCTGTCGAGATCGGACAGCATCAGTTCGGTTTCCACGGTGTCGGCATCACTGACCGGATCAATGCGGTTCTCGACATGAGTGACGTCGTCATCAACGAAGCAGCGCAGCACATGCACAATGGCATCGACTTCGCGAATGTTGGCCAGGAACTGATTGCCCAAGCCTTCGCCTTTGGAGGCGCCGCGGACCAAGCCGGCGATGTCCACAAAGGTGATGCGGGTGGGCAGGATCTGTTGCGATTTGGCGATGGCGCAAAGCTTTTCGAGGCGGCCATCGGGCACCGCCACGTCACCGACATTGGGCTCGATAGTGCAGAAGGGATAATTGGCCGCTTGCGCCGCTGCGGTTTCCGTCAGCGCGTTGAAGAGGGTCGACTTGCCAACATTGGGCAGGCCGACGATGCCGCATTTGAATCCCATCAGCTTTGTTCCGGATCGTTTTGGGGTTTTGATTTGGGGGCGGGTTTGAGCTCAGGTTTGGGCTTGAGCTCTGGCGGATGCAGCAGCAGCGCCACCTTATTCATGAAGCCGACCATATCGTTGTCGGCGAAATGCGGGGCGGCATCGGCAATGGCCGAAAGCAGCGGCGTCAGCCACTCTTCATCCGCTTTGGAAAAATTGGCCAGGACATGGCCATGAACGCGATCTTTGCCGCCGGGATGGCCGACACCGATACGCACGCGATGATAATCGGGGCCAAGCGCGGCCGTGATCGAGCGCAAGCCGTTGTGACCGGCATCGCCGCCGCCCGTCTTGGCTTTCAGCTTGCCCGCCGCCAGATCGATCTCGTCATGCAAGACGACCAGGCAAGAGGGCAGCAGCTTCAAGAAGCGCAGGGCGGGGCCGACGCTGAGGCCCGATTCGTTCATATAGGTTTGCGGCTTGATCAAGCTGGTGCGACGTCCGCCGAGCTTGCCGTCGGAAATCTCGCCCTGAAATTTGGAGCGCCAGGGGCCAAAGCCATAGGCATCGTGGATCTGGTCCACGGCCATGAAGCCGACATTGTGGCGATTGCGCGCATATTGCGCACCGGGATTGCCGAGTCCGGCGATGAGAAGTGGTGCATCGGCCATAGACTTGGACCTTTAAGGGGCACCTGGAGGTGCCCCCCAACGTCACCCTGAACTGCGCTGCGGTCGCAGCGCCAGGGTTTACTTCTTTTTGGCGGGCGCGGCAGCCGGGGCTTTCGCACCAGCAGCCGGGGCCTTGGCGCCAGCGGCCGGAGCCTTGGCACCGCCAGCGGGAGCTTTTGCACCAGCGGCAGCGGCAGGAGCAGCAGCAGCTTCGGCGACCGGCGTCGAGCCGGTGGCCGCGGCGCGCGCTTCGTCGCGCATCGAGGTCGGAGCAACGATCGAGCAGATCGTGGCATCGCGGAACTTCGAGGTCGGCACGACGCCTTCCGGAAGCGCGATGGCCGAGAGAACCAGCGAGCCGCGCACGTCCATCGGAGCAATATCGGCTTCAATGAAGAGCGGGATGTTTTCGGCCGGGCAGATCAGCTCAACCGAATGGCGCACGATGTTCAGAACGCCGCCCTTTTTGATGCCGGGGGAGACTTCCGTGCCCTTGAAATGCACCGGAATGCTGAGACGGACGGTGGCGCCTTCTTCCAGACGCATGAAATCCACATGCACCGGGCGGTCGGTGACCGGGTCCAGCTGCAGGGCGCGCGGGATCACGCGGGTGACCTTGGTGCCGTCGTTGAGCTTGAGCAGGGTCGTCATGAACGAGCCCTTTTCCACAGCCAGGGTAATGGTGTGGGCGTTGACCGCAACCGGTTCCGGGTCGCTGGAGCCGCCGTAAATGATGGCCGGGATGTTGCCCAACACGCGGGTCTGATAGGACGGGCCCTTGCCGGTGCCCGGACGCTGTGTGATGGGAAGTTCCTGAATTTCGCGCATATCGCTAAGTCCTTGATATTCTTGTCGATCACGCGGAGCCTAAAGGCACGCACGGCCGTAAAGCGCAGGCTTGTAGCGGAACGGGGCGCTGCATGCAACCGGACTCCACAAAAGGCCGCGCGGTCATCCTTGCCCTAGCGTGAGGGAAGATGTCCGCAATTCAACTCCTAGCACTTCCGCATGCCGAAACCACAGCCCGTTGACCGATCGCTGTCGGGTTTTGGTGGTCGGGATGCCGGTGCGCAGGCCTTAACGCTTGCGGTCCTCTAACACGTCTTCGATATAGATTTTTTGCACCAAGACCCAAAGGGCCACCGACAAGGGGGTTGCCAGGATCGCTCCCCAGATCCCGAACAGGGGCGCAAAGACCAATATTGCCAAGAGGTTGAAGATGGCAGGCAGGGACACGGCCCATTTCTGTAACATCGGCTGGCTGACATAAGCTTCGATGGTCAGAACCACGACATAGACCGCCGCCGCATAGAGGGCGAGGATCGGCTTGACGCTAAACGCGAGCAAAAGCCCGGGAATGGTCGCGATGGCCGGGCCGATATAAGGCACGAACACCGCCACACCGGAGAGCACGGCCAGGGCAAAGGGCAGCGGCACTCCAATGGCCCAAAGGCCGATAAAGGTCATCACCCCCAAAAGCAGCATGTCCAGCGTCATGCCGAAGAGCCATTTCTGTAAGGCTACCCCCACCGCGTCCAGAATTTGGCGGGTGCGCATGCGCCGCCGGGGCGGCACCAGATGCAGCATGCCGTTGACGTAGGTCGCCGGATCGGCCGCCAGATAAATCCCGACCACGATCATCAGCAGGGCCTCGCCGAGACCGCCCAGAATACCGCCCGCCACGGGCAAAGCCGCTGTCAGCCGTTCGGCGGCGTTGCCGCTGGAATTGAGGGCGCCGAGAATTTGCCGCCCTAACAGAGTCTCATTCAGCCAGATTTTGGCCGATTCCACCGTCTGCGGCAGGCGGTCGATCAGGGCTGAGAATTGGTGTCCCGCCATGGCGCCGAAGAAATAGAAGAAACCGAGCGCGATGAAGCCGACATCCAGCACCGTGATGAGGAGTGCTATCTGATCGGGCACGCGCAGCCAGCGGCCCAGGGGCCCGGCAATGTTGCGTAACGCCACCGCAACCACGATGCCGCCGAAGGTCAGGATCAGGACCAGCGAAACCTGCCAAAGGGCCAAGAGCAGGCCCACCACCAAGCCGCCCAGCAAGGCCCGCCGCACGAACACGGCGTCGGGCGAAGGCTGGTGTGGAACTGTGCCGTGCGGCGCCTCAAAATCCTGGTCTGTCATGCCATTCCTCGATTCTGCGCTGAGGATACACGCTTTTGGGCCTGCGCTGTGATGACGAGCTGGCATGGCTGGGTGTCTTGGCAGCGGTAAACCATTTTGACCTGTGATGCTTCCAAAGCGCGAGAGACCCGGTAAGCTGATCGGCAACCGGGGGGCAGTATGGGGCGTTTGATTTTTGCCAGTCTAATGGCGTGCTTGGTTTTGTCATCGGCAGCGTTGGGGGAGAAAAAGGACCGCTGGCTCGCTGACCCGGTTCAAGGCGCCTGGATCCGGCCATCGGACGTCCTCTATGTGGGCGATTCCCAGGGCCTCGGTTATTTCGGCGACAATCTCTATCGCTGGCTCTCCGATAAGCGCGATCCCAAAACGGGCGCCAATCTGACGGTCTGGACCTATTGGACCTGCGGCTCGGACGTGATGAGTTGGCTGGCGGGCGGACGCACGGTCTGCGGCATCCGTGCGTGCAATGGGGCTGGCGATTGCGCCCGCGATCACGGCCCCAATGACGGTCCCGCGGTGGTGCACTACCGGCCACTGAGGGAATATCTCGCAGATATTCGCCCGCGCCTCACCATCATCTCTCTGGGCACCAATTTTCTCACAGCCCACGAATTCCGCTACCAAGCCGCGAGGGATTACTATCTGTCGCGGGCGCAAACCATGATCAAACAGGTGCGCGCCGCCAACAGCCGTTGCATCTGGATTGGTCCGCCGCAGCCTGCACTGAAAACGCGGACTGCCGACGAATATAACGACTTCATGGATTCGTTGCGCCAGCAAGTCGAAGCGGATGGCTGCACCTTTATCGACAGCGGCCCGCTCTCTGATCGGCGTTTCGTTTTGCCGCGCGATTCGGAAGGCACCCATTACACCGGTGAGGGCGAGAAACAGTGGTCCGTTGGCGTCTGGCGCGTGCTGGCCCCGGCCGTGGATAAAGCCCTCGCACCGGCGCGTTAAAGTCGCGCCTCTATGTCGAAGCGTGCAGGACGGTGGTATGGCGAGGCGGCGGCAGGTCTTCGCGCTGCGGCGTATAATAGTCAGCAATGGCCTTTGCTGGCGTTAGGAACTCGATTGCCGCAAAGCCGCAGTCTTGCAGCACCGCCGCAATCGCCTCTTCGGTGAAGCTGCTGATAAAAGGCTCGCCCAGGGCCTCAACCTTGTTGTCGAGAAAAGTATCGGAAGGCTTCGCAGGGTTCGGCGGTTGGCGAAATGACAGCGTAATGCTCGTTCGCCGCGATGCCGCTGCCATCGCCGTAAGGCTGGTGCGGATCGCCTCTTCAGGCAAATACATGGTCGTCTGTTAAGAAGCCGGTTTGAGGGCTGAGGGCGGCGTGATGAGGTCGAAGATCACATCGAGGATCCGGCGCAAAAGAAGCCTCAGCCAGTTGAGGATGAGGCGGAGGTTGTGACCGACGGCGCTGAGCACGGCGT
>JARLIR010000025.1 GCA_031291635.1 Rhizomicrobium sp. | reverse complement strand
CGCACCGCCCAAGGGCAACGAACCGGTGTCGCCCATGAAGACCGAAGCGGGCGGCGCGTTGTACCAGAGAAAGCCCAGCCCGGCGCCGATCAGAGCCGCCAGAAAAATGGCCAGCTCGCCAGTGTCATGCACATAGACAAGTTGCAGGTAGGAGGCGAAACGCTCGTTGCCGACCATATAGGCGATGAGCAGGAAAGCCGCCGCCGCGATCATCACTGGCATGATGGCAAGGCCATCGAGTCCGTCGGTGAAATTCACCGCATTGGCCGCTCCAGCAATGACACAACCGCCAACCAGGATGAACCAGAAACCGAAATTGATGAGCAAATTCTTGAAGAAGGGAACGGCCAGCGCGCCACTCTGTTCGGGCGACTGCAGGCGCATGATGCAATAGGTGGCAACGGCCGCGACGCCGAATTCGGCGACCAGACGAAGCGTCCCGCTGACGCCATCCGAGGTGCGCTTGGTCACCTTGACGTAATCGTCGGCGAACCCGAGCAGGCCATAACTAACGGTGACGAACAGCACGATCCAGACATACCAGCTCGTCAAATCCGCCCAGAGCAGAGTCGAGACCACCACCGAAATCAAAATCAGTAGGCCGCCCATGGTGGGCGTGCCTTTCTTTTCGATGATGTGACGGGCTGGCCCATCTTCGCGAATGGGCTGGCCTTTACCTTGCTTGACCTTGAGCCAAGCGATCAAGCTCGGTCCAATCCAAAAGGCGATGAACAACGCCGTCAGGATCGCGCCCGCCGAGCGAAAGCTCAGGTATTTGAAGAGGCGCAAAAACGCCATCTGATCGGCATGAGGCAGATAAAACAGAAAATGGAACATCTACTCGCCCCTGCCCTTCAACGCATCGATCACAAGCGACATACGACTGCCGTTCGAACCTTTGATCAGAACCGTGTCGCCTGCTGTCGCGGCGGCGGCCACCATTGGCGCCAGTTCTGCAGAATTGGCGGCGTAAGCCGTGCGGCGCGCGGGCGGCAGAGCGTCGTAGAGCGACTGCATCAGCGGCCCGCACAGAAAGACAAGATCGGCAACCTCCAGATGCGGCGCGATGGCAGCATGCAGCGCCGGGCTCTCAGGCCCCAGTTCCAGCATATCACCGAGCACCGCGATCTTGCGCCCTGGCGCCTTGGCCAAAAGCGACAAGGCTGCCGCCATCGAAGCCGGATTGGCGTTATAGCTTTCGTCGATGATTTCGAGGCCGTGCGCGGCGATGCGCTGGCCGCGACCTTTGAGAGCCGTGAAATCGCGCATGGCCTCGGCGGCAACAGTGACATCACCGCCCGCAACTGCCACCGCCAGCAAAGCCCCGAGTGCATTGGAGGCCATATGGTGCCCCGGCGCGCCGATCACGGCATCAACCGTCTTGCCCAAAATTTCTGCCTTGAGACGAATGGAGTTCGCACTCTCCTCAACACCAATGAGGCGGGCATCGGCGCATTGCGCCGTGCCGAAGGTGAGAATGTTGGCAACCCCGAATTGTTTGGCGCGGGCGCGCAGGCGTTCGCAATAGGGGCTATCGACCGGCAAGAGCGCGGTTCCGCCCGCTTCCAGGCCTTCGAAAATTTCGGATTTGGCGTCAGCGATGGCTTCGCAATTGCCGAAGAATTCAAGGTGGGCCGGCGCGATGGTGGTGATGAGGACAATTTGCGGGCGGGCAAAGCTGACGAGGCCACGGATCTCGCCGAAATGGTTCATGCCGATTTCAAAAATGGCGTAACGGGCCTCGCGCGGCAGGCTGGCGACGCTGAAGGGCACACCCCAATGATTGTTGAAGGAGGCGCCTGAGGCATGAGTCGGTCCCAAGGCGGAGAAGGCGCGCTTGAGCAATTCCTTGGTCGTGGTCTTTCCGGCGCTGCCTGTCACCGCGATGACGGTGGCGGCACTGCGGGCGCGCGCGGCGCGAGCCATATCTTCGAGGGCGCGCTGGGTGTGCGCGACAGTAAGTGTGGGGCCACCGGATACCGCCTTGGAGACCAGCGCCGCCGCGGCTTGATGTTCAAAAGCATTGGCGACGAAGTCGTGGCCGTCTTTGGTCTCGCCTTTGATGGCGAGATAGAGCGCGCCGGGATGAAGCTTGCGCGAATCCAGCGCCAGCCCGGTAACGGAGAAAGGTTCAGAGGCTTGGCCAAGCGTGGCCGCTTCGAGTTCCGCCGATGTCCATAACACGTTCATGGCAGATACTCCCGCCCGCCCTGCGCGATGGCGGCTTTGATCGCTTCGTCACGATCATTGAAGGGGTGAATGGTAGCGCCGACGATTTGCCCGCTTTCATGGCCTTTGCCAGCGATAACCAAAACGTCACCGGAGGAAAGCTCGGAAATCCCCGTATGGATAGCCAAGGCGCGATCCGCGATCTCGCTGGCGCCCGGACAAGCGGCGAGGATTTGGCTGCGGATTTCACGCGGCATTTCACTGCGCGGATTGTCATCGGTGACGATGACGCGGTCGGCCAAACGCAGGGCGCTCTCCCCCATCAAGGGACGCTTGCCCTTATCACGATCGCCGCCGCAGCCGAAAACGACACTGAGTTTGCGCATGGTGTGCGGGCGCAGCGCCAGCAGCACGGTCTCGAGGGCATCGGGCGTATGGGCGTAATCGACAAAGATCGGCGCGCCCGAAGCGGCGATGGCCACTTTCTCCAAACGCCCCGGAGCGCCTATCAAAGTGGTGAGCGCTTCAAACACCGCGACTGGATCTTCCCCGAGACCAATCGCCAGCCCGGCAGCGACCAAGGCATTGGAGGCTTGGAATGCACCGGCTAGCGGCAAGGCCACGGTGTAAGTTTGGCCGGCAAATACGATTTCAAGAATCTGGCCTTCTGGCGTCGGCTGGCGCGTGATGAGTTTCAAGCCGCCACCGTGCTCGCCCACGGTGAAGAGGCGCAGGCCCCGTTCCGCCGCCGCCGCGATGAAACGGTCGGCGTAATCGGCATCGGCATTGATCACTGCAGCGGCGCCATCGCGCGCGAGGTCACGGAAGAGCCGCAGCTTGGCTTGGATATAGGCTTCGAAGGAGGGATGATAATCGAGATGATCGCGGGTGATGTTGGTGACGGCGACGGCGGCAATGTCCACGCCATCAAGGCGATACTGATCCAGGCCATGGCTGGAAGCCTCCAGCGCCAGATGATCAATGCCCTCCGCCTTCAACTCTGCGAGAATGCTCTGCACTTCGATAGGGCCGGGCGTGGTGTTGTCGAGTTTGATGGTGCGCGCCGGCGTCACCACGCCAATGGTTCCCATGCTCGCAGCAGGCTTGCCGAGCCGCGTCCAGATTTCGCGCAGGAAAACGGCAATCGAGGTTTTGCCATTGGTGCCGGTGACGGCGGCAATCACTTTGGGCTGGGGGCCATAAAAGGCGGCGGCATAATGGGCGAGCGCTAGACGCGGATTGTCCGCGGGAATGAAGGCGACACCGGCCGCGGCCACTGCCTCAGCAAGAGTAGGATGGCCGAGTACCGCCACGGCGCCGCGCGCCACTGCATCCGCCACGAACTGCGCGCCATCACCCTTGGTGCCCGCGATGGCAGCGAAGAGATAGCCCGCCTTAATCTGACGACTGTCACTGGCAAGCCCGGTGAATCCCTTCACCGCCTCCCAGTCCACTGCCAACCCGTGCGCCACTGGCATCTAAGTGCTCTCTTTTTTGTTGGCGGTTAGCGGATTGATCTGGACCCTCAGCAAGGGTGCAATCCGCGCCACCACATGGGCGACCAGTGGAGCGGCAGTATATCCGGCCAGCGCAAATCCGGCGGTCGCTTTGGTTCCGTGGGGTTCATCGAGCACAACAAATACGAGATAGCGCGGATTTTCGATAGGAAAGGCAGCACAAAAAGAGGTCACCAACTTGCCGGCCTGGTAACCATGGCGACCCGGCTTTTCCGCCGATCCGGTCTTGCCACCGACATCATAGCCGGGAACATCGGCCTTTTTTCCCGTGCCGTTGGTGACAACATAGCGCAACAGCGAACGCATGGTTGCGCTGGTTTGGGCCGACACAACCTGTTCGCCGCGCGCGTCATCCGGGTGTTTGAGGAATGTCGGAGCCACACGCCGCCCGCCATTGACGACCGAGGCGGCCGCTGCGGCAAAAGAGAGTGGGCTGACCGAAATGCCATGACCAAAGCCGATGGTGGCGGTTTCGATAGTGCCCCAATGCTCGGGAAAAAGCGGGCGGGCGCGCTCCGGCAATTCGCTGCGCAGCGGCGACAGCAAGCCGAGATTGCCCAGGAAAGCGCGCTGGCGCTCGCCGCCAGAACGCAGCGCAATCTGCGCGGTGCCGATATTGGAAGACTGCGCCAGCACATCACGGGCTGCGAGATAGGCAGGCATATGCTCGGCTTCATGAATGGTGAAGCGCCCGATCTTGAGACCATTGCCGATCGGCAGATTTTCGCTGAGCTGGATTTTGTGATCCTCAATGCCGAGCGCAAAAGCGAAAATCTTAAACACCGAGCCCAGCTCATAAACATCCTGGACCATAATGTTGCGGCCGGAATCGGTGGCAGTGAACTGGCGCACATTGGGATCGAAATCCGGCAGCGAAACCATGGCGAGGACTTCACCGGTCTGCACGTCCAAGATCAAACCGCCAGCGGCGTGGGCGCGGAATTCGGCCATGCTGGAAGCGGTTTCGGCTGCGAGAATGAACTGCACGCGTTTGTCGATGGAGGTCGTCACCGGACCGCTGCCATCGCGCAACTTGGCTTCGACGCCGCGTTCGAGTCCCGAAACACCCTTGCCATCGAGATCGGTGACGCCAATCACTTGCGCCGAGGTGCGGCCGTCAGCGTAGAAGCGTTTTGAATTACGCAGATATTCCAGGCCGGGCAGCTTGAGCGCGGCGATTTTGGCTTGGTCAGTCAAAGACACTTGGCGGGCAATCAAGACCGACGGCGACTTGTTCTTGAGCAACGTTGCGACGTGCTCGCCATCGACATCAAGCGCCGCCGCCAGACCTTGCGCGGCGCGCGTCTTGTCTTTCAGAAGTGCGGGACGAGCGTAGAGATCACCCGCGGGCAGATCACGGGCGATGATCTCACCATTGCGGTCCAGCAAATCAGCGCGGGAGAATACCATGGGCGGGGCATGGCGCGACGGGGCCGCCGTCGGCGCAAAACCCATCACCATCACAAGCTTCACACCCACAGCGAGAAAGGCGGCGACACAGAACACCATCCCGATGAGAATACGACGCTGATAGATGGTGAGCTGGGGCGTCATGGACCATCACATTCCGCTACGGGCAGAAATCTTCAGAACGGGAGCAGGCATCGGCGCGCCAGAGCTTTGCAGACTGGCCTGCTGCATCTCTTCGCCATTCAAGGCATCGCTGCGACGGGGCAATTGGGTGACCGAGGCCAGCTGCACTGTGGTGGTGTTGCCCATGCCAAGGGACGCCTCGGCGAGCTTTTGAATGGTCTCGGGGCTAGCCTGCTTTTGCCATTGCACTTCGAGAACACTGATCTCGGTGGTTTCCGAGGCAATCTGGGTTTCGGTGTGGCGAAGCTCCTGCTTGGCGATCCGGGCCTGTTCGGAAACGTGATAGGCTGAGATCACTGTGAAGCCGAGGAGACCGACGCAGAGCGTGCTGACAATACGGATCATAGCTCTCTCCTAATCAACCAAGCGTTCGGCCGCGCGCAGCTTGGCTGAGCGGGACCGAGGATTGGTTGCGATTTCGCCGTCACTGGGACCAACGGGCTTTGCTCCCAAGAGGCGGTATTGCGGTTTGGCGGCACCGACGAGCCCGGGCGCGTGACGCGAGGGCTGCGGGGTTTCTTTGCCGAATTCGGTGAGGAAGCGCTTGACGATGCGATCTTCGAGCGAATGAAACGAAACTACGACGAGACGGCCTTGCGGCTGCAAAATCGTGGTGGCGGCTTCGAGCGCGCGGGTGAGCTCGCCGAGTTCGTCATTCACATGGATGCGCAAAGCCTGGAAGGTGCGTGTCGCCGGATGGATGGGATGGCGCAGCGCCGCCGGGCCGAGGGTATCGGCGACCAGCTTGGCCAGTTCCAAGGTACGCGTGATGGGTCGCGCGCCAACAATGGCTTTGGCGATGCGGCGGGCTTGGCGCTCTTCGCCATGCTTAGCGATGACATCGGAGATTTCGCGTTCGTCGGCGGTATTGATGAAGTCGGCCGCGCTCATCCCCTCTGCACTCATCCGCATATCCAGCGGACCGTCGAAGCGGAAGGAAAAGCCGCGATCCGGCTCATCAAACTGGAACGAGGAAACGCCGAGATCGAGCACGACGCCATCGGTGCCGGATTCGCCCGCCATCGCCAACAGATCGTCCATATCCGAGAAGGCGCCATGGGCAAGCGTGAGGCGGCCAGAGAATTCCTCAACCAGCGTCTGCCCGCGCGCGATAGCGGCAGGATCACGATCAATACCGAGAACGCGGCAATTGGCAGTCTCGAGAATGGCGCGCGTGTAGCCACCACCGCCAAAGGTGCCATCAACGTAATGACCGCCGTCGTGCGGGCTTAAAGCCTCCAGCACTTCGGCGATCAGGACCGGGACGTGGCTCATGGCGTCCCTATCGGCTGTGGTATGGGCGGAGCAACCGCCGGTTCGCGGGCCGCTTCTTCCTTGGCAGCGCGCGCTGACCTTTCGGCCAGAGCACCGGCCAAACGCTTGGCCTTGACCGGGGCATAGGCCACCGGATCCCAAATCTGGAATTTGCGGCCAAGCCCGACAAAGACAACTTTGTCCTTCAGACCGGCGGCTTGAATGAAATCTTCCGGCAAGCGGATGCGGCCATTCTCATCGATCGGCAACAGCATGCTCTCGGCGGTGATGTGGGTGGCGAGATCGTCATGCAAAGCCGACAGCAGCGGATCCAGCGTGTCGAGGCGTTCGCATTCGGCATCCATCAAGGCCTGGCCGAACCCATCCAGCGAGCCACCTTCCAAATTCGGGCAGATGTAGACGCCGTGGGTGTCTTGGGCCGTGAGGATCTGCCGCCAGGACGCGGGGATGCAAACCCGCCCCTTGCCGTCGAGCGTACCAGCAACCGTCGATATGAAACGCTGGTTGGACACCGGCCCCGTCCCCTAAGTCCCTCGAGCAATTTGGCTTTCCGTCGCTCCTGGCGACGAAAACGCGGAAATCCGCGCTCTTACTGCTTGTGGGACGTTATGGGATACTATGGGACAGAGCTGGGAGTCAAGGGAAAAGCCTAATAGTATGAGGGGGTTGAGTACCTACGGCTAGATGTCACCTTGTATCAACTCCACTAGCTCTTGCGAATCGTAGAACAAATAAACAACACGTTAAGCATGCGCTAAGCTTGGTAAATTATCTCTTAATGTGGGCATATTGATCTCGTTTTGTTCTAATTTAAAAGGACGATGACAATGGCGAACGGATTCTTGATGAAGGCGGTCGGTATTGTCCGGGCGGGGCGGCAGGAACCCCTGGACGACGGCTGGGACGAGGTTCCAGCCCGGATCGAACTCGACACCGAGCAATTCGGCGCCGAGGCTTTGCTCGGTCTCGAGCAATTTTCCCATGTGGAGGTGCTGTTTTACTTCCACGCCGTGAGCACCCCACCGGAGACGGCGGCGCGCCGTCCGCGCGGGCGGCAAGATTGGCCCAAGGTAGGCATTTTCGCCCAGCGCGCCAAAGACCGCCCCAACCATTTGGGCGCCACCATCTGCCGGCTCCTGTCGCTGGAAGGCAGCGTCCTGACGGTGGCGGGTCTGGATGCCATTGATGGCACGCCGGTGCTCGACATCAAGCCGGTATGGAGTGGATTCCTACCCCGCGGCGCCTTCCGCGAGCCCGACTGGGCCAAGGAGCTGATGCGGGCGTATTGGTGAAAGCGCTATGCCGTCGCCCTTTCACGGCGATGCTTTACAGCGGGTCGCGATCCACCCATGGATATCGAGCGCATTTGCAGCGAGCGAAGCCGCCTCCTGGGAGAGCCAGAAGGAATATCCCATCAGCCCCAATCCATCGGGCTGAAAGTCAAACGACTTTTTCTGCTGCTCTCGCGCAATATAAAACTCCGCATTACCGCTCTTGGCACTCTTCAATTCCTTACCGCGCAGTTCGCTAACGATGTCCAAAAGTTGATCGGTCGTCAGCCGATATTGGCGCGATTTTCCTACTGCCGTGTAATGAGCAATCACCGTAGCCTGCCAAATCAGCGCGTTGGCCGGAATCGATTGAAGCTCGCTGCGCAACATGCGACAGCGCACGGAATCACTCCACCACCTGAGAGAAATCAGGAGGAACGAGAAGAGCGCGGCGACGCCACTGGCCCATGCGCCAGCCGGACCAGGAAGCCCGTCGAAAGGTTCGAGCAAGAGCGGCGCACTGAAATCGCCTTGCGCTGGGGGCCGCTGAGCAACGCCTGCCTCTGACTGCTGAGCCCGAGCGCCGCCCATTGCTAAGTGCTGAACCAGACCGTTGACCACTGAAGATTGTCGCGCTTTGGGTCCAGCCACCGCGGCTTGCTCTGTCTGTGCCGCAGGCTCCGGTGCATGTGGCGGTTTTCGGATCAGCATGAATTCGCCAGCCGAAAGGAGCATTATAGCAACTGCACAAAGTGCCATTATATACAGAAAAACCATAAGATTTCGCAGATAGGTGCTGGGAAACCATTTTGCGTTTGAACTCTTCTCGAACTCCGTCGCTGGCAGAAACCAGACGGAACGGCGCTTGCGTATTTTCCACGCAGACCGAATACGATCCGGCCAGACGTGGCCCTTGACGCAGATCTTTTCGAATAGGATGGCCTGTACCACGCGCCACGCATGCATGGCCTCTTCCCAACTCAGACCGCGATACTCCGGCTTCCAACGGCCGCGAAATTCAGCCGGAACGTCACGCGTGCGCTCGAGATAAAACTCATAGCCATAAGCGCGATTGGAAATCGCATATTTATAAGTACCCAATCGGCAAATCGCCAAGATGATAGGCAACAGGCCAAAAGCAAAAAGTCCGACAGCCGGCTGCCGAAACATCAGCTGGAAGAGACCCGCGAAAGCGAGACTGCAGAGGCCAATTGCCTGAAATGCATAGCGCGTAAAGCACTGCCGCATTTCGTCGGCCTCCTTGCGAAGATCACGTGTCCTCGTTGGTCCGCCTTGCTCATCCTCATCGACGTCATCGAGGATCGCATCTTCCGCAACGCGACCAAATTCTTCGTTGTTCTCTACGGTTTCCATCGCACCCCACCCACGCAACCAAAGGTCACGCATACCACGATAAACATGGATAGGTTGAGTTCGTCTCTGAAAAGCAGTTGAAACTGTAAAAAGCGTCAGACGGCCTCTAAGCCGGGTTCTGTCCCCCGCCCGAAGGCGGATAGATGACCATTCCTCTGGGACAGCCGTTACCGACTGCCTCTCGCGACCTACCCGGACGGCTATCCGGAAACGGATTACGTGCCGTCCCTATTTGGTCTTGCTCCCGGTGGGGCTTGCCATGCCGTTTCTGTTGCCAGACCCGCGGTGCGCTCTTACCGCACCTTTTCAACCTTACCGTCCGTCGTTGCCCGAAGGCCGCGCCGGAATGGCGGTATATTTTCTGTGGCGCTTTCCCTAGGGTTGCCCCCGGCGGATGTTATCCGTCACCGTGTTTCCGTGGAGCCCGGACTTTCCTCTCACCAACGCGCTTTGCACAAGGCGAGCCCCGTGCAGCCACATTCGCAAGCGGTCATCCAGCCATCTGACGCCCGCTGCTTATAGATGCAGGCCGTGATCGGAACCAAACGGTTTCTTCGCCAGCTTGCTGAAGGGGGGGAACCAAGCCGATAATTTCTCGGACACCGCCGCCTGCGAGGTGGCATCGAGATAGCCGCGCTCGCGCCCATCCTGGTCAATGTCATTGGACTGAATCGGCAGGATGATCTTGGTCGAGACGTATTTGTGTTCGTAATCGATGCGGGCGTAGTGCCGCTCCGGCTCGTCCCTAATCTTGACCTCAACATGCCAGGGCAAAACGGCGAGCAGCGTGTCGTCATCGACGCCGTTGATCAGCGGGCAGAACAACATGGTCTGGGTCAGCGCCAACATGTCGTCGGTCGAGACGATCACGCCGTATTGGATCTTCTTATCCATTCCCAAGTTCTTGAGAATGGGGCCTCCGAGCTTCACTACTTTCCAGGTCGTGCGCATGTCGCGATGATGCGCCGCCATCCTTTTTTTGGCACTGCCAACCGGCCAGAAGAACGCCATGTAAACCGCGCCCGAAATGACCAACGCGGTGATCACCACCGCGGCAGATGCCCAATACCCCATACTCCGCCCCTTTCTTGCGCTTCAAAGCCTTTGGAAGACGCTCGAAACTTCCTTTTTTTCTTCTTTCTTTTCGTCTTTCGCCGATACCATCAGCACCACCACCGACGGCTGGGATGCGACAGGCTGGGGCGCCGCCTGCGGGACTACAAAAATCGGGTTCGCACCGCCGGGAACCATAAGCAGACCATTGCCATTCGACACCGGTGTGCCACCCTGCGGGACTGCCTGCATGGGCGCGACCTGCTGCGGATAAACTTGCGTCACTTCGAGACCCGCAACGGGCTCACTATCCTTGGGCATGGCAACCCTCCTCTGCCTAGTCGCAGAAATTTTAACACATTATTTACCAGCGATAGAAGGTGGTTCCCCGAATATTGCTGGGTGTCACTTTTGGGACGCTGGGCAGGCGCAGTTTCGTTGCGTGAGAGCTTACCCGAGAACCCGCTCAACCGCGCTAAGCGCATGAATCTATGTGGTATCGTAGAGGGGAGCGGGGTAATCGGCGGCGCCAAGCAAGAGCAGCAGCTCGGTGCAAGCCAGAATCTCGCCCGCAGCGCCTTAGCCGGTCGGGCCCGCGATGATCGCCTGACAGGTGGCGGGGGGGGACGATTCGAGGCGGCCGAGGACCCGTTCGTCCAGAATGATGCGGTGGATTTCGGCCTGCTCCTCGCCGCTAGGAACGAGCATTTCAAGCCCGCGCGGCCAAGCGGTCTTTGCCGCCGATCAGACCGATAATTTTTGTCAGCAGGCCTTGATGAGGGCGGCAAGGATGGCTGCGCATTCGTCATCGGCCACCCCGTCGATAGTGCTGGGCCGAAAATGGCGCTGGAAAGCAGTGATAACGGCTTCGAGGGGCGTGTCGACTGCTGGCGGCACACCGTAGCCAAATTTGGCAAGGGCCGCGGCGAAGGTCGTGACGTCCAACGCCTCGCCAAAAGCAGACGGCCACAAACCGATACCGTCGGCGGCAAGACGGGCCCAGGGAAACAGCTCACCAGGATCGGTCTTGCGCGCTGGCGCCACATCGGAGTGACCGAGGACGCGCTGAGGTGCAATGGCGTGGCGCGCGAGGATACCCTTGCCGAGTGCGATCAGGCTGACAATCTGCGGCTCGGCAAAGGGCCGGTAACCGAATTCATGGCCGGGATTAACCAGTTCGATGCCGATGGAGCGGGCGTTGATCGCGGTCTCGCCCGCCCAATAGGACACACCGGCATGCCAGGCACGGCGCGCCTCCTCGACATGGCGGTAGATCGTACCGTCTTCATCGATCGTGTAATGCGCCGAGACCTGGGCCACAGGATCGCACAGCCGGGCAAGCGCTTCCGCGCCCTTACGCATGCCAGTGTAATGCAGGACCAGCATATCGATGGGCGCGGACCGCGCATCATGATTGGGGGAAGGGCGCTCGATGATTTGCATGCGCGCCATTTAAGCAGAAACCCCTCATCCGACGAAGATCTTGTACGCCACGACTTCGCCATCGGCACGCTTGAGGGAGAATTCGGCGCCTTTTTCGTGCTCATCCACCAAAGCCTCGAACAGCCGCAAAGCGTTGCGGATAACCTCGGCATAAGAGGCGGCTTCGGTGCGATCCTTCAGGCGCTGCAAACGTTCCATGGCTTGCGGCGGCAATTCCAGCTGGACGCGGGTGGTGGCGCGAACCGGCTCACCGCCAGCTTCGATGGCGTCGGCGGCGGCGCGCATGGCTTCGGCGCTCATGCCGCGAAAGCGGCGACGGTGGTGCTCGTGCATCGCTTTCTCCTTAGCGCCGCGAATGAAAAAGGCTGAGCAGCGCGGCCAGACCGACTAGCGCCAAACCACCAATCACGAGCCGGTGCATATGATGGGCGCGCAAATCATCCATGCCTTCGCCGTCGTGATGGCGCCCCATGGAATCGTGGAAGGCCCGGCGGCGGGCCCGCCATTCGGCACGCATCTGATCACGAAACTGATGCCAGGCGTCGTGCCCGGCTCCACGATCACCGCGGCCGCAGCGATGGCTACGACCTTCGGAGCCCGCTTCCTGTTCCGAACGGTTCTCTTCGTCGACGGGGAACTCCTCCCCCACACCGACACCAAATTTGGTCATGGGATACTCCATTGCTTATTATAGGGTGTTTTCATGATGCATATATCATCATAAAATCATCAAATGTCAAGGGTGAGTCTTCGCCCCCGCTTTGCAGACCCGCCCGGGACGGGTAAGTGCTGATGCTTCCAAAGGATTGCTGCGATGACTGAGACGCCAGACCACAACGACGTTGCCCGCACAGCCAATGCGCTGGCGGCATCCCACGGCTTGGGCGCCCATCGCCACGCGCGGACACTCGCCGAGCAGGCCGGAAAAGAAGGGGATGGCGCGCGCCAAGCGTTTTGGCGTGCGGTGGCCGGTGAACTCAGCCCGCGCTGTTCGATCTAACGTCAGGCCGTGGCACGCTCGGCGACGATTTTTTCGTAGGCGACATTGATGGCCGCCAGCTTGTCCGTGGCGATGCGGATGAATTCTTCGGGCACGCCACGCGCGATCAGCTGATCGGGATGGTTCTCGCGCACCAGGCGGTGATAGCTGCGTTTGATTTCGTCATTGTCGGCATCATAACTGACGCCGATTACGACATATGGATCCGCCGCGTCAGGCGGAAAATGCGAGGCGCGGATGCGGCGGAACTCGCCTTGCGAAAAGCCGAAAATCTCGGCGACATGTTCGAGAAATGCCGCCTCATCGGGATGCATCACGCCATCGGCCGCTGCGATCTCGAAGAGACCATCCAGAATGTCTTCCAGCACGGCAGGCTGACCTGCATAAAGCCGAGCGATCTGCGCTGCATAAGATTCGTAGCCAGCGGTATCCTGGCGGGCCAAATCGAAAAAGCGCCGCACGGTAGACAGCTGGTCCGGCGGCACGCTAAAAATCCGCTCAAAGGCCTCGACTTCTTCTTCCGTGACGACGCCATCGGCCTTGGCCATTTTGGCCGCCAGCGCAATCATAGCAATGGTGAAGGCGACACCCGGATCGCCGCCATCGTCCTCAGCGCTTTTGTCGAACAGGTAATGGCCAGCCACCACGCCCAAAGCGGCCCCCAAAGGACCACCCACCAGCATACCCGCGGCACCAACGCCGATTTTTCCCCAGATAGACATGAGGCCAAGGTAAACGGCAAACTCGGCAGAATTACAACTCTGAGAAAGGCAAGATATGACGACCGTGCTGATTACCGGGGCCAATCGCGGCATCGGACTTGTGTTCGCCCGCCAATATGCTGCCGACGGCGCCACTGTCATCGCCACCTGCCGCGAGCCAGAAAAGGCGGACAAACTGACGGCACTCGGCGTGAGGGTGGAACAACTCGATGTTACCGACCCGGCCTCCGCCACGGCACTCGCAGTCACGCTTAAGGCTGTGCCCATCGACATTTTGATCGCCAATGCCGGCTATTACGGCCCAGAGCTGCAAGACGCCGACGACGCGGATTGGGCAGGTTTCCTACAAACTTACCGCGTCAACAGCCTCGGCCCGCTGCTGGTGGCCCAAGCGCTGAAGCTCAACCTGCTGTCGGGTCAGGACAAAAAATTGGTCGTGCTCACCAGCAAGATGGGCTCAATCGCCGATTCGACCGGTGGACATCTGGCCTACCGGGCTTCCAAAGCAGCCCTCAATATGATTGCCCACAACCTGGCTTTGGAATGGAAGAAGCACGGTATCAAAGTCGCCATCCTGCATCCCGGCTGGGTCAAAACCGATATGGGTGGCTCAAGCGCTCCGCTATCCGCCGCCGAAAGTGTGGCGGAGATGATGAATCGAATCGCAGAATTGTGGCCTGGCAACAGTGGCCAATTTCTCGATTATCAGGGCAAGGAGATCAGATGGTAGCGTTTGCGCAGCCAAGCGATGCTGTCGGCGACAAAAAACGGCGCGTAGCAGAGCAAAACCGACGCGGTCGCCAGTATCACGACCACACCGATATACCACGGCCAGCCGGGCATCAGATCGTAGAGTGAGGCGTGGCTGGGCTTGGCGCGCAGGAACCCGTAATTGACCTTGAGGGCCCAATCGGCGGAGCCAGCCACCGCCATATAGACGAGCGACCAGCCCACCACGCGCGGAATCGAGGCCGGATAGGGACGCATCTTGAGCCCAAGTGTCAGAAACAACACCGCCGCGATGATGCCGCCGTGGAAGAGCGAAAATTCGATAAAGCGGAACTCGGGAAAATCGAACGGAATATCGGGAGTCACGATCCCCTGCACCGTCCCGGCCATGGCCCAAAACCAAGCCAATTCGTAGCTTTTCTGGTGCTTTCCGATCAAAGCGATGATGGTGGCGATAGCCGCCCAACTGCAGAGATCGAGCGGCAGGGCGTTGCCGCGATCAAGCCAACCGTGCTGCGTGAAGACCACATACCAAGCTATCCAACAGCCGCCAATAATCAGGGCAAAAGCCCAGCAGAGGGCGCGCTCGAGCCGGTTGCTACGCAGCACGTGGACCAGCAGCGATAGAGCAACGGGTACCGCCACAATCAGCAGCAACACCACTTTGTGTGAGGGCCCGAACACCTGAAAAGGCGCGCTGCTGATTCCCATCCCATCCCCCAGCCTAAAGTCCACCGGTGTCAGATTCACCGCTCCGGCGCTCGCCATGATTGTGTCAACACCCGGCGTCCCCAAAATTAGCACAATGCCGTCATAGACTTAAATATGCGATGGGGAGCGGCATTGGCGACCTCGTGAGGTCTAATTGTCTGTGCTATCCAAGGCGCGGCAGTGACTGGGAGTACGCGCCGCACAAGGCACGACTGCGCCAGACAAAGGAACGACCAGCGGCGGAATTCGCGCCCTCCAGGGAGACGAGGATAATGAGTACTACCGACGGCACTGTGAATGCAGCAGGGCCCCAATCCATTCGGGCAAACGGATGGTATCGCTGGGTGGTCTGCGGACTGATCTTTGCAGCGACCAGCCTGCTCTATGTGGACCGGCTTACAATCGGCTATCTCAAGCCCGCGCTCTCCGACCAGTACCATTGGACCGAGGCCGATTACGCCAGCATCGTGCAATTTTTCATGTTCGCCTATGCCGTCGGCTTTCTGCTGTTTGGCCAGGTGATCGACAAATTTGGCGCCAAACGCGGCTACTTGATCGCGGTCAGTGTTTGGACCGTGGCTCATATGGCCTGCGCCTTGATCGGCTTTTTGCCGGTCGAATGGGTGCTCGTGAGCTTTATGGCCAGCCAAGCCATGCTCGGCCTTGGCCAAGGCGGCAACTTTCCGGCGGCCCTCAAAGTGGTGGCCGAATGGTTCCCGCAGCGTGAGCGCTCGCTCGCCATCGGCTGGTTCAATGCCGGTTCGAATTTGGGCGCCATCCTGACGCCGATGATCGTTCCCTTCGTTCTTCTCGCCTTGGGCTGGCAATGGGCCTTCGTTGCGACTGGTCTTCTCAGCATCTTGTGGCTGCTGATCTGGATTCCGTTCTACAGCCGACCGACCGAAAGCAAGTTCGTCAACAAATCCGAGCTTGCCTATATCCAAAGCGACCCCTTCGTCCCCGTGCAGCAGCTTCCCTGGCTCACTGTTCTGCTCAAGCGCGAGACCTGGGCCTACGGCCTCGGCAAGCTTCTGACCGACCCAGTGTGGTTCTTCTATTCCTTCTGGCTGCCGTCCTTTTTCCGCGGCGCCTATGTCCATGACTATGGGATCTTTCTCGGCATGCAGTTGCCGATCATCCTCATCTTCCTGATTTCGGATTTCGGCTCCGTGATCGGCGGCTGGATGTCGTCAGCAATGATCAAGGCCGGCATGAGCGTGAACAAGGCGCGTAAGCTGACCCTGCTCATTTGCGCGGCTTGCGTGCTTCCGGTGGCCTTCCTCACCATGCTGACACATGACCTTTGGTTCACGATCGGCATCATCGGCATCGCTGCCGCAGCGCATCAGGCCTTTTCGGCCAATTTGATGACCTTGACCTCGGATCTGATGCCGAAGGAGGCCGTTGGTCGTTGTTCTGGCATCGGCGGCACCGCTGGTGCCCTTGGTGGCATCATCATGGCCAAAGGCGTCGCAAAGGCGCTGTCGGGGCTCGGCGGCTATTCGACCGTCTTCCTGGTGGCTGGCATCATCTATTTCGTCGCCGTGCTGGTCATTCACATCCTGTCGCCACGCCTGAAACTGGCCGTGTTCAAGACCAAGACCGCTTAAAAATACGCAGTTCCCGTTACGGAACGGCGCATCATTGATTGCCATTTGGAGCAGGCCAGGGAAGACTCCCTGGCCTGTTTGCATTTGACCGGTCTGTTTTGCGTTTAGGACGAACGATGACTGATAAAAAAGCGATGGTGGTATTCGGCGCGACGGGAGACCTCGCGCTCAAGATGACATTTCCCTCCCTGTACTTCCTCGATAAGGAAGGCCACCTACCGCCGGATATGGTCATCCTCGGTGTGGCGCGCGCTCTGCACAGCGATGCCAGCTTCGCGGAGGAGATCCAGAAAGCGGTAAAAGATGCCGCGAAGGCCAATTACAGCGACGAGGCATTCGCTCATTTCGCCCAGCGCCTGCGCTATTGCGACGGCGACGTCACCCAGCCAGGGCCTTATGCCAAGATCGCGGAGCATTTGAAGGATACCGCGATCCTGCTCTTTTACCTCTCGACCTCACCGGACTTCTTCGGTGTTATCGCCCAGCACTTGCGGGAAAGCGGCCTGATTCAACCCCAATCCCGTATCGCTATTGAAAAGCCGATCGGCCATGACCTGGCCTCGTCGCGCTTGATCGAGGCCTCGCTATCGCAAGCCTTCCCGGAAGATCACATCCATCGCGTCGATCACTATCTCGGCAAAGATACGGTGCAAAATCTGATCGCGCTGCGCTTTGCCAATATGCTGTTCGAGCCGCTTTGGAACAAAGACTCTATCGAGCACGTACAGATCACCGTGGCCGAGACCGTGGGCGTGGAACGACGCTGGTCCTATTACGATTCTTATGGCGCGCTGCGCGACGTGGTGCAAAACCATATGCTGCAGCTGCTGTGCCTCGTCGCCATGGAGCCACCCGCCAATCTAGATGCCGATTCCGTGCGCGATGAAAAAGTGAAGGTGCTGAAGTCCCTGCGCCCGATTGGTGCGGCCGAAGTCGAGCGCGAAACCGTCCGCGGTCAATACCGCAAGGGCTATACCGAAAGCGGCGCCGTGCCCGGCTATTCCGAAGAGGCCGGTGGCGGTAATTCCGATACCGAGACCTTTGTGGCCCTGGTGGCCCATATCGACAATTGGCGCTGGGCGGGCGTGCCTTTCTTTCTGCGCACCGGCAAACGCCTTCCCACCCGCACGACGCAGATCGTGGTGCAGTTCAAGCCGGTGCCGCACTCGATCTTCCACCAATCCGACAACGTGGCGAACCGGCTGATTATTCGCCTGCAGCCGCAGGAAGAGATCCGGCTGGAGATCATGAACAAGACCCCCGAGTTGGAAGCAGTACGGCTGAAGCCGGTGGCACTGGATCTCAATTTGACCGACGCCTTCCGCACCGCGCGCCGCCGCATCGCTTACGAACGCCTGATCTTCGATGCCCTCAAAGGCTCGACCTTCCTGTTCGTGCGCCGCGACGAGGTCGAAGCAGCGTGGCGCTGGATCGATCGCATCGTCGACGGCTGGAAGGCGCGCGATATGAGCTGCCTTCCCTACACCGCCGGCACCTGGGGCCCGTCGAGCGCTTTCGCCCTCACCGAGCGCCAGGGCCATTCCTGGGTCGAATGATCAGCGCGCTGCAACGGTGACCGGGCGATTCTGATAGAGATCGGGATAGAGCCGTTGCAGCTTTTCGACCTTGGGCAAATCGTTGATGACGATATAGGGCTGGTAGGGATGGCGCAGGAGATAATCCTGGTGATAGCCCTCGGCCGGATAGAAACCGTGAAGCTCGGAGACCAGCGTCACGATCGGGCGCGCAAAAGCCTGTGATCGCGCCAGCTGAGCGATATAGGCCTGAGCAACACGGTGCTGCTCGGCATCAGCAGCAAAGACTTCGGAACGGTATTGCGAGCCTTCATCAGGTCCTTGATAATTTTTGGTGGTGGGGTCCATCACCGAAAAAAACACCTGCAAAAGGCGGCCATACGAGACCTGATGCGGATCATAGAGGATGCGAACTGCTTCGGCATGGCCTGTATTGCTCTGCCCCACCATGTCGTAATGCGCCGTGCCCGCCGCGCCGCCGGAATAGCCAGCCAGAACTTGGCGCACACCTTTGACACGTTGGAAGACTCCCTGCAGGCCCCAAAAACAGCCGCCGGCGAAGACCGCTTGTTGCGATCCGGTGGCTTGCGCATCGTCTAGCGGTGCGGGCAAGGGGCGGTTGGTCTCCTGCGCGGAGGCAGGGACTAAGAATAGCAGCAGCGTCAATGCGAAAGTCTTGAGCATCTTCATCTCCTTCAAGTGCGCGGGATAAAGCTGAGGGCGACGGCATTCATGCAGTAACGCAGGCCAGTCGGCCGCGGACCATCGTCAAAGACGTGCCCCAAATGCGCATCGCAAAGCGCGCAGGAGACCGCAGTTCGGATCTCATAGAGGCTGTGGTCCCGGGTCTCTACGACATTTTCGGCGGCGATGGGTTTCCAGAAACTTGGCCAGCCAGTGCCCGATTCAAATTTGGTATGCGAGTCAAACAGCGCCGTCCCGCAGCAAACACAGTGATAGAGACCGTCGGCGTGGTTGTTCCAACCCGGGCCGGTAAAGGCCCGCTCCGTTCCCGCGCGCCTCGTCACCTCGAACGCCAGCGGCGACAAAAGGGCATGCCATTCGGCATCGCTTTTCGTGACTTTCGCCTTGCGATGTTTGCCCAGCGGCTGTCCGGCCGCCGAAAACTCCGTGATTTCCACGGTTTGCTCTGCCATGGCGGTAAGTGGCCACAACAAAACTGTGGCTATTGCCGCTGTCGCAAAGAGTTCGCGTCTGGTCATGCCTGCGCCTCCGTCATTCCATCGAATAGACATTCGAGGACGGGCGCAAACCGGTTACAGAAAAAAGATGCCTAGAGGATTACCGTTTTGAGAGCTTCAGCGGGCGTACCCGTCTCGACCTGGAACTTGACGCGGCCAATCAGCCGCCCATCCACGGTCACAAAATCGACCCGCCACAAGCCAGCTTGGGGATCGGTTTTGAAGGTGTAGCCGCGATAGCCCTTGTCGCGCCCACCGCGCAACGGCAGTTCGAGCTGCTGCACAATGTGCCACTCTTTGCGAGTTTCGTCGTAATGCTGCCAAACATAAGCGGCCGAGGTGTTGAGGTTGACGGGGGCAAACGTGGCACCAAAGACGATGACGGGCTTGCCCTTGGCGATATGTACGGTCCGGTAAAGTTCAAACCAGCTCTGCCAGGATTGG